>NZ_QMEA01000054.1 GCF_012912105.1 Brasilonema sp. UFV-L1
GCTACAACGCTTATTGTTGGGTGGTGCGCCGCAGACGCACCCCCTGAACGGTTACGTCCACATATTGTCATAATTATTTGTTCGTATTTACTTGAATTTAGTCTAAATCTTTCAGAAGCCACTCTAAATATTTTCAATACACGAATCAAATGTTCGACAAAAATTCGGGCTGATGCCATTTCTTTATTTTTCGATTTCTGGTTAGGTGTTAATTCTCCTTTTTTCGGTTTTTTCGTGGGAGTTTTAATTGATGGTTCTCCAATATAACCTTTGTCACCTTGAAATTTTTGATTATGAGTAAAACCTTTCTGACCTTGACGAAATAAAGTTATATCACTTTTTGGTCCTGGCTCTCCTGCGATTATATCAACAATATCTTGACCCTCAGGTAAAACAGTAATTTGATTTTTAAATGTATGGGTTTTCTTTTTCCCAGAGTAATAATTTTGTTGTTCTTCATACTCTCCAGGTCTTTCTCGTGGCTGTTCACAGCTATCGACTATTAGTTCATATTCAGTTAAAATTTCTTGAACTATCTCATAATCGCTAGCGTTTTTTTTACCTGTTCTAATAAACTTGATGGTAGAAGCTCTTGGAGAATCGGAAACCAGTAATTAAACGTATCGTTGGCAGTTGACTCACTTACACCAAATTGTATACCTAACAATTGAAATGTTGTCAGATGTCTTAAATATGTCAAAGTTAAAAGAATTTGGTCTTCGTTTGACAATTTTACCTTTCGACCGCCACCTTTATTTATAATTCTAATTTTCTTTGCTTCTATTTCTTGTTGCTTTTCAGTGTGTAAGGCGATCGCCTGTTTTATTAGTTGTTCTAGTTGCTCATACTTTACACCTAATAATCGCTGCGTTTCTTGGGGGTTGTTTTGAATATAACTTAATATGTCACTCATGTTTCGTGGTAAAAAAGGCAGTTTTTCCTCTTTTACCACAAAATGGTTCTATTTTGGAGATGTCTAATGAAAAAGTCATGCCACCTGAAGAGAGCAATGCGGCGGCTGGTCGTGCAGTTGGCGCGAAAATGGCTCAACAATGGCTTTTTGAAACTTCTTACTACCTCAATGGTGAACCTTTAGACGCTATGAGGATAAACACTCTAATGTTAACGATGAGGGAAGCCAACAAACTTTTAACACCTTTGGTAACAATGAAAGCCGAGATAGAATTACTTGACTCAGAAGAAAGTAACCCTATTGATTACACTGACTCAAAACACTTCAAAATAGGCAAAGACATTTATCAGGTTTTGCCTATTCCTTGGGAATCAGTAAATGACTTCTACAAAGACATACAAATTAGTCCAGCGCTCGCATACAAAAATCTAGCAAAGAAATACATTAGGAGAAATGATGAGCGCATAACCGAGGAAATGTTTACTCAGTGCGAAACAAGCGGAGGTATAGGACTTGTCGCAGGAAAAGTAATTTTTGACATCATAAAAAAAGAAGTCAACTGATACCAGAGCGACTAACAATTTTGCGTGTGTGTCGTTTCATGGGGTGGTCACTTCGAGACTTTGAATACTTCAAAGACCTTGAACAGTTGCATGAATGGCTATCAGAGATAATTTTAGAAATGAAGCGAGAAAAACAAATGATTGAGCGATCGCAGCAAAAATAATCGTCAAAGAAAGATTTCTCTGACGAGCTTGTAAGCTACCACCACTTATAAGCATACAGTCCCCTAACAACAGAAATCGTCATGGTACTGAAAACATAAACTTTTATGCTCTCTATGACGTAAAACATCACAGAGAGTTTCTTTTCGTAACTGCGTTGTTTTTGCGCTTTAAGGGGCTTATTTTTCTTCAAATGATAAAAACTACAGCAAGCACAATTAACCCTGGCTGTAAGTCACACTAGACCCCGCTAATAAAATGTTTCTTTTGACATTGCATCACAGGGCGCGGAAGAATGACCCTCATGAGTAATCTTGTTGTCAAAATGAATAATTTCTAATTTGTCTTTGTCGTTAGTCGCGTAATCGTGTATCGCTCTTTTCCTCTTGACAAAATTAAAGAACAAAGTATAAATACTCAGTCAGCGCGGTAGCGCTTTTGCATTGTGTGTTTCTTCGTTTTGTTTTCTTACGTTTTTTTTATTGAAGTGTGTATTCTTATGTGGGGGGTGCTATCCATGCTTGGACAATCCACCCCTGGATAACCCAAGGGTGGATGACCCAAGGGTGGATGACCCAAGGGTGGTCGCTAACGAAAGATTTCCTTAACGAGGGCTTATGGTAGCTAAAGTTATAATTCAAGTCCTGTCAGATGTTACAAACGCGGTCGCAGGACTAGGAAAAGTAGGTGATGCAGCCGATGCAATGGGAGGGAAGTTAAAAGGCATAGGCGCAAGCATGACAGGCATAGGTCAACAGATGACGGTTGGATTGACAGCGCCTATTGTTGCAGGATTAGGGCTTGCTACAAAGTCAGCAATGGACTTTGAAAAGCAGATGAGCGGCATTTCACGCGCTACAGGTGTCAAAGGTTTAGAAAGTGATATCAAGAGTTTATCAGCCCAGTTTGGTTTGTTACCACCGCAGTTTGGAGAGATAGCAGAAGAGGTAGCAAAGGCGGGTGTGACGGGTAAGGAAGCAATTCTAGGGATATCTCAAACAGTTGCTAAAGCTTCTGTCTTACTAGACTTACCTGCTAAAGAGACAGCAGAGGCATTTGGTAAAGTCTCTTCTGTCTACAATATGTCTTCCAAAGAAATAGAAAACTTTGCAGCAAAAATCAATTATCTGGGTGACGAGATAGGCGGTAAGGAGTCAGAAATACTCAAGATTGTTGCTGCTAGTGGTGCGACCGCATCAGCAGCAAAGATGAGTGCAGGTGAAATAACAGCGCTCGCTGCAACCTATGGACGTTTAGGCGTAGAGGCTTCTGTAGCGTCCAACTCAATCAAGGCTCAGGTCAATGCTATTTTCACAGCCTCGACAGGTAAGAGCAAAGAGCATAATGCTGTGTTGCAGCAAGTAGGGTTGAGCTATCAACAACTAGCTCAAATTATCCAGCAAAAAGGCATGAGCGGCGCAATTCTAGAACTGAACAACAGATTTAATCAGTTGCAAGGTAGTAGCAAGGCGCTCGCGATCGCATCCTTTTACGGCAATAACTACAATGACACAATCGGTGTAACTATTGACCGTACAGACTTACTCGCCCAGGCTTTTCAAAAAGCAGGTGACACTAGCGCCGCAGCCGCGAAAGCACAAAGAGAATGGGCGGAAACGCAGAAAACGACCGCTTATCAAGCTGGGGTCGTACAGTCCAAGCTTTACTCAATAGGTATCACAATTGGTGCTGCTATTTTACCTGCGGTCGCGTCGTTGCTGACAGCAGTCACGCCTTTGATTGACCAGTTTAGTAAGTTTGCAGAAGCTAATCCTAAGATAGTGCAACTTGGTGTAGCTTTCTTAGCGCTTGTAGCAGCAATTGGTCCTGTCCTAGTTGCAGTAGGTAGCGTTGTCTCAGCGGTAGGGGCTATTGGTACTGCTATAGGCGTAATTTCACCTATGATTGCAGGAATTGGTACTGCTATCACTGGTGTTGTTGCTGTTGTTGCTTCTGGTCCCGTGTTGATTGGTGTTGCTATAGCAGCGGTCGTCGCGGCGGTCGTTGCTGCTGGTGTTGCTATTTATCAAAACTGGGATTGGTTAAAATCTCAGGCGGGCGCTATCTGGAACGGGATAGCGAACGCAGTCAAAGGAGGAATTGACAACACTATCAACTTCATCAAACAGTTGCCTAATACAATTGCTTACGTAACTGGTTACATAGTTGGAGCGATCGCAACATTACCCGTGTCTATTATTGCTGTCATTGGCAAAATCATCACAGGCATTGTTGATGCTGGTCAGAAAATCAGCAGTACAGTTACTTCTGCAATGACAAGTGTTACCAACACTATCGGTAACATGATAAAGCAAGTTCCTAGCATTGTGTCTCAAGGTATTGATGCAATAGTGAACGCTTTTAAGCAATTACCTGGCGCTATTTCTAACGCTATGTCCTCAGCTATTAGTGCTGTTAAAAGTGCTCTTAGTCAGATTTCTCAAGCCGCTGCAAGTTTTGGATCTACAATCGTTAATTCCTTAAAAAGTGCAGGTACAGGAATGATGAATAGTTTTGCTCAAGGCATTAGAGATGCAGCGAGCGCACCTTTTAACGCTATTCAAGAAGTTGTCAACAAAGTCCGCTCTTATCTTCCTAGTTCTGATGCAAAATTAGGCGCTTTATCTGACTTAACTGCATCCGGTAGCGCTTTATCAGCAACTTTTGCTTATGGCATGAATAGCAATATTCGTACTGTAGAATCAGCCGCTTCTAATGTTGCAAATTCAGCTAGCTCAGCTATGGCTGTGACGCGAGCGCCAGCAATGCCCATAAGCGGTGGCTCAACAACAATTACTGTTAATTTTGAACCACAAATTACATTAACAGGCACAGCTACAACTGACGATGCAAAGAAATTGATAGAAGCCCTTAGACCGTATGCGAGAGAACTTATATTGATGCTTGAGCAGTCAGGTAGCAGGATGACTCGCACAGCTTACTAGTTAAGGAAAGATTTCCTTAACGACACTATTAAGTTTTGGACTTTGGACAAAAATCACAAAGTTCGCGTTTATGTTTGCTGTAGTAGCATCTGAATTCACTTGCAGAAGTGAAGGCGTGTTAGTAGTCGCTCACCGGGAAGAATTGATTCTCCAAGCTGTAGATGAACTGGGTGTAGCAACAAATGCGTAACTAGAAATCATTAAAGCAGGGTACAAACCAACTAATTCCTTAATTCAGCTAGGCAATATAAAATATTTTCAACTACCGGTGGATAGACATTCTCACTGGCATAGCAAATCATATCTTTAACGCGATCGCCTACGGGCGCGGAGCGCCATTGCAAATATTGTGTTTCTTCCTAAAATGAAGTCAGCTTCAGCCACGGTCTACCCGTTTGGGCAGCAGTTGGGTAGACCTTGCCTGCTGGCGTCGGCTCATTTACGCATCCGGCAGTTGCTCCTCTAGCAGCCGTAGAGGTAGATATAGATAGCCCCCAGCTGTTGTTAGCATAGTGAGCATTCCCATTACAACAAACAACAGGGCAATGCCATGTCCTCGTCCCACACCGATAATCCGTCCTATGCTTCCAGCCAATGGTCCAGAGACAGCAAGCAACGGCTCAAAGACTTGATCGGCTAATGGCCCTGCAATGAGATAGGCAAGCGGTAGGGATGCCAAGGCGAGCATACTCCGCACGGCAAACACCCGTCCCTGGACAGCAGGTGCGACTTTGCTCTGCCAGATGGCTTGGTCACAGCCATTGATCATCGACACCCCAAAATAGTAGATGAAAGCAGCTGCAAAGAAGACCGGAACAGAGGGTATAAGCCCCGCAAGTAGTATAGACAGCCCACCTGATAGCGTAAAGCCGAACACACCAAGGATGCGGTTCTTTGAACCACCCCAAGCGCTCATCACTAGACCGCCAACCAACATCCCGCTTCCACCAATGGACAGCACGGTGCCAAGTACAGTAGCTGCAGCAAAGGCTAGCACCAATGGTGTAACTAGCACGCTAACAACTCCGATTAGGAAATTAATGGCAGCAAAGAAAATCAACAATCCCAGTAGTCCGGGTCGAGCAGTGATGTACGTCCATCCATAAGTAAACTCCCGCAGTTGCCAATCCTTCCTCACTTCATCCTCTGCGGTAGTTTTTGGCTTAGGAAATCGGACGAGCAGCAGAGTCACTAGAGAAAAGAGGAAACTGAGGCAGTCGATCAGGATTACGCCCTGAATCTGAATAGTGACAACCAGCGCACCTGCTAACATCGGTGAGAGCAGCCGTGAAGTTGCCTCTGCAAGTTGCACCATACCACTAGCGCGACCAAGGTGTTGCTTTGGGACAAGCATCGTAGTTGCAGCAGCATAGGCTGGCAATTGGAAAGCGCTAAAGGTCGAACTGACTGCTACAGCCAGGTAGATATGCCAGACTTCAAGCTTACCAATCAAGAGCAACAGTGCAATAGCCAGCGTACTCAGTCCTGTCCCTGCATCGCTTAGTATCATACAAGAGCGTCGGTTCCAGCGATCTACAAGCACACCGACCAACGGTGACATTAAGATGCTCGGCAGCATCGTAAACAAAGAAATGAGTGCAAATTGCGTGACTGACCCAGTATTCTGGTATACCCAGACACCTAAAGCAAATCGAGTCAGCCCAGAGCCAATCAGTGAAATAAGCTGCCCAAACCAGATAAGGGTAAATACTCGCATTCTACATCTGTGGGTGATTCAGGAAACCACTACGAGTGAAGTAACAAAAATAGTTTTTCAGAAGTTTGTCATCTATCGCAGGACACACAATAGAAGTACCTGCCAGCCGAGCAAGCGTGTTTTGGCAATCGAATTGTGTCATTCTTGGTTGAGAGAGGCTCTGTTGGATGGATATCCGTTCTTTGTATTTATTTTCAGGAAACAAAGGCAAAAGGGAATACAAAGTTGGATCTGGAGAATGCTTTGCAGCAGCGATCAACTCTTGTCGCCATTCGTCATAGGTCACTAGCCGCAGTGGATAGCCATAAAAACACATCCACTCGATCAGTTCTTTCAGTTGAATTGGGTGGGGATTGAGCAAGTGAAAGACTTTCCCAATGGATTCTTTTTGCTGAGATAAATAAATGATGGCTTGACTTACGTAGTCTACAGGGGTCATGTCCAGCAAACCATCAATTTTTGGCACACTACCAAGCTGAATACAGCATTTAATCATGCTGCACATAAAATCATTTGTGTTCCAGACCCCTGTTTTGCTGTTTCCTGTTATTCTTCCCAGTCTATGGATACTGGCAGGAAGCCCTCTAGAACGTGCGATCGCGACTAACTTTTCCGCCACCCATTTACTCTGAGCGTAGCCATTTTGGAGAATTCCATCATGTTCCAAACAGTCTTGTTCGCGGAATACTTGCACGTCAGAATCGCTCTGGGTGGGAAAAACAGAAAGGGTAGAAACGTAATGCACAGGTTTGACTTTGATTAAACTTGCCAATCTCAAAACTTCCTGGGTTCCGAAAACATTAGCCGCCTTCAGCTGCTCGTATGGATAAACAAAATTAACTAAAGCACCATTATGATAAATAACATCTATCCTATTTGCTAGCCGTAAAAATTGTGCCTCAGAAAGTCCAAAAAGTGGCTGTGATAAATCTCCTATAACCGGGATGATTCTAGAAGTGAAATCTTCGTTTCCAAGTGAATACATTTCCAAGTTTTTGCAGAGCTTATTTTTGCCTTCTTCAGCATTAGCAGCACGTACCAAGCAATAGATATCCGCTTGAGTTTTTTGGAGAAGTTCATCAACTAAAAAAGCTCCGACAAAACCTGTGGCTCCAGTTAAGAAGATACTGACTGGCTCAGTTGTATAGTCCCTTTGGATAACTTCAGGACGAATTGTGGGATCAAGGACGGCTTCCGCTTGCAGTTGCGCAACAGTTTTCCCGCCAATAGTATTAGACACTGGCTGTATTGCAGGTACCTGCAGATCCTCACCCGTCTTGATCATTTGGGAAAGTTCGTGAATTGTAGGATGTTGGATAAACTCTTGCAAAGAGAAACTTAATCCTCGGTCATTAGCTCTAGATAGTACTTGAATGCTGGACAGAGAATCTCCTCCCAACTTAAAGAAGTTGTCGTGAATGCCCACTTGTTCGACACCAAGAACTTGTGACCAAATCTCTGCCAGTGCTACTTCGATTGGGGTGCTAGGTGGGACAAATACTGCTTCGAGATTTGGTCTTTCCTGGTCGGGAACGGGAAGCGCTTGACGATCTACCTTGCCATTGGGAGTTAGTGGTAGCGCTTTCAGCATCACGAACACCGAAGGCAGCATATACTCTGGCAAGCAATTTTTTAAGAAGCTATGCAGGACATCAACTGTGGGTACTTGCTCATTTTTTGGGACAACATAGGCAACTAAACGCTGGTTACCGTGGATATCTTCTTGAGCGACGACTATAGCTTCTTGCACAGCTGTGTGTTGATTGAGAACAGCTTCAATTTCAGTTAGCTCAATGCGATACCCTCGAATCTTGACCTGCTGATCGAGACGACCGAGAAACTCAATGTTTCCATCCGGGAGATAACGCGCTAAATCGCCAGTTTTGTAGAGGCGTGCGTTTGGTTCATCACTAAACGGATTGCGAATAAACTTTTGGGTCGTTAGTTCTGGACGGTTGAGATAACCCCGTGCTACGCCAAGACCGCCGATGTATATCTCTCCCGATACACCAATGGGTACTGGTTGGAGGTAAGAATTCAGTAAATATATCTGGGTGTTAGCAATTGGGCGACCAATTGGCACAGGATTGTTCAAATCATGATTTTGACAATTGTATACACTGCTCCAAACTGTTGCTTCTGTTGGACCGTACTCATTAAATAAGGATGTCTGGGGTAGTAATTCACGGTGTTGCTTAACAAGCCCTTTTGGGCAGGATTCTCCAGCTACAATTACGGTTTGCAGGCTAACTAGTTGCTGTGGTTGGGCTTGCTCTAAAATCAGCTTGTAGAGAGATGGCAGACATAATAAGTGGGAAATTTGTTGTTGAGCGATCGCCTCTATGACCTGTTTAATATCTAGTTGAAAATTTTCTGGTAAAACGGAGACAAAACCACCTTGACAAAGTGTCCAAAAAATGACGGCAACGGAACTATCAAACGCAAAAGGTGAAGTTAAGAGAAAGCCTGTTACAGGTTGATCGTAGTAACAGATGCGAGCAGTTGTGGAGTGAACTAGGTTTTGATGCGTAACCTGCACTCCTTTGGGTTGTCCTGTAGATCCAGAAGTATAAATCAAGTAAGCCAGGTTCTCAGGAGTCGCTTCACTTTTGGGATTCTCATCACTTTCTTGGGCAATTGCATCCCAAAGAGTATCTAAGCAAAGTACTTGCGCCCCAATATCAGGTAACTTTTTCACCAACCGTTCTTGGGTCAATACGACTGATACCTGAGAATCTTGCAGCATATAAACCAGTCGCTGGTTTGGATACATTGGATCGATGGGTAAGTACGCTCCTCCGGCTTTGAAAATACTTAGTATACCTACCAACATTTCCCAAGAGCGTTCTACGCAAATCGCCACTAATACATCCGGTCCAACTCCCAAAGCCTGAAGATGGTGTGCTAGCTGATTGGCTTTGTGGTTCAGTTCTCGGTAAGTGAGTTGCTGCTTTTTAAACACCACAGCTACGTTTTCCGGGGTACGTTCTGCCTGTTCCTCAATAAATTGGTGGATACACTTGTCGTTAACATAGTCTCTTCTCGTATTGTTAAATTCAACGAGCAGTTGTTGTCGCTCGACATCACTCATCAATTGTTCTGGATTGTTAACAATACTCTGTGTCAAAGCTCTTAGTGTAGTGTTGGGATCAGCAACTATATTATTTAGTAGCGCGGCAACATGACTGAGCATTCTAGCTACCGTTACGGTGCTGAAGTGACGTAAGTCATAAAATATATTCAACGATAACTGCGACCAAGGTTTAACTAAGAAAACAAGAGGATAGTTAGAGTTAATAACAGAGCGAACATTGTCAATCCTCAAGTTTCCTGTAGCTAAGCTAGAGATATTTACTGAAGAGTTTTCAAATACCAAAATACTCTCGAACAAAGGCATCCCTGGAGGTACTTCACTCCAATTCTGGATCTGGACTAGAGGAGTACACTCGTATTTACGTATACTCAGCTGCTGGGACTGAAGTTCCTTTAGCCAAGACAGGAGCGAAGCTTCACCAGACACGAGTACACGCACTGGCAGGGTGTTGATAAAGAGTCCCACCATAGAGGAAACCCCTAGTATCGTGGGCGGACGACCAGACACAACGCTTCCATAGACCACATCTGCTTCACCACTGTAATAACTCAATAGCAAAGCCCAAACGCCTTGTATTAGGGTGTTCAGTGTCAAATGATGTTGTTGCGCTAAAGACTTCAGTGCTTCTGTGGTTGCTAGCGACAGCTGGATTTGTTGTTGACTGAAACCTTGGTGCTGACCAGAGGAGCCATTGGTTATCCAGTTTGCTACCAAAGGAGTTGGTGTTGTGAAGCCTTGAAGAACTTTTCGCCAAAATACCTCAGCCTCCGATAAATCCTGCTGCTTCAGCCAAGTGATGTAGTCCCGATACGGACGGTTTGGTTGCAACTGGAGAATTTGGTTTTGGCAAAGTGCTTCGTAGAAGGAGAAAAATTCCTTGAGGATAGTGTTAACACACCAGGCATCCAGCACCAAGTGACAAATACTCCAGATCAATTGATAAGTGTCCACATCAGTCTGGATTAAGATGAGCCGCATCAAGGGTGGTTTTGCAAGCTCAAAGCCATGTTTGCGGTCTGCTTCTAGGTAACTTTGTAGTTGCGCTTCTTGCTCAGCAGTTGAGAGTTTACGCCAATCATACTGCTGTATCAGCAGTTTAGCTTGTCGGTGTACTATTTGAACTGGTTGATTCAGACCTTGCCATACAAAAGCTGTCCTTAAACTCGGATGTCGGTCTACCACTTGCTGCCAAGCCTGCTCAAAAGCTGAGAAATCAAGAGTTCCGTGCAAGGTACATAGCGTCTGCTCAAAATACATCCTGGAATTTGGAGCAGAGAGGATGTGAAACAGCATACCCTGCTGGGTAGGTGAGAGTGTGTAGATGTCCTCTATATTTTTAGCTTCCATACCTAGGCATTTCTATTTTTATTGTCATTATTTATACTAAAACAACTAAATTTGCATTTAATACTTACTCTTTGACTCTTGGCGTACTTGGCACGGCAGTTGCTTCAACGGGGGGAACCCCCGCAACGCACTGCCTCGTCTTGGCGGTTTGTTTAATAGATATTAAGTGGATCTTCATGGAGAATTGGTATTAGTTGTTGTTCATCAACAGCTTGTTGAGTTCTTCTTGAGTTAACTCAGCTTCTGGAAAATCTGAAGGTGTGAAGCTTGGGGTTTCGGTGGACAAAAAATCAGTGATTGGCGATGCGGGCGATCGCTGTTGTTCCTGTGGAACTGGAATTGTTTCGATAACCGTTGTTAATTCTGCAATTGTTGGATATTCAAATAGCTGATTGGTACTGAATTTCAACCCCGCTTCATAAGCTTTAGCCACAACCTGAATACTCTGAATCGAATCACCTCCCAACTCTAAAAAGTTGTCGTAAATGCCCACCTGCTGAATTCCCAAAACCTGACTCCAGATTGTGGCGATCGCCTCTTCCACTGCTGTACGGGGTGCTAAGTAGGTAGTTTGCCCTGCTGTGCTTTCTTCCTGCACCAGCATTTCTGGTTGGGATTTTACTTGCTCAGGTGCTGGCAAACGGCGGCGATCAACTTTGCCACTAGGAGTCAATGGCAATTCTTCTAAGACAACAAAGGTGGTAGGAATCATATACTCCGGTAACTTCTGCCGCAAGAAACTCCGCAATTCATTGGTTGCAGGTGCAGGTTTTTGCTGTAGCACTACGTAGGCAACTAAGCGTTTGCGACCTGACTCCTCTTCTCGAAGTGTGGCGATCGCTTCTCGAACAACAGGATGTTGGAGTAACACTGCTTCTATCGCCGTTAGTTCAATACGATACCCCCTGAGCTTCACTTGATGGTCAATGCGCCCCAAAAACTCTATATTGCCGTCTGGAAGGTAACGCGCTAAATCCCCGGTTTTGTACAGGCGTGCGTTCGGTTCTTCGCTAAACGGATTGGGAATAAACTTTTGGGCAGTTAGCTCAGATTGGTTAAGATAGCCCTTAGCCAAACCGAGACCACCAATGTACACCTCACCCGGTACACCAATTGGTACTGGTTGCAAGTGAGAATCGAGTAAATAAATTTGGGTGTTGGCAATTGGACGACCAATCGGAACAGAATTTTTCAAATCATGATTTTGACAATTGTACACACTGCTCCAAACCGTTGCTTCTGTTGGACCATATTCGTTAAACAAGGATGTGTGAGGTAAGCTTAGGCGATGGCGTTCCACTAACTCTGTGGAACAAGATTCCCCGGCAACGATGACAGTGTGCAACGAAACAAGTAGATCCGGGTCTATAGTAGCGAGTAGAGTGCTGTAGAGTGAGGGAACACTCAACCAGTGTGAAACCTGATGTTGGACAATCAGCTTGGTTAATTGCCAAATATCTCTCTGGAAACCCTCTCTTAACAGCACCAGCATACCGCCTTGACACAATGTCCAAAATATGGGTGCTACTGAACTATCAAAAGCAAACGAGGGAATCAATAAGAAACTGGTAACGGGTTCTGGGTAATAAGCAATCCGCGCTCTTGTGGAGTGAACTAAGTTTTGCTGGGTAACGAGTACTCCCTTGGGTTGACCTGTGGAACCTGAGGTGTAGATGATGTAGGCTAGATTCTCTAATGTGCTTGTAGTGCTGGGGTTTTCTGGACTCTCCTGTGCTATAGTGTGCCAATGTGAGTCTAGGCAAACAATTTGGGCGGAGTGTGTAGGTAAGTCTGCTACTAGCCGTGCCTGAGTCAGCAGGACTGGAACTTGAGCATCTTGCAGCATAAAAGCCAGGTTTTCTTTGGGATATGTTGGGTCTAAGGGTAAGTAAGCTCCTCCTGCCTTGAGAATTCCCAAAATTCCCACAATCATTTCCAAGGAACGCTCGACACAGAGAGCCACCGGCACATCGGAACTTACTCCTAGACGCTGCAAGTAATGGGCAAGGGCATTAGCTCGACGGTTTAGCTGTTGGTAGGTGAGTTGCTCACCTGCAAAGACGATGGCAATCGCATCAGGATTTTGTGCTGCCATCGCCTCAAAGTATTGCTGGATACAGATATATTGTGGATATTTGGTGGCGGTATTATTCCACTCCACAAGCAACATCTGCCGTTGGCGATCGCCCAAAAGACATTGAGACTCGTAACGTGCAAACGGCTGTGCAGACATTGCTGTCAGCGTTTCTATAAAATAACTGCCAATAGTCTCTAACTGGGCATGGCTAATCTGTGTCAAGTCACACTCTAAATCGAGTTGTATGCAGTCTGAGGCATGATTGAGATTAAACTCAGATCGCAACGTAAAATGAGTTTCACCAAAACCCCTCGCCCCTAAAATTTCCAAATCTTTGAAACCTTGCAAACTCTCATAAACATGAAAGTGAGTGTAGTTAAAGACAGTTTCCACCAGGGGCTGGAGAGCCTGACGACCGACAAGTTGATGTAAATCTGCGTAGGGATAACGTCTAAAGGGTAACAACTCGCGTTCAGCTTCAAAAACTTGTCGCACCAACTCTAGCCAAGTTCCGCCCATCAGCTTTAGACGCAAGGGAACTGTGTTCAAATGGATTCCCAGAGTTTTTTCTCCGTCAGCCTCTTCCAATCGACCGTTAGACTCAAGTCCTGTGAGGACATCGCTTTCGCCACTTAGCAAACTCATCACTCTCACGTGTGCAGCTAGCAAAACGTTTTTGAGGGGGACTTCTGCTCTACGTGCCAGTTTCTGTAATTTCTCGGAAAGCTCAGCAGAGATGGGGACATCCAAAAAGCCAATTTCCGGGTTATCTGTGGTACGGTGAGCCACCCAACGGGCTAGTCTCGTCGTCACACAATCTGCCAATTTTTGAGTCCAAAAGTCTTGGCACTCCTGCGATTGCAGCGTTGAGCGCTCTAAGGCCACAAAATCTCGATAAGTAATAGTTGGGGGTGGTTCAATGGTATTACCTTTACCATTGAGCAGAGCATAATAATGATGCAGCAATTCTGTCAGCAAACAAGCTTTGCTCCAGCCGTCAAGAATAGAAGTGTGACAGCTAAAGGTCAGATAGAAGGACTGATCTGTGAGGCGGTGAATGAAAAAGCGAATAAATGGCGGGGAAGACCAGTCAAAATTTCGTCTTTTTTCAGCTTTGATCCAAGTGGAAAGTGCTTGCTGTTGTTGCTCTGGTGATAAATCGCGCAAGTCCTCGACATGAATTGGAGCAGTGACCTGTTGATGAACTAACTGTAGGGATTCGCTAAAGTTGGTCAGATCAAACGATGTCCGCAGGATGGGATGGCGCTCCACAACCTGCTGTACGGCTTTTTGAAACAGTTGAATGTCTAGACGAACTTGCAAATTGTACAGGAAAATGTCATGGTACATCGGCTCCTCAGGCATGGACTGAGTGTGAAAAATTACCCCAGCCTGAACCCTAGCCAAAGGATAAGCATCTTTCACGCCTTCGGGTAGCTTTTGGCGTTCTTCGTGGGAAATCAGGCTAAATGGCTCTGTTTTACGAGTTACTAAACCACTTGGTTCGGCAAAGGTAATTTCTTGTGCCAGTGAGTCGATGGTCTGATGCTGGAAAATTTGTCCAAGTGAGAAGCTTAAACCTCTTGCAGTGGCTCTAGCTAGCACTTGGATACTACGGATAGAATCCCCTCCTAACTCAAAAAAGTTGTCGTGAATGCCCACCTGTTCAATGTCCAGCACCTCTGCCCACACTTGTGCCAATGCTTCCTCTACAAGAGTGCGAGGTGCTACAAAAGCTTTTTCTAACTCAGGTCTAGCTTTACTAGGAACTGGTAGAGAGCGCCGGTCTATTTTACCATTCGGAGTCAAGGGAAGTGCATCCAGCATGACGAAAGCTGCAGGAACCATGTAGTCGGGCAGCTTCTCTAAGAGAAAGCGACGCAGTTCCGTAGTGGTGGGTGCTGGCTGATGACGGGTGATGCAATAAGCAACTAATTGCTGGTTCCTAGAGTCTGCCGGAGATTCAGCTAATTCTCCCTTGAGTAAGCGACGCAAACCAGTAATTGTTGATGAATTTTCCACGTCAACCAATGGTGTGAAGTCTCGGTGCTGTTCCCTTCTCTCAATCTCTCTCATTAAGACAACGACCGAGTGCAAAGCTGGGTGTTGACTCAGTACCGCTTCAATCTCTCCTAGCTCAATGCGAAATCCTCGCAGCTTAACTTGATGGTCGAGTCGTTCAAGATACTCGATGTTGCCATCGCGATTGTAGCGTGCCAAATCCCCAGTTTTGTACAGGCGTGTCCCAGGCTCATCGCTAAAGGGATTGGGAATGAATTTAAGATTTGTTAATTCTGGTTGACGCAGATAACCCCTGGCTAAACCCACACCGCCAATGTGTAGTTCCCCTGGCACGCCAACGGGCACTGGTTGCAAGTAAGAATCTAGCAGATAAATTTGCGTATTGGCAATGGGGCGACCAATGGGGACAGTGTGTTTACGACTCTGGTGCTTACAAGCCCAGAATGTCACATCAATGGCTGCTTCGGTTGGTCCGTACAAATTGTGTAGGTCTGCATCCAAACATGCAAAAAAGCGCTCTTGCAGTTTGAAAGGTAGCGCTTCACCGCTGCACATAACCTGCCTCAAGCAGTGACACGCCTCAAGACCAGGTTCTTCGAGAAATACTTGCAACATAGAGGGAACAAAATGCAGCGTGGTGATCTGCTGCTCTTGTATAATCCCAACGAGGTAGGCGCTATCTTGATGCCCTCCTGGTCGAGCTACCACGCTTACCGCTCCCGTAGTCAAAGGCCAGAAGAATTCCCAAACGGATACGTCAAAGCTAAATGGTGTTTTTTGCAACACTCTATCTACTGTTGTCAGTTGGTAGGTTTCCTGCATCCAGTCGAGACGATTGCAAATCCCTCTGTGGGTGTTCATGACTCCCTTCGGCTTGCCAGTTGAGCCGGAGGTGTAAATGACATATGCGAGGTTGTTGGTTGTTACATGGCTGGTCGGGTTGTCTATCCTTTTGTGGGCGTAAACCTCAGCGTCTTTGTCCAAACAAACCACTTGCGCCCCATGCTCAGGCAAAGCTTCAAGAAACTTCTGTTGAGTCAACAACACCGGAACTTGGGCATCTTCCAGCATAAAAGCTAGACGTTCCTTAGGATAGGTGGGATCGTAAGGGACGTAAGCCCCTCCTGCCTTGAGAGTCGCTAAGATACTTACTACCATCTCAACAGAGCGCTCCAAGTAAATGCCAACCAACACCTCCGGTTGCACCCCCAAGGCTTGTAGATGGTGTGCTAACTGGTTTGCCCGCCGATTCAATTGTGCGTAGGTGAGTTGTTCTTTTTCAAATACCACCGCCACTGTGTCTGGTGTTCGCTCTACTTGAGCCTCAAACTGTTGATGGAGACACAAATCACTTGCGTAATCTACTTGGGTAGCATTCCACTCTACCAATAATTGTTGCCGTTCTAATTTCGTGAGGAGTGGAAGAAGTGAGACGTGCTGCTGTGGATCAGCGACAATACCTTCTAGTAAAGTTTGAAAATGACCCGCCATCCGGGCAATAGTGGTAGCATCGAATAAGTCTGTATTGTATTGCCAAGAACCAGATAGTTGTCCATCCACAAGAGCCATCATTAGAGTAAGGTCAAACTGAGCAATCCGCTTCTCCAAGCTCAAGGACTCTAGCTCCAGCTCCCCTAATTTTATTCTTGCTCCTGTTTCTCCCAAAGCAAAAGCTGCCAAACCCTCCTGATTTTGCAAGTGTGCTTTCTGCAAGACAAACATGACTTGAAACAGCGGTGAGCGACTTGGATCTCGAATCGGCTGTAGTTGCTCCACTAGACGTGCAAATGGATAATCCTGATGAGCAAAAGCATCTAGCACAGTGGAGCGTACTTGACTCAAAAACGCTTCAAACGTTGGATTTCCTGATAAATCTGCTCGTAGAACAACTGGGTTGACAAAATAGCCCACTACCCCTGCCAAATCAGCTCGACTTCTACCTGTTGTCGGTGAACCCACCAGCAAGTCCTCTTGACCTGTGTAACGGTAAAGCAGGACTTGAAAAGCTGCTAGCATTGTCATGTAGAGAGTAGCGCCGTGGGCGTGACTGAGGGTCTTGAGCCTTTGAGTTATCTCTGCATTCAGCCGAAAGGATTGTGAAGCTCCTGTATAAGTTTGGACAAGTGGTCTCGGTCGGTCAGTCGGCAAATTCAGTACTGGCAATTCCCCAGCAAGTTGCTTGCGCCAGTATTCCCATAACCGTTCACTTTGTTTTGAAGCCAGCATTGCTGCTTCTGTGCGAACATAGTCGGTATATCTTAGCACTAAAGGATTAAGGATTGTTTTTGTACCAGCTTTGTGAGCCTGATACAGTATTCCTAGCTCATGCATCAGTACTGCACCAGACCAGAAGTCAGCGATAATGTGATGCACAACTAGCAGTAGAGTATGTTCCTGTAGTAAACGTCCTTTGGGTGAGTCCTCTTGCAACCATCGCGTAAATAAGCTGACTCGTAGCAAAGGACCTTGCTCTAGATTAAAGGGACGATGGGCTTCTTCGACTAGGCGGTTGTTCAAAAACGCCGGACTCCAAGAAGTTGAAACGTCTTCGTGCTGAAAACAAATTTCCAAGTGTTCGTGGATCTGCTGAACGGGTTGCCCTGATAAATTAGTGAAGGTAGTTCGTAACGTTGGATGACGTTCCACCAAGCTTTGAAACGCACGACCCAATGCTGGAATATCTAATTCTCCTTGAAGGCGGGCTGCAACCACAATATTGTAAGCTGGACTCTCTGGTGTCAGTTGGTGCAGAAAGTACAAAGCTTGTTGACCAATTGAGAGGGAATTTTCTGCAACTGCTTCAAAGGCTGGAGCGAGAGTCATTTCTTGGGGAAAAGTAGATACCGTTTGGGCAAGTACCTCGCTTGCAAGCTGGTCGATATTGGAATCTGCCAGAAAACTCGTTATTGGTAAAACCACACCAAAGTTAGTTTCAATGGCGTTTTTGAGTTCAATAGCCATTAGGGAATCGAGACCCATAGTACTCAAAGGCTGCTCAAAGTCCAACTGGAACGGGGCTATCTTGAGAACCTTCGCCAAGAGCTCCTGAAGATAAGAAGTTAGTTTTAAGTAACGCTCTTGAGGCTGCAACGCTCTGAGGTCAGAGCGAGTCAGCGTTACTTCGCTGATTGAAGTATATGAGTCTTCAAGGATGCTGCTTCCTACAATATCCAGGGTTTCATTCAAAAACCCAGCGCGACAGGCATAACGTTGAATTTTACCACTGGAAGTTTTTGGGATGCTTCCAGTTTTGAGCAGTAACACCGCATAAACTTGTAGCTCGTGTTCTTCCACCACCGCTTGACGAATGGCTTTAGTCACCTCATCAACGTCTAGATTCCTCAGGTAAGTGCGCTTCACTTCTATTGCTACTACCAACCGTTCTTCAAGAGCAACTTCAATTGAAAATGCTGCACTACCGCTGTTTTGCAGTGCAGGGTGACTTTGTTCTACCGTCCATTCAATGTCTTGTGGATAATGGTTACGACCACGGATGATGATTAAATCTTTGACTCTCCCCGTAATAAAGAGTTCTCCGTTGTGCAAAAAGCCTAAATCCCCAGTCCGCAAGAATGGACCAACTCCTGTGTCTGTTAGATAAGCACAGAAAGTTTGTTCTGTTTCTTCTTTTCGATTCCAATATCCCTGAGCAACACTTGCTCCTGATACCCAAATCTCTCCCACTTTGTTAGAAGGACACACACTCAGCGATTCTGGATCGGCAATGACAATCTTTGTATCAAGCCATGAACGTCCACACCCTACTAGCTGTTTTACATTCTGGGTATTTTCAGATGCCTCCACAACACGGTTCTGTTCTAAAGCATCTGCTTGAACTTTACAATAAATTGGCTCATCTTTGACACTACCGCCTGAAACCATTAAGGTAGCTTCAGCCATACCATAACAAGGATAGAAAAAATTGGGCTGAAAACCACAAGGTTTAAAGAACGCTGCAAATCGCTCCAAAGTTTCTCGGCGAACTGGCTCTGCTCCACTATACGCACTACACCAACTGCTTAAGTCAAGGGTTTGGAGTTGTTCCGGAGTAATCTTATGAACACAAAGCTCATAGGCAAAGTTAGGACCTCCACAATGGGTTGCCCTGTAGCGCGAAATTGCTTGAAGCCATCGAATTGGTCGCCCAATAAAGGCGGACGGTGGCATCAAAATGCCCAAAAAGCCTGTATACAAGGGTTGGATTATCCCGTCGATGAGTCCCATATCATGGAAACTGGGTAACCACGTTACGGACACGCTTTCTGATGAGAGTTCAAATGCTTGCTTTATGTACTCCGAATTGTGTAGCAAATTTCCATGACTCACCATTACCCCTTTAGGTGTACCTGTAGAGCCTGAGGTGTATTGGAGAAATGCTAGTGTGTTACTGTTGACAGATGGCTCATGCCATGCATGTGCTAAGTCGCTAGCAATAATATTGTCGGTAGCTAGGAAACGCAGAATTTGTAAATTTGGATACTGGGCGAATTGTCGCTTTATGTTGGACAAAAGGGCTGTGGTGGTTAGTGCGTAGACGCAAAGCGGCTTGTCGTCAGACATCGCTGCTTGTGCATCCGCCACAACAGCTTGGAGTCGGGACACCGATTGGTTAGCCCGAGGTGGATAAGCGGGGACAGCAACAACTCCAGCATACAAACACCCGAAAAATGCTGTTAGAAATTCCAAACCAGGCGGGTATAGCAGCAGGACACGCTCTCCACTGACAACTCCACAACTTTGAAGCAAAGCACCAATTTTCCGAGCTTGACAATTGAGTTCACCATACGTGATATGACTTTCTTGTTCCTCAGAATCAAGCAGAAAAGAATAGGCTTTCTGTTTAGGCTGGTGAAGCGCTCGACCTTGGAGAAGTTCAACCAACGTGGAAAACTTAGCTGGTAGCTCGAAAAGGTTTTTGCCCATTTGCACACCTGTTTAAATCTTATAACTTTTTCCGTTAAAAATGCTCAATTAAAGCCTGTTGTATGCTACTAAATTAATTGTTGAATACAGTTAGAGAATTTCAGTAATTGCTTAATTTCTACAACAGTGGCTTTTCACAGAAAGTATTTTTATTCATATGTAGAAAATACTGCAGAAATTTTTATGAGACAGCAGAACTAGATTTTCTACTTGAGGTTGAAAACAATCCTATTCTATCAACTTAGTTCTAAGAGACCATTATGTGCAGAAATTGGGAATTTCAGAAAAGGGATTAATGACCCATCTCAAAAGCTATTTTCTTGACTAGTTATACGTCATAGAAGCAAACGCATAACAAACACAACAAAAACTTATTCTAAGGTGAGGAGCTTATCATGATTTGGGTAACTAGACGGAGTAAACAGCCTCGTAAGCCTTTACGTTGCCGTAGTTATCAACGCTCCTTACAAAGTTTTTTGGGAGACAAACCCTCCAGAACAGTTTTGAATAGCTTTTCTGCAACTCTATCGATATATAAACCTATATAAACCTATTACAAACTCCTCATTCTTAGCAAGTAGATTTTTATATTTAATACTTATTAAATCTTACAATACGATAAGATATATTGATGAAAAAAGTTCTAACTTGAAGGCGTAAAAAATTTTCTCTAACCCCTTGATATGGGCAAATGAATCATTTGTCGCTTGCACCATAGCCTATTTTAATTTGGAGTCGAGTAAAGTTTGACAAAGTTTGACAACCCGTCGTTTGACTTATATAGCTACCTCGTTCATGATAAGAATTGCTTTTGTGCAACTGGACACGATAGATATACAAGCCAAATATGTACAAGTAGAGTCTTCGCTCAACCACCAATCGATTGAGTTTGGGAAACTTGAAGTTGGTGTAGGTTAACGACTCAACCCCTACCAGGAGACACTCATGTTTTTCTTCAATGTTCATATTTTTCTCTAATGTTATAGGATTCCTATTTGATTTTTGAAAACTTTTCCAAGCACAAGTCAAGTCTTGCGACGGCTTAAGCCTCAATATACTTACCAAGCATTAAACCGGATTTCCACTCCCGAACCGGTACAAGATTACGTATCTTTTTCTTGGTGTTCTTGGCGACGCCAGTCGCTTAGGCGTGAGAAACAAGGACTGCACCGTGCTGGCTCATCTTGACGGTATGCGCTCTTAGCGCGAGCGCATGAGCGTTCGTTAATAGGTAATCTACCCTACGGGAACGCAAGCGCGGCGTACGAGCGTGACAGGAGTATATAGCTGCAATGTGTTATTCAAGTGTGAGGAATTAGGGTGAAACAACAGAAACTATCCACCTGGATATGGCTGTTTACAGCTGTATCAGTCTTAGGAGCTTTGCCAGTACGTGCTTCAGTTGTAAAAGTAACTGCTGTACAACACAAAATCGGGGTAACAAACGCACCAGCACCCATAAAAGACATTCCTCGACTGAGTGAGATTCAGCGCCCCTACACCAGTGTCAAGGACTGGGTAGCACAACAGACTCAGCAGAATCAAGTGATACAAGTGACAAGAGTGCGCCTTTCCCAAACAGCTAACGGTCTGGAAGTCATTTTAGAAACTTCTACATCTGATAAACTGCAAATCACAATTAAGAGTGAAGGCAATAGCTTCATTGCAGATATCCCTAATGCTCAACTGCGGTTAACAAGTGGTGGTTTCTTCCGTCAACAAAAGCCTGTCACGGGAATTACTGAAATAACGGTTACTAATATAGACGCAAATAGTATCCGGGTTACAGCGATGGGTGAGGCAAGTATACCAAAAGTTGAGTTGGACGACAGTAATGAAGGTTTAATTTTTGTCATCACACCAGTTATATCCTCTACACCACAAACAGATAAACCTAGTAATGAAAAACCATCGGAGTCGGCTCAAGAACCAATTGAACTCGTTGTGACGGGTGAACAAGAAGGATACAATGTACCTGATGCTACAACTGCAACCCGGACAGATAATATACCATTACGTGATATTCCCCAGTCAATTCAAGTCATTCCGCGTCAGGTGATTGAAGACCGAAATGTCGTGCGTCTTTCGGAACTAGCGGATAATGTCAGTGGCGTACAACCTGAGCGTGGATATGGAGGTTTATCTTCATTAGGGTTCCGGGTACGCGGTTTTCTAACCAATTTTGAAACTTTACGCAATGGTTTTCCAGATTACGGTTACTTTAGTCCCCGAGATGTAGCCAATATTGAGCGCGTAGAGATTCTTAAAGGTCCAGCTGCGGTACTTTATGGTGGTAGTCCGACACAGTATGCAGGTGGGAGTGGTGTTGTCAACTCCATTACCAAAAAACCCTTGTCACAGCCTTATTATAACGGAAATGTCACTTATGGAAGTTATAACTTTTTGCGTCCGACTTTAGATATTAGCGGACCGCTTACAAATGACAAATCAGTGTTGTATCGTTTGAACGTCGCCTACGAAAGTGCTGACAGTTTCCGTGATTTTGTGGAGTATGACAGCTTCTTGATCTCGCCTGTTTTAGAGTGGAAGATAAGCTCACGCACCAAACTCACCTTTGAATACGAACACCAAAAATACAACTATACTTTTGATAATGGTTTTCCAATTGAGCCAGAAGTTCTCAAACTTCCTCGCAGTCGATTTTTAGGAGAACCCAATTTTGCTAATGGTGAAGTCACCTTTAACTCGTTTACGTATAACTTTGAACACCAATTTAGCAACAATTGGAAATTCCGCCAAGGATTTAATATTCTCAATGCTAATTTGAACGACGCAAAGCAGGTCTCTCCTGGTTCTTTGCAAGATGATCGCCGCACCCTAAACCGTTCTTTCTACGCTTCCGATGAGGAACACGAAAACATCACGCTACAAAACGAAATTTCTGGCAAATTTTCTACTGGTCCTATTCGCCATAACTTTCTGTTTGGGGTAGATTTAGCCCGAAACCTGTTTAACTACATTTTTGCACCAGACCAAGAATTATCAATAGATATTTATGACCCGCAATATGGTGGAACTCCTACTCCCGTAGAGGGTGCTTCTCCCTTTGGTCGAAAAATCGTCTCCGAAAATGTCGGTGTTTTTGTACAGGATTCGATTGAACTTCTGCCGAATCTCAAACTATTGTTGGGTGGTCGCCTAGATTTTAACGATTACAGTACCAAAGACCGTGTGAAGGGAGAGACACTCAACGAACAATCAAATACGCGGTTCTCACCACGAGTCGGAATTGTGTATCAGCCGAGTGATACCACTTCGCTTTACTTCAACTGGTCAAATGGTTTTTCTCCCCAGTTTCAAGCACGGAGTCGAACAGAAGAAGAATTTGAACCGCAAACCACCGAGCAATTTGAGGTAGGGGTTAAACAGAATTTTCTCAACAATAAACTTTTTGTAACTTTGGCATTCTTTCAAATTACCAAGCAGAATGTACTGACACCAGATCCAGTAGATGACCTGTTCAATATCCAAACGGGAGAACAACGTAGCCGAGGTATTGAATTAGATATTGCAGGCGAAATATTACCAGGTTGGAAAGTGATTGCCAACTATGCTTACATTGATGGTACAGTGACGAAGGATAATGTGATTCCTGTAGGAGACAGATTATTTGGTGTCCCAGAACATAGCGCTGGATTGTGGACAACTTATGAACTTCAGGGTGGTAGTTTGCGAGGACTAGGATTTGGTGGTGGGTTATATTTTGTTGGTGAGCAAGAGGTAGATTTACCGAATACGTTTAAACTCGCAAGTTATGTGCGAGCCGATGCTTCTATCTTCTATCGGCGTCAAAATTATCGATTTGCGGTCAACTTCAAGAATATTTCTAATATTAAGTATTATGAGGTTGATGGGTACAGTATCGACCCTGCGCCACCGTTTACAGTGTTGGGAACAGTGTCACTTGAGTTTTGATTCCCAGAACCATTCAAACGAGAGTTGTGTGTGAGTAAATTACGTCACTATGTTTGGATACTTAAACCCTTTGTTGCAGTCTTGGCAGTGCTGATGATGGGACTGGTCTCAGGGTGTGAAACAAATGTTGTTAAATCAACTGATACTGCCTCTAAAGCAGCAAAAGACACACCAGTTACACTTAAAAATTGTGACTTGACGATTACCTACAAACAACCACCACAACGCGCTGTCACGATGATGCAATCTGCAACGGAGGTCATGCTAGCGCTGGGTTTAGAAAAGCACATGGTTGGTACAGCCTACCTGGATAATCCGATTTTGCCGGAGTATCAACAGGCATATTCGCAAATTCGAGTTTTAGCGCCGAAGTACCCGTCACGGGAAGTTTTTTTGGGGGTTGAACCGGATTTTGTGTTTACCACTGAGGAAAGTGCTTTTGCCAAAGAAGCACTTGGCTCACGAGAAGAGTTGGTCAAATTAGGTATTTCCTCTTATTTACTGCCCATTGAATGCGATCGCCCAGAACTTAGACCATCACGTGTCACGATGGAGAATTTATATCAGGAGATAAAGGATATTGGGCGTATTTTTAGAGTAGAAGAACGGGCACAGCAGTTAATTGCTCAATTGCAAGCACAACTACAAGAAACTCAACAAAAGCTAGGCAAGGTGACAACTAAGAAGCGTATATTTTGGTACGATTCCGAAGACCCTCCCCTAACTGTTTCTAACTGGGGAATGCCAAATCACATCATTGAACTAGCAGGTGGAGAAAATATTTTCAAAGATATCCAGAAAAAAGAAGCATGGGTGAGAGTTAATTGGGAAGATGTCATTGCGCGTCAACCTGATGTGATTGTTCTCATCGATGCTAGCTGGTCACCCGCATCCGAAAAGCGTCGATTACTTAAATCTAACCCTGCTTACTCCCAGCTAAAAGCAGTGCAACAGGATAAATTCATTGTCTTAGGCTTCAGCTACACGATGCCAGGAATTCGGAATGTCGCAGGGGTGAGAAAATTAGCTCAAGCTTTGTACCCAGAGAGGTTTAAGTGATGGATTTCGGGCAGATGAGAAGACGCAAAGAGGATTTACTAACTAATGACTATTGACTAATAACGAATGATTAATCCAGTACCAAAGCATCTGAGAAAAAACAAGCAGCAACGCTACAAGCTGCTAACGGTGGCAATGCTTGTGATGTTGTTGGTTTCTATAACTTTGGCGGTGATGATTGGACCTGTGCCTATTTCCCCTTTGAGGGTATGGCAGATAGCTTTATCCCAAGTATTTCCAAATGTTACAGGAGACTGGACGCAAGCACAAGTTCAAATTGTTTGGCTCATCCGCTTTCCGCGTGTGTTGCTGGCTTTTTTTGTGGGCGCTGGACTATCAGTGGTTGGTGTCACCATGCAAGCACTGGTGCGAAATCCTCTCGCTGACCCCTTTATTCTCGGTATTTCCTCTGGCGCATCGGTGGGTGCTGTTTTAGCCATCCTGTTTGGTGTTTTCTCATTTTTTGGTGTGTATGCACTGTCCGTTGGGGCTTTCCTTGGTGCGCTTTTGGCATTCGTTGTTGTTTTCTTCTTAGCACGACGACAAGGACGCATCTCCTCTACACGCTTAATCCTAGTTGGTGTGGCAGTATCATATCTGTTTGAGGCGGTAACAAGTTTCTTGGCTATCAAAGCCGGAAGTGGCGAAGCTACACGACGAGTGTTGTTCTGGTTGTTGGGAGGACTTTCGGGAACAAAATGGACAGACCTGATCCTGCCAGTGCTGGCTTTGTCAGTTGGAATAGGGTACTTGTTACTCCAGACGCGATCGCTCAATGCACTCCTCATCGGTGAAGAAACAGCTCGGACTTTAGGAACCGATACCGATAGCCTCCGCAAGCAGTTGTTCTTAGTGACATCACTATTAACAGGTGTGATAGTTGCTGTCGGTGGTGCCATTGGCTTCGTTGGGCTAATGATTCCTCACAGCGTCCGTTTCATGGTTGGCTCAGACCATCGTCGCGTGTTACCTGTGAGTCTGCTGCTGGGTGGAATTTTCCTAATTTGGGCAGATGTACTGGCACGGACTTTGGTTGCTCCAGAGGAAATTCCTATCGGCATTATCACAGCGCTGTTCGGAGCTCCCTTTTTCATCTGGTTGATGCAAGCTAAAGGGGGTAGAAAATGAAGTTAGAGGTAAAAAACCTATCCTGGAGTACTGAGGGAAAGCAGATTTTGTCTGATATCAATCTGGAGGTGTCGTCGGGTGAATTTGTTGGGCTGATTGGTCCCAATGGCAGTGGTAAGTCAACTTTGCTCAGATGTATTTATCGTGTCCTCAAGCCAAATACCGGAGTTATTACCCTCAATGGTAAAAATGTCTGGCATCTGAGTGCCCGTGAAATGGCACAAGCTACCGCAGTTGTTTTGCAGGAAACACCTACTGAGTTTGACTTTACTGTTGAAGAAATGGTGTGGATGGGGCGTAATCCCCATCAAGGGTTATTTGACCGCGAGACAGAAAAAGACCACAGTATCGTTCTAGGTGCTCTTGAGCAGGTGGGGCTTTCTACCTTTGCCGAAAGAAGTTTTGCTTCCCTTTCTGGTGGGGAGAAGCAGCGGGTTTTGATTGCACGAGCGATCGCCCAGCAAGCCCGTTTCCTCGTTCTTGATGAGCCAACAAATCATCTCGATATTCGCTACCAGTTAGAACTCTTGGAACTGGTAAAGGGACTAGGTGTGACTACCCTCGCCGCCTTGCATGATTTAAACCTTGCAGCTACGTACTGCGATCGCATCTATGTGCTCAAGGAAGGAACCATCGCCGCAGCAGGCAAACCCCAAGTGCTACTGCAACCAACTCTCATCCGGGAGGTGTTTGGGGTGGGATCTGTTGTTGCGCGGGACTCGCGCACGGATAAATTACGCATCACCTTCTTTCTGGAAGAGACTTAAGAAGGCAGAACACTTTGACGACTGGTGGCTGACCTACACTAGAACCTTCTATCTGGCTAGAGTATAGCAATTTGAGCGTGAGCGCGAATCTTTTTAGTTTTTCTGGCGTTGCGGCGCAAGCGTAACTACAAGCGAAGTTTGACAGTCTGTCTTTTGACGCCAAGTGCAATGAACAAGAGAATGATGAAGGAAATTCTACCGAATAAGCCTTTTTTGTAGAGAGAGAACACAGAATGAAAAAAATTCTTTCAGTATTGTTGCTGAGCATAGCAATTTTCACGCTCGCCTTCAATTGTCCAGCTCTTGCAGGAGATGCAGCTAAAGGAGCGAAAATCTTCAGTGCCAATTGTGCTCAGTGTCATGCGGGTGGAAAGAACCTAGTTAACGCTGCCAAAACCTTGAAAAAAGAGGCTTTGGAAAAGTATGGCATGTACTCAGAGGAAGCTATTATTGCCCAAGTGACAAAAGGTAAAGGTGCCATGCCCGCTTTCAAAGGTCGTTTGAAACCTGAGCAAATTGAAGATGTCACAGCATACGTGCTGGGAAAAGCTGATAAGGGATGGAAGTAAAGCCCAAATCAGACTGTTGTTCAGTAAATAAGCTGTCGTGCATATAAGAATGCACACAGCTAGGGGCTAGACGACTCGCGCTGACTGGTTTCTTCCGGATTGAATTCGCGTAAAGTCCGTGCCTTGAGGGCATATTTTGAATTGCTTAGTAGGTAGGGCATATACCAATACGCTTGGGATAAGAAGTTGACGAGTGAAGGTAAGCAGAGGGGCGGAGGTGCGCAGGTGCGCAGGGGAAAGAATTATTGGACAATAACTCTTTTTCTCCTCTGCTCCCCAATACTCGCTTCGCTCTCTACCCCATCCCCTAGTAGTGTCTCAACGAATAAATGTCTTAACTGAACGGTGTTGGGGCATATACCTTACCAACTGCTCTTGTTGTGCTAGCAACGTGACGCCCGTCTTACACGAAAAAAACGGGCAGCACCGTTTGCGTAGCGCCCCCTTCGGGGCTAGGTTCCTCAACGGGGGGAACCCCCGCACGGAACTTCTCGCTTAATACGATAGTCGTATTGTGTCCTCGATTAATCGTGTTAGCGGAGCGGAACGTAGTTCAGCTTCAAAGCCACGAGGGTCTAACACGAAATTTTTGGGCAGCCTTACTACAACGAGTACTCGTGATGCCAACACAGATCAACAAAACGTTCAGCGAAGCCTGCCGTTAGGCATAGGCTGCCCAAAAATTAGGGGACAATGCGACGCCCGTTTTTTAGGGGACAAATTGGTGAGAAACACTTATGAACGGCTTGTTTCAATTGATTCTCAATTTTGGTATTGCTGTTGTACTCGCCTGTTGTTTTCTCGCTTCACCTGTATACTCATCACCTAACCCCAGCACCAATATCACAGCAAGCAACTTTTTCAAGTTGGGGGTAGAAAATATGCAAAACAGCAATTACCAAGAAGCGATTATAGATTTCTCTGGGGCGATTCGGCTAAAAAGAGATTTTGCTGTAGCCTACAGCAACCGATGCCTTGCTTATCTCGAATTAGCAGATTATCTCAATGCCATTGCCGATTGCAATAAAGCTCTAATTTTTACACCAAACAATGTTGAGGCTTATCTCAATCGGGGACTTGCCCACTTAAGACAAGGAGATTATACTGCAGCAATTGCTGATAACAATCAAGTCATTGCACTCAAACCTCATGATTTCAGAGCTTACTACAACCGAGGAGTAACCCGCGCCACGCTGGGGAATTACCAACAAGCAATATCAGATTATAATCTGGCATTAACTCAAATTCCCCAGACATCTAATTTACTCCTGGCGGATATTTACAATGACCGAGGACTTGCTCGTTTTCAGTTGTCAGACTTACAATTGGCTATGCTCGACTTCTCAAAGGCAATTCGTCTGAATTCCGATGACTACAGAGCTTACTACAATCGGGGTTGTGCTTGTGGTAGAAGTGGGGATAACTTTTGTGCAATTAGAGATTTTACTGAATCAATCAGACTTTACCCAACTAATGCCCAAGCTTATCTTAACCGGGGTATAGCCTACCATCAGCTTGGTTATGAACAAGCTGCAATTGCAAACTTACAAAAGGCGGTTAAATACTTTGCTTCAATAGGAGAAACTGTGGCATATGACAAAACTTTAGATTACCTTCAGAATTTACGACAACAACTTCTAACCTTATCATCCATTGCTCTTATTTAAGTTTGGCTGGCTTTTATTCTGTTGCTCAACAAATATATAAAGGTTCCTGCGAATAATCTATCATTATGTCTCCTTTACCTAAATATTGTCCCAAGCAACTTTCCTTAGGTCCTTTGGAGAAAGAAATTTTGCACATCATGTGGGAACTTGGTTGCGTCACCGTTAAAGATGTGCATAAACGCATTTTGTCTGACCCAAAGCGACGGCTAACCTCTGCTTCAGTAACAACTATCCTCAATCGTTTGACTAAAAAAGGTTGGCTTGTATGCAATAAAGAGAGTCGTCGGAATTACAGATGGCAACCACTGGTATCCCAGAAAGAGGCGCGAATACTCCAGGCGAATGAGCAGTTGCATCAATTCTTGGCAGTGGGACATCCTGATGTGGTTGCAGCCTTTGCCGATAGCCTAGAGCAAGCCAGTGTGGAACAGTTTGAGGCGATCGCCCAAAAAATACAAGCACTTCGCCCAGTCAGAGACTCATACCTTTTAGAGCAAAATGGACAGACGAGTAATACTAAACTTTGCTAGATATCCAGAATAGACAAAATTGCTATTTATCGTATAACCAACCGCGCCCATTATCTCTAGTACATTATTTGTGTTCCATTTTTTATTCATTTATTTGCCTTTTTATGTCTATTTTGACTGAATTGATTCTATAAAGTTCCTTTTGGTTACAATATTGTTAATCTAGCAGTTAAAGAAATCTTTCTCTAACGAGATGAGTTTATGCCACTTTCAGCAGGTTCTTTCGGTTCGATTACATTTGTGGTTCCAGAAATCATGAATACAGAGTATGAAGAGTACGCCGAATACATTCAAGTTCCAGTAATAAACGGCTACCCGCGCTTGCATAAAATGGGTGACCCTCTTTATGAATTTAACTTAACAGTGAGATTTGATTCAGGTTTCCCAGGCTTAAGTTACAATACTTCTGCAAAAGACAAACTTGACTTGTTAAGAGCGGAAATAGGAAACACAACGCCCAAGGTGTTAACGCTCAACGGTGTCAATTTGGGCAATTACTTAGTTAAAAAAATAAACTGGACTGTTTTGCAGACAGCAGGTACAGGTAAACCTATCAAAATAGATGCCAAAGTAATATTTCTAGCTAATCCTGTATAAGTATGCCTGTTAAAAAGCCAATTTTTTCTAGTGTTGTCATCAATGCCGCGACCGCTACAGTATCCATAGGCGCTCACATAAGCAACTTTAGCTATACAGAAATCTGGGGTGCTGCTGCAAGCCATTTTGAGTTTGACTTGGCTGATAGCGCAACTATTAAACCTACTATAGGAGACTATCTGGAAATCAAGTTTAAGTATGCTGATGACCCAGCAGCAAATCTAGTCAATACAGGCACAATGCGAGTCGATGATACTGTACGTAGATATGACTATCCTTTACTTTCCATAGGAGCGAACGCTTTTGACTACAATCTAGGTAATAGAATTCCAATTAGTTATACCAACGCAAGTATTAGAGCAATTGTAGAAACACAATCAAGTGTATTTGGCTTGTCTCTTCCAGATTTAGATACAATATCAGGTGCAATAGCAGGCACTAGCACTAATGTGACTGACCCTAAAGTGGAAAAAGCAGAAAGTCGAGCCGAGATGCTTGCATTACTTGCTAGGAAATATGGCTATTTCTTCAATCTTTACTTAGGACAATTGATTTTCAGAGATATTAGTATTTTAGAGTCTCAACCAGCGGCTAGAGTCCTCACAAAATCTGATGTCTGTAACGATGTAGTACCGCAGTCACGCAAAACAACATCAGGTAATTATAGAAATGCTCAAGTGACTTATAACAATGGTGGTTCACCAGCTACAGGAATCTATACAGCGACCGCTGATGATGGAGCGTTAACTAACAACACGATTAACTTATCATCGGAAGGATACTATAACAATTTTGACTCAGCAAGTCGTAGAGGTTACGGACAAATTAAAGAGAGCAACAGAAACTGGAATAGAATGTCAATATCTTGTGAAGGTCACTATTTGCTTAGAGTTGGTAATGTGGTACAACTAGCAGACTTTTATCCTGATTATGGATTCTGGTTAATAGAACAAGCTGTACATACAATCAGAAAATCTGATGGTTGGCGAACGCAGTTAGACTTAAGATACATAAGTCTTTGAGTCGATAAGGAAAGATTTCTTTGACGAGTTCGAGTTTAACTTCCCGTATCTGTAGTCGTCTGAGAAATCTTTCCTTAACGTTACTATCCCTTTGTATAGATTGACAAAAGTTGATCTGACCCAAATCAATTGCTCTCCAGGATCACATCAAGGCAAGCAACGATAATGACCCCGGCGTGGATGTCCTTGAGGACTAGCGTGTGTTCCCACCTGTCCCACGCTCTTTCCCCAATAAGGCGATCAGTTCGTCGGCTTCACATCCAGCCCCGTCCAGTGAGCGGCAAAGATCCACATATCTGCCGTTTCCTCAATAATCTTGTCGGGTAGTCTAGACGGGTCATTGGGTTTGTCATGCCCTGACTCTAACGATTTTAGGTTGGCGTTGCTAACTTTTCTTGTCCCAACTGCGTAAGTCCTATGTTTGATGGTTGTTGGGCAGTGGCTTACGTGTGCGAAGCACGTATCTCCAGAGCCACTTAAGCGCTAAGGCACCTGTATCGAGCCGTGTTCTGGTAAAGCTTGTTGGCGGGAAGGAACGTGCTGGACAGTACGCCTCTCAACTGCGCCCTTTCCCCATCGCATCTCGCGTTAGCAAGGATCTGACAGGCACCTACGTCGTAAGCGACGGTGCTCGTGCATGTGACCGTGATATCCTGATTCGCTTCTTGATCGCCGTCATCGGCAGACGCTTTACATCCGCCCAGCGCTAAGCCTGCGATCGCCAAAGACATTAAAAGAAATCGATTTTTATACCGCATGTTGGTCTCCTGAGTTGCTTCATGCCTGTTAATCGGGATGTTCTGTTGTCGTGTTCCGATTCATTTCCCATTCCCGACATTCAGCCCTGTCCAGTGAGCCGCAAAAGCCCACATATCCGCCGTTTTCTCAATGATCTTGTCGGTGGGCAAGCCCGCTCCATGTCCCGCCCGTGTCTCAATGCGGACAAGGTGAGGTTTGTCCCCAATCTCTGCCGCCTGGAGCGCGGCGACATATTTGAAGGTGTGCCCCGGCACCACGCGATCGTCCGTGTCGGCAGTGGTGGCGAGGATCGCGGGATATGCCTTGCCAGATTGGATGTTGTGATAAGGCGAATAGTTCAAGAGGTTACGGAAATCCGCTTCCTGTGCTGGAGATCCAAACTCGTCTACCCATGTTTTCCCGCTTGTAAACTGGTCGAAGCGGAGCATATCCATGACACCGACCTGGGGCAGCGCGGCAGCGAACAAATCCGATCGCTGATTGACGACTGCACCAATCAGGAGTCCGCCATTCGACCCGCCCTGAATCGCCAAACCGTCTTGTGGTGTGATTCCCTGCGCCTTCAGATACTCACTTGCGGCGATGAAATCGTCGAAGACGTTTTGCTTGTTCTGACGACGACCCGCTTCGTGCCATGCCTTGCCATACTCGGAACCGCCGCGAATATTAGCGATCGCATACACCCCACCCTGTTCGACCCACCCTAGCAACGCTGGCGAGAAATCGGGAAGTATAGGGATTCCATAGCCCCCATAGGCTGAGAGCACGGTCGGTGCTGGAGTGGTCACATCCTTGCGCCGGACGATAAACATCGGGATACGGGTACCATCCTTTGAGTTGTAGAAACGCTGTTCGACTGCGATTCGGTTGAGATCGATCGCCACCTTGGGTTGTGCCCACACCCGCAACCTGTTGCTGGCGACATCGTATCGATAGATCGTGCTTGGAGTGTTGAAACTGGTGAAGATGAAGAAGGTTTCCGGGTCGCCCTGTTTGCCCTTAAAGCCGCCAGCGGTGCCGATACCAGGCAACTTCACTACACCCTCTGCCTTGCCATCCAGCGTGTAGCGTCGAACTTCCGTTTTCACGTCAGCCATGTAAGAGATCAGCAACCGTCCGCCGACCAGCGACGCATTGAGCAGAGCCGAATCCTGCTCTGGCACCACATCTCGGATGACTGGATCGGCGGCGATGTCCATCGTCACCACCTTGAAGCGTGGCGCGTCCTGGGTGGTCATGAGGAAGAACTTCGTCCCCACATTGCCGATGAGATACCATCGGTTATCGACAGTATCGATCAGTTTGCGAGGCTTCCAATCAGCGCTCTTGAGGTCTACCACAGTCAGTGTGTTGCCGAGCGAAAGGGGCGTGGAAACGATTGTGAGATAACGCCCGTCTGCGGTGATGTCAGAGGTATGCAGCATATTTGGCTGATCCGGGGTTGCATAGATTCGGCGATCTTGCGCTTGGGGAGTGCCGATCGCATGAAAATAGACGGCATGGTTAGCTACGTTCGCTTGGGATGGGTCTCCCTGCTTCGGTTCAGGAAAACGGCTGTAGAAAAAGCCGGAGCCGTCCTTGGCCCATGCGATGGTGGGGCTGAACCTCACCCATTTGACTTCATCGTCGAGCACCTTGCCCGTGTTTACGTCCAGCACCCGGATCGTGCGCCAGTCGCTGCCGCCATCCTGCACCGCATAAACCACGCGCTTGCCGTCGTCAGATGCAGACCATTCGGCAAGTGCGATCGCTCCATCCTTTGCCCAGGTATTGGGATCGATCAGGACGCGCCCTGCACTATCTACGCTGTCGCGGACATAGAGAACTTGTTGGTTCTGAAGTCCAGAATTGTAGAGGTAGAAATACCGTCCACCCTTTTTGACCGGAATAGAGAACTGCTCATAGTTGTACAACTGCTTCAGTCGCTCCTTGAAGATATCTCGACCCGGCAGCGTATTGAGATAAGCGTTGGTGACTTTGTTCTGCGATTCGACCCAGGCGGCAACTTCCTTATCGTTGCGGATATCTTTTTCTAGCCAGCGATAGGGGTCGGCGACCTTCTGCCCGAAATGTTCTTCGACGACATCGACCCGCTTGGTTTCAGGATAGGTGATTGTAGGCATCATTGCTGTAGACTCCGTGCAAACGGAGGCGAAATGGGTAGTAAAGAGCAGCGCAAGCGTAAAAAGGGCTACGCGGCGCATCGGTATCTTTTGAATCCTTTTTGCGAATGACATTGCTTTCTCCTTTGTCGTCTGAAATGGTTTGACTACATTTTTGTGGCAGCTTGATCTGGAGTGTATTAAGTTCTAATGCTTGATTTCTTCCAGATTCTTATGGTAAAGAACGAGTTCGTTTCGGCATCGTCCGATTGAAACATTAACGTTCAGAATTAACTCGCCATGTAATCACAATGACTTCCGCAAATATTAAGACAACTAATAGCCGCGAAAACGCTCCTAAAATGGCTTCCATCGTCCAGTTTTGACTCTGAGCCTCCCAGATCGTCACCACAATATTTACTCCAATTACCAACCAGGGTAGAATGACCGCTGAATTCCGTCTGCGATAGAAGCCGAGCGTCGCCTCGCGCCAAAATGGGAAGGTACTGAGAAAACAAACAAAGTAGGACGCTCCTGCACTGGCGAACAAGCTGGTTTGAAGACTTGAAGGCAGGTTCGGGTATCCAAGCGCGATCGCCGTCAAGCAAGCTCCCAGCGCTAGATACAGGAAAGTAAACAAGGTAAATCGTTTCATTTTTTTCTCTTTCTAATAAAGCTTATTCTCTGTACCAGACACGTACACATTGAAAGCAATTGACTGTAACGCCCTGGCTGATCATCACTGGGTAGACCCCATTACTGACTGTCACGCCGTAGACACCATCACTTGTGCTTTTCAAGCTATCTGGTAAAACAACGGTTTCAACATTGATCACCTGTATCGTTGTACTTGCAATCCACTGATTGACTTCACTCATAACCTCAGAGAAGAATTCATATTCGGAAGGGCCGCCGAAGGGACCCCGTTTAGTAATCCGAGGCGCAAAATCTTTGTACTGAATCATTTGATTTACCACCTTAAAACTGTAGAGTTGAGCATCAATTCAAGTAGTGGGCATCGCCCACCATTTTTAAAACCTTTCACGGTAAAGCTTTGTGGGCAGTGCTAGCTCTACGAGATTTATTCCAAAACTTAGACAAATCTTGCCAGCAAAAGACGAAGAGCAAAGGAAAAGGCATGAACGCTGATATGAGCTAACATTGCAGCTTCTAGCGAATATTGCCAAAAGAGCCAGCCAAACGCAATCCCCACAATCCCATTCAGTAACAACGCCCGAATAATCACAACTGGAGTGAGGGAAACGATCGCGGCAGTCGCGGGCAGGTGTAAAAGTCCAAATACCAACGCGGCTAAAACGATCGCACCCTGGTAAATCCCTTGGCTTGGCAACGTAACGCCTTGTTTTAGCCCTTTCCACGCGATCCAAACAAGCAGCGACATTAAACCCCAGCGCATCAAAATTTCCTCAGTGATGCCGCCATAGAACATTGCTGTGAGCAAATTCAACCAACTTGGCTCTGTATTATTTGCTGCCCGTAGCGCTTCAGGTAGGACAGGTTGCATCAACTGATCGAGCAACAAGAGAACGATCGTCGCTGCTGCACCCACACCCAAGCTCCACTTCATCTCAACGGCAAAAGATGGAGACTTAGCGGTGTGAAACACCCAATGATCAATCAAATGGGAGCGTAATCCAACACGATAAGCACAACCAATTCCAATCAGAATGCTGATTGCCAGTAGAACTGTAAGCTGTAGTCCTTGCAGAAGCAGTAAAACCCACAGTGGAGGCACTTTTTCCAGTGCTTCTGGAGACAGTTTTGCTAACTGTTGCTCGACTAAAGGAATAGATGTAATCGTAACCATCAAAATTCCCACACTGCCGAGTACAAATAAAAGTCCGAATTGTTTCAGAATTGCCATTGGTTTAATCTCCAGATGATCCGTCCTATCAGCCCGTGCTGGTGAACAACACCATCAACAGGAACGAGGGCAGGTTGAAAACGAAGTGGACGACGAGACCGGGCCAGATCGATCCGCTGCGGCGGAAGACCTCGGCGGTGGCGAGACCAGCTACCACAGCAGCGGGAAAGATGTTGTTGATCCCATGCATGAGAGCGAAGATCACAGTGCTGCCCACGACCCCAACGAACGGGCCGTAGCGCAGCAGCGCGTTGGTGACGATGCCTCGGTAGAGCAGTTCCTCACCAAAGGGTGAGAAGACGGCAATGAACACCGTGCTCAAAACCAGAGACACTAACCCGCCGCGAGCGCCATCTCCGTAAACATCCTGGACATTGTTCGAGTCCCCAGTGATCTGAACCCAGGCTAGGATCGCCAGACTCTTGAGCACGAAGGCAACCAGTCCTACTCCGATGCCGATCAGGAGCCAGCGTCCGGAGGTTCGACGCACGCCGAAGGCACTCAGGGAACGAATCCGCAGCCGCGCAGCCACCGCGAACGCGATCAGCGTGGCGACACCAGTCCATGAAGTTAGGATCAGACCGTAGACCACGGGATCAAGACCGAGTCGCCTGAACTGCGAGACACCTCCGAACCCTAGAGCCAAATAGACGACGAGACCGACAGCGATCTCAAGCCAGCCCGGACGGGCAACCTTGTTGGGCTGAACCGAGGACGCGGCAGAGGGCTTCCCTGGCTGCTGCGGGTAGTTAGAAGGCACTTTAGACATGATGATCAACTCCTTTGGCACATTTGCTTATGGTTTTACGAACTAACGAGATCACCGACGACTAATTCGATCGCTCTGGGAAACGGGTTCGGATGCCTCGTCGCGTTTGAACACCTTATAGGCGATCGCCAGGAACACAGGGATTGCAACCAGCACTGATAGCGCCCCGTAGGTCGCGTGGTACTTGCTGATTGTGAACAGAGCTGGTGTGGTCACGGCACTTCCAGTGATGTTGAACAGGAGGATACCGCCGATGTTGTTCGCGAAGTGTACGCCGATGGCGAGTTCAGTGGTTCCGTCAATCAACGAAACCACAGTCCACAACAGACCCGGAACGAGGAAGTAGTTGGAAAAAACCGTGAGCCAGCCGCCTGCCTGCGCCTCCGGGTTGAGGAGGTGCGGCAGGGTGAATATCACAGCCGACAGGAGCGCCAGAAAGACGCGGTTGGTCCAAATGAGGCTTGCGCCCTGCACGATATATCCCCGGAAAAAAAGCTCCTCGGTGGTGGTCTGGATCGCGGTAAGAACCAGTGCGATCGGGACGAAGAAGACGAAGCTCGTGAGGTCGGAATAGAAGGAGAAGCTGTCGGGGTAGAAGAGGTACTGTCCCAGCCCACCTATCAGGCAGAATGGCACGAACCACGCCACGAACCCGTGACCGACACGGTGCCAGCTTATCTTCTCCCGCGCCGTGATCAGTGTCAGGGGATGACGACGGTGGATGAGGGAGACGGCGATGAGAATCCCGCCGAGAAAGAACGGGAACCCCATCATGATCACCAGGAAGCTCCCCACGGAACCGAACCCGGAGAAATCCGCCCGACGGAACGCCGCGAAACCCTCCTGTCCGTCAAGCGCGAACGCCACGAGCGCGCTAGCGACGCTGCCGACAACCAACCACGAAACGAGTATGACTAACAGTCCCAGGAGATACCGCCACCACCGATGTCCACCTCTCTGGGCAACCTCCACGTAAGTCGCGTCTTTGACTTCGCTTAGGTTTCTCTTCTTTCCTTCATCTTTATCTCCCTCACTCATGGGTATATGTAGTGCTTGGATCGGGTTGCTAATTGCCTTTGCGATTGTTTTCAGGGATCGACCGGGTCCCCGACGGCTCCACCAGTGGCTACGCGCACGGCATGAGCCATGTGCTTGATCGGGTTGCCGAGAGAGGCGCGATCAGCTCCTGCCATCAGGGCGGCACTGACATCTTCACTAATGACGCGCAAGACTGCGGTGGCAGCCGCCGCGTGCAGCCGCACCTCGATATCGTCAGCCGAACGGCGCAGGCGATCCGCGATGATCTCAGCCAACTCGCGCTCGATTCGATCGTGAGTCATTAGCCAAGCCGCACGCAGATCCGGCTCTTTTTCAGCTAGCACGGTCATCTTGATCACGGCATCGTCGTAGGACTGCTGATCGGGATTCTTGGGGCGATTCGTCGCCCACTCGAAGAGGTGATCTTCGAGGGAAACCTCCCGAGGCCAGCGGCGCAACACCGCCACACACTCCTCGACATCCTGCGCCAAGACAGGCTCAGCACAGCTTTCCTTGTTACGAAAGTACCGCCACAAGGTACGTACCGAGATTCCTACCGCGTTTGCGATTTGCTCACCGCTCGTGGCGGCGACACCGTGTTCCCAGAACAAACGCGCCGCCTCCCGCGAAATCTCCAGACGCATCCGCTGATGCCGCTGCTCACGCATCCCCCCTGATTTGTGATCGTTCGTCGTATCGCTGTCACTATCACTCCTCATAGCCGTCTTTCTTTTCCATACTTGTCATTTAATGACAAAATGACACTAAATGACATACCTCGCAAGAGGTAGCTTTGCCGACAGTGTTATTGAACTTAGGACTGATGCTTTTGTGCGAGATTGTGATAGCGCCACAAGGATTAGGTCGTTAAAACTCGATCGCTGATATCAGCTCAGGTGTATGAACCGAATCAGAGGTACAACTCTTGGTTAGCACTCGCCAAACACTTTGTTTTGCAGGAATACATCCTGAATTTTGCAGATCATTTACGCCGCGCTGCTAGTTTCATCCTTGTCCTCAGTTTTGATCACGAAAGCCCTTAATTCGATAATCTTGTCGCCGCGAAAGCGCCAGATGTCGCAGTACGAGTAATCAGACGCCTTCCCGTCTTCGTCCTTGATTGTTATGTCGCCGAGTGCCGTGACGAAATCACCCTCAGCGATTAAGTTAGCGACCATAAACTTTGGCGGCTCTACGTATGTCGTTGCCATCCATTGGCGAACGGCTTCTTTTCCTTTAAGGGTCTTGTCGCCTACAAACGTCCAATGCGTGTCGTCGGCGCAGAACGACAAGAATCCTTCATTGTTGCCTGAGCGCAATCGCCGCGTTTGCCTCTTCTAAGATTGCTTTATTTTTATCTGACATCTGAATCTCTCCTCTGTTCAAGTGGATGCTTTAACGGAGCGGGAGCGGTTTTTCTGTTGGCGTGTCCTTCTCCTTAGCGTAGCCGCCGAATCATCCCGTTGCCGCTTGTGCAAAACTCACGGAACAATTGCAGTGACGCGGATTTCAATACGCATTTTTGGAAGTCCAAGAGCTGCAACTCCTACCTCTGTCCAAATTGGGGCATGGTTGGGCATGTAATGACGAAATAGCTTGACCATCACATCGTTAACCTCTGGAGGAAATCCTCCAACATGGTAAGAATTTTGGACTTTGGACAAAAAAGTATTGTTCTTGCCATTCAATCACTTTTTATCACCTTCTTTGTCGCTACGGAAAGATTTCTTTGACGTGGGTTTACGTTTACGCTTGGCTCTTGTCTTAGCAGCGTTCGCGGCGTGAAACTTTGCATCATATCTAAGATGGCAGACTGAGCAAAGGGCTTTTAGATTACTAGCTGCATTATTGGTCGTGTCATGGTCTAAGTGCGCGGTCGTTAACACAAATCGGATTTTCTTTTCGCAGCATTCCAGATAGAGAGCTTTGGATTTCTTAGCTAATCTGTATTTGAATTCGTCCCATGACTCATTAGGACGACGGCAAGGACGTTGGCACTCTTGACAAGTCCAGTCAGCGTTAGTCTTGACAGCAAGCGCTATTGACTTCCAATCAGGCGGGTACTTCTTCCGATTCATCGGCATTTTTGTCAAACCAAACGTGTTTTTGTTAAAGATAAGTTATGTAAGCTGTTTCTCTACTCCGGTTATTTTGAGCTTAAAGGGCGGTGCAATCCGCCCTAGTAGATTTGTTATGCCGCAGCAGTCTTAACAGTCACTTTACGCTGACTCATGATGTGGGTAGTAAGACGGGTTCTCAAATCCTTGACGACTCCATCAGTAGGCAGTCCAACAGCCTGCAAGTGCTTGATTAACTCAGGCTTTTTCATGGATGCGACCGCCATAGGAGTGGGTAAGGCGACAGATGTTCCAACCTCCTCAGTATCGGCTTCAACGTTGATTGTTTCCTCTATTACAGTTGCAGGCTCATCTACTACGACCTCTGCTTGAACAACCGTGGCGGATTCATCATTCATCTCTGGCTCTACAGGTGGCACAGATGGTGTAGGCTCGTTGTCACTGTCTTCATCAGTTGCGCTCGCGGGTAGTTGCAACATCTCTGCATTCTCGGACAAGATATAGCGGTTCTCGGTTGAGTCCAAT
>NZ_QMEA01000055.1 GCF_012912105.1 Brasilonema sp. UFV-L1
CGGGTGGGGTATTTCGGGATTTATAAGTGATTAAGCGAACTTGATATCATCCCATGCACTCTATCATGACGTCTGCCGTAGTTATTTATATTACCTTGGCATTAGACAGATGATATAACCTGGTTTCTTGCTGCTTGGTTAAGAACTGTATCAGCAGCTTGGTACAGTATTTGTAGCTCTGTACCATCTTGGGGATACTGAACGACTCCAGCACTGAAGGTTGCTTGAAACTGGATACCGTTGGCAGCTTGAAATTCTATTTGACGAAAAGCTTGCAGGGCTTGAGATAGCCGTTCAACTGATTCACTTTTGCTCAACCCAGGCATGCCGATGACAAATTCCTTGCCTGCCCAACGACCAATCACATCCTCTTGTCGCAACGTCTGTCGCAACAGTTTCCCCAATTGCGATAAGACTGTATCTCCGGCGGCGTGACCGTACTGTTGGTTGATTGGCTTGAGGTCGTCTACAGTTGCGATCGCAAGACAAAAAGGTTGCTGATTGCCATTACTCCATTTTAGCAGTTCAAGCAAGTCTTGGGTGGACTTCGGTCGATTGGCAACACCAGTTAAGGCATCAATTTGAGCCAAACTCCGTAGCAAACGCGTTCTTTGCAGACGATTGAGAATACGGGTCACTAGTTCTGGTTCAACAATGGGCTTATTCACGTAATCGTCGGCACCTACCGCAAATACCTTGTGCATGGTTTCGGCATCTGTGTGAGCCGTGAGAAACAAAATTGGTAGTCCACTCCAATACTGGTTATCACGGATTGCTTTGCATAAATCAATACCACTTGTGGATGGCATTTCTACATCTAGAACCAAGAGATCCGGTTGTTCGGCTGCCAGGGTGTCCCAAAACCGGAGTGGATTGTCGAGCGTGGAAACTTTGAAACCCCACGGCGGGAGTAAACTCGCAAGAGCCGTCAAGACCAGGGGGTCATCATCGACAATCATTACCTTTGCCTCTGAACTTACGTGATTTTCTTTACTTTTATATAGCAGTGTATTTATTGAGAAAAGATCAGGCAACTGTTGAGCATTCAGGTATTGTACTTGTTGGCGCAAAGCAACAACTAGCTGATGAAGGTGCTGTACTTGATGTTGCTGAGGCGGCACTTGAGCTTGAAACTGTAGTTCGATTTCGCGAGCCAGATGAGAACCTTCATCCGCTCCAAACATACCCAATGAACCCACAAGTTTGTGAGCTGCTTGTTCTGCTTTTGACCGCAGTTTCTGATCTAGCTTCTCCCCAAGCAGTAACGTTGTTGCCTGCTCAATGATAGCAACGCGCTCTTCGATATCTTCTTTTGCTCGTTCCCAAATTTCCCTAACACTCGGTGCTGTCTGTTCTGCAATTGTAGATGTTGGATTTCTAAGTGCAGATGGATGCAAATGCATGCGGCTTACTGACTGTTCTATCTGCGTCTGGTTGGGTGTATCAGTCGTTACTGTTTTGGATTTTTTATTTTTCCCCGTCTTTGCTTGTTCTCCTTCCCTTTGAGTGGGCTTCAGTCTGTAGCCAATGCCATAAACTGTTTCAATTGGGTCATCTGAAACTCCTGCTACTCTTAGCTTCATGCGTAACCCCTTCAAATGAGACCTGACTGTATCATCGTGTGGTGGTTCTTCAAACGACCACAAATGATCTATCAAGGAACTACAGCTAAAAATCCGGTGATGATTGCGAAGAAAAAGTTCTAGTAAACCGTATTCTTTGGGTGTTAAATGCACGGGTTGACCTTTCGAGATCACTTCGCAAGTACTGGGATCAACTTGCAGGGAACGCCACTCCAACAGCGGTGGTGACGCTGAACTTCCGCGACGCAATAAAGCACGAATGCGAGCTAATAACTCGTGCAAGTTATAGGGCTTGTTCACATAATCATCTGCGCCTGCATCTAAACCCAAAACTTTATCCGTACTTGTGTTTTTGGCAGTCAACAGCATAATCGGTGTTTGATTGCCTTGGGAACGCAAACGCTGACACAGAGTAATTCCATCTAACTTGGGCAAGTTGACATCTAGCACAATCAAGTCATAAGTCTGAACCTCAATGAGATCCCAACCTGCTTGACCATCTGTGGCAATTTCAACAGTATAATACTGGTTTTTCAGGACTTTAGCTAGTAATTCAGCAGTTAGTCTATTGTCTTCAACTAATAAAATTTTCATTGGGCTTTGTGATTGCTATCTCCAACGATACAAAGCAGTGATATAATCAAGGCAGATTGAGACAGCAATCCCAGCAACGACTATTGAGCAGGCGAGCCTTAATAAGGTTACAACGTTGTACTACAGTGACGTTATCAATGAACAATTATCAATTCAAGGATCCAAACCCAGACCGCCACGCTCCGCAGCCTGCGGCACGCTTCGCTAACGCGGCGCTGCGCGATTCAATTACCAATAATCAATGAACAGTTATCAAATCGATAACTGTTCATTGATTTTGACTTTCGAGTCATATCAGGCTAATAACTAGAAATGTCGAGATAACTTGCCAAATCCCGACAACCAATTTGTGAACAAGCAAAGCGATACAAGACACAACAAAACTCCATATCAACCAGTTCGGTAATATGATGTTTCAGTTGACTCTCTAAAAATCACTTTAGATTTATTTATCTGCGGTATCCGTCATATCTGTCGTATCTATCATATCTATCGTATCTGCCTCTGTCGTCTCTGTCATATCTATTGTTTGTGCCATCGCTAACTGCAAACTCTGCCCGACAGCCATTCCTTACCCAAATACGGTTTCTGTTACGGCCCCAATTTCCTCTACAACTAGCATCAGACAATTGCCTGACAAACCTGACTCTGCCTCTTCCATCTATCTCACAAGTATTCCTTTCATTATTGCGGCTTTCACAAGTTATTATGTCTCGAGCAGAAGCTGAAGAAGTAAAGCCCAAAAGCGTACCTAGACTAACAGTGGTAGCCATCAAGGTAGCAGCGATTGTTGGAAAACGAATTACCATATTAAACATATTAAATGTTGGTCTCTTGAACAAAAAAGATTAACTATACTCACTTATTGTTCCAAATTTATAACAGCATTCACCTGTATCTGAAGTCATAGAACTTAGCATCCTAAGCAGTTTTCAGACTTTTGGCTGAGAAGCCTCTTTTTCCTATAATCACTGATAACTGATAGCTGATAACTGATGGTTGACTCAACCAACAGCAAAATCTGTGTATTGACGCATCTTCGGTGGGTCAATACCTAAGACAATATCGTGTTTTGGCACTCCGATTTCAACTAGCTTATTGGCAATACCGACTTCGGTTCCATCCTGCTGTACCCAGATTTTTCCATCAATAATATCGAGATGAAGCACAACTCCATAGACACGCTGTGAATCACGCCAGCCGACGTATACTAATTGATAGCGATCGCGCTGTTGATCAAAAATGAGCTCAGCTCGAATCCGGCTATCCCAAACCAACTGAGCGTGTTCACTTAGCAATCTTTGAATATGCTGACGATATTCATCTACGGCTGCCATCGCTTAATCACCTCCTGATCAATATCGTAGATCAGCAAATACACTTGATGCTGCTCAAGGAGTGAGTGAATAAATGATGTGGTGAAAAACTCTTCATACACGTTATTGGGCACTGCTAAATACAATATGCGCTCACTTTCTTGTACTTGTAGTGCTGCTCGATATGCTAAAAACTGTCCTAATGCACCATAAAATTCTGAAATCTTAGATGGACCAAGAAAGCTCTTAATTTCAACAGCAATTTTATGTTCTCCTCGCTGGGCTGCTATCACTTTCTGGGCACCTAAATCAATTGCCAAATTAAAACTACCTGCCTGAAGTGGATATGGATCGTGGGTTATTTCCCATCTATCTTTCTGAAGGGCTGTTTTGACAATAGCATGAAACGCATCTTTTGCTGGCATAAATGACTGACTGCACAAGTCCATCATTAAAGATAGCGTGTTCTTTGGCATTGTTTCTTCTTAAGTCCGATCGTGCAGCACCCGCCCATGAGAAACGACTAACGATACTGACGGCGAAATTCACCAGGTGTCAGACGCATCGGTTGTTCTGGGTTCCAAATTCCTAGTTCCATCAGTCTAGCCCATTGCTGAGCACGTTCTAAACGTAGGTCATATTTGTGGTTAGGCGATCGCCCCACAAACAAAGCGTACCCTTGTTTCACCAACTCTTCATTCAACAAAACTCCATTTTTCCAAGCATAAGCCAGAGTCCGCCCGAACTGGTCTTTTATTTGCGCATCAAACTCTAGCATCACAGGCTGTTCCCTAACGAGTGCTTCTAGGTATTGCTTTGCTGCATCTCCCCAAGGACGCTGCTGCAAATCTGGTGCATCAATTCCCAGCAAACGTACTTGAGAAATCAAACTTGGTTGTTCCCCTAAACCCATCACCTCCAAAGTTTGTCCACTCACAACCTGTGCGACTTTAACCTGTACTTGTGTGCTTTCTTCAAGCTTCTTTTGAGGTTGACAAGCCACAAGTAGCAATAGACAAAATACAATGACTATTTTTTGTACCTTTGCGCCTCTACATCTGTGGGCGAAATCAAATTTAATCCTCATCTAAAGGAAAACCCCTGCGAACTTTTCCTCTAGCAAAAAAGCGTCCAAACTGGAGTTCATAAACTTCATCTTCGTCCTGTGTTTCTACTTCCAAATCAGAACGTGCATAACTCACGCATAGTAGGGCATAACCTTTTTTCTGCAACTCTGGCGACAGTCCAATCGCTTCTGGTTGATAAATCTCTCCTGAGAGTACCCTTACAGCACAAGTCGTACAAGCCCCATTCCGACATGAAAACGGCAGTTCTACTCCTTGTTTCTCACCTGTATGCAAGATGTAGCGGTCATCAGGGACTTGCAAGGAGTGTATTATGCCTTTGGCGCGATCGCGAACTTTAACAGTGTATGTCTTGGACATCTGGATTTTGGATTTTGATTTGGAAATTTATTGGAATTTTAGACCAAATTTAGTTGCAGTTTAATTTGTTTTAGTCTAATATTGAAATTCGTGACGCCTGGAGAGATGGCCGAGTGGTTGAAGGCGCAGCACTGGAAATGCTGTTTGGGGGCAACTTCAACGAGGGTTCGAATCCCTCTCTCTCCGTTCAATAATATCTCCAAAATCTCGCTTGTTGAAGCATATGCCTAAAGGGCGACTTTTGAAAAAGCTAACTTTGCAGCACCTGCGATTCCTGCGAAGTTACCTAATTCTGCTGGCAATATTTGTAAACCCAGACGTGAAGTCGGTAGCACTCTGTGTTCAATTTCTGCTTTGACTGATGGTATGAAAAACTCGGCACTTGCACTCAGTCCGCCACCAATGACAACAGCTTCTGGCGTCAGCACATAAATCAAGCTCGTTAATCCGATGCCCAGATACCTACCATACTCATGCCAAAATGTCAATGCTTCAACATCTCCAGCTTTTGCAAGAGTGGCCAGTTCTGTTGGTTCTTTGCCCGTGCGACGACGAATTGCTGTCAGTGACAAATACTGTTCCAAAGAGCCTTGATTACCACTATTACACATTGGACCATCTGGGTTAAAGGTGATTAATCCCAACTCACCCGCTGCGCCAAAATGACCAACAAACAGTTTGCCATCTAAGATAATTGCACCACCCACTCCAGTTCCTAAGGTGAGTAGAATAAAATTTTGGAAGCGGCGACCGACTCCTAACCAAGCTTCTCCTAATCCTGCACAGTTGGCATCGTTAGCGATAATAGTAGGCTTGCCAGTTTTTGCTTCCAACCAATCAGCTAAGGGGACATCGTGCCATCCTGGTAAGTTAATGGCGAGTTTAGCAATGCGTCCTGCTGCATCTGCTGGTCCTGGAGTGCCAACACCAATCGCAATGCTATGATTTGGGTTGTCTAGTTGAGCGATTGCATCTACCATTGCGATCATAACTGCCTCTGGTGTAGCTGGTTGCGGCGTTGCAACAGTCAACGATTGTAAACAAGTGCCATCTGTGGCGACACGCCCCAGCTTGATTGCTGTTCCACCTAAGTCAATACCAATGACTTGAGAATCTATCACTTTCAAACCCCTCACAAATAGGCGGATTGCAACAGATGCAAGACTGATACTTTATTTTTTATCAGTTTCGCTACCAAAAAATTCTATATTTTCAGAGTCATTTGGTGCAGGTCGTAAAGTGGCGATCGTTAGGGAATGAAAACTGGGCTGACCTTGTAAAGATGCAACTGAGGCACCTCTCAAAATACCAGTCAGGGCAACAGAAAGCATAAAACCACCAGCTGCAGCAGCAATTAAAGAAAAATTATCTTTCACACAAATCTCTCACTAACAAGTACAACAAATATTAAGGTAACAAATGAAATTAAGTATGCTTTGCTGATTAGTGAGTTGTTGATGATTGTATTAACCACTAATCATTATCTAATAACAAATAACGCTCGACTATTTCCGGATGTCTTTGCGCAAACGGGGATTAATAAACTCATTTAACCCCTCACCGAGTAGCGACAACCCTACAACCATTGTTGTCATTGCTAATCCAGGGAAAAGCGCAGTCCACCAAATACCAACGGGTAGCGCTTGCAAAGCTTGTTGTAAATCGCGTCCCCATTCCGGCGTTTCTCTTGGCAGCCCTAACCCCAAAAAACCCAAACCGCCCAGAATTAAAATTGCGTCAGCGGCGTTAAGGGTAAAAAGGACAGGCACGCTTTGAATCACGTTAAAAAACAGGTATCGAGAAAGAACCTGCCATGTATTGGCACCCATTGCTTGTGCTGCCTCAATAAACACTTCAGTTTTGACACTCACAGTATGATTGCGGACGACACGATAATATTGTGGTACATAAGCAATGCTGATAGCAAGAGCCGCATTTAAGATTCCACGTCCCACTATAAATGCTAGCGTTATCGAAAGCAGTAACCCCGGTAGAGTGTAGATGCTGTCCATCACAAATAGCAATGCTTTGTCTAATCTACCTCCTACGTAGCCACTCAACATACCTAGAGGTACACCAATAAACATACTTATCGCCGTAGCTAGTAAGACGACTTGTAAAGCGGCTTGAGCGCCAAATAAAGTGCGCGAGAAGACATCATAGCCTTCGCGACTAGTACCAAACCAATGTTGAGGTGAGGGTGCTTCTTGAATGGGGTTACTTAAGGAATCTATAGGATTTTGCACCAAACCCAAGACTTGAAGTAAGGGAGTGAAAAGAGCTAAGAATAGGAAAAACAGAGTCATCGCTAACCCAATCAGCATCAGTTGTTGGGAAAGGGTGGGACTTTTGGCAAACCGTAAAAATCTAGCTTGTGGACTTTTAGTAATGGTCATAAACGGAAGCGAGGGTTCGCGGCGTTTGAGCTGCTATAAATGACCATTCTACATATCAGATGGTTTCATGCAATGGTGTAAAGACGAGCCACCACTAGCTCCTCCGTGAGAACTCCGAACTACCCCGTTGTCGCAAGCTGTCAACCGATACAATGCTTACCTGTCCGTTACCAAAAATAAAAATTCTTATAAAGATTTGTAATAGTATTTAACATCGCAACAATATCATTTAAAGTAGCAGAAGCCAGCACTTAACCGTGGAAAGTGAGAGCGCTGGCTCTACCTCCCAATCTTTTGAAGGAGATAATCTCATTATGGCTTATCAAGAACGCCTCAAACCCTGGGCGGTTATTAATTCACTGTCCTCGTCACAAAAGATCATCATCAGCCGCCACCGCAGTCGCGTTGATGCAGAAGAATATCTTGGGTTATTGCGTCAGCAAAAGCCCATTGGCAAACATGAAATCGTTTTCAAGCCAACAGACGATAGAATCCAGGAAGAGGTAGGGAGATGAAGCTATTTCATCTCCTTTGTTTATTTCTACTCACCACTTACAAGTTGCTTTCAATCAATTGGCGATACTCGCTCTTTTGCTTAACACCTTTGAGTTCCTTCAGTAGCTCTTTATTCTTAAAAAATTGAACTGTTGGTGTTCCTGTGACACCAGCGTTTTCAGCAATGTCTCGGTCTTTGTCGATGTCAATTTCGACGAAATGAATTTTACCGTCAAATTCATCCACAACTTTATTTAAGATGGGCTTGAGGGTATGGCAAGGACCACAACCAGGAGCAACGTATTTGACGATCATCAGGCGATCGCCCTCATGGAACAGCTTCCGCAGAGCATAACCACCCTGATGGCGGGTTGTTTTTAAATCAAATTCAGCGGCTAGCTGTTCCTCTGTTTTCTTCTCGGCTGGGTGTTCTAATTCATTATCTGGAGTTTCCGGTTTTTGGTGAAATTCCTGAATTAAGCCACTAGAAGACAACCAACGTTCTGCTAACATCGCCGCCGCACAGCCACTCCCTGCAGCGGTAATTGCTTGACGGTACTCATGGTCTTGTACATCGCCTGCGGCGAAAACACCCTCTACGCTTGTTTCTGGAGAATTAGGCTTGGTAACAATGTAACCCACGTCATCCAGTTCTAATTGTCCCTTGAATAAGGATGTATTAGGATTGTGACCGATGGCGTAGAATAACCCCTTCACATGCAGTTCACTCTGTTGGCCAGTTTTAGTATTGCGGATTTTTATCCCTTCCATGTGCTTGTCATTCCCAAACACATCCACCGCTTCTGTGTTCCAGTGAAGTGTGATTTTGGGATTATTTAAAACCCGGTCTTGCATGGCTTTGGAAGCCCGCATCTTCTCGGTTCGCACCAGCAAATTTACCTTAGAGCCGTACTTGGTCAAGTAAATTGCTTCTTCCGCCGCCGAGTCGCCACCACCAACCACAGCTAATTCCGCTCCGTGGAAAATAGGTGTAGCACCGTCACAGATAGCACAAGCGGAAATTCCTCGACTCCAGAATTGATGTTCACTGGCTAAACCCAAGCGCTTTGCTGTCGCACCCGTGGCGATGACGATGCTGTGGGTTTTCAATTCTCGTTCCTCAGAACGGATTGTAAAGGGACGCTGATTCAAATCAACTTCAATAACATCTTCTGTATATAACTCAGCCCCCCAACGTTCTGCTTGAGCCTTCATCCGATCCATCAGATCAGGTCCGGTAATTCCTTCGGGAAACCCAGGAAAATTCTCCACCTCAGTCGTTGTCATCAACTGACCACCAGGTAACCCCCCGGCTTGAAAACCCTCAAAAACAACAGGTTTGAGGTTAGCCCGTCCTGCGTAAATGGCAGCTGTGTACCCTGCTGGACCAGAACCGATAATCACTACATTTTCTACTGTCGGGTTGGTCATGATTGATTTTGCAAACTCATAACGACTACGACTTAGTATAACATACCAGACACAGCCTGATAGAAAATTCCTTGCTCTGGGAATACTAAAGCCAGGGTGTACTTTTAGCTTGAGTTGCATACAGCGTTCACAATCCATGCGACAAAGCCGTGAACTCAAAAGGTGCTAGGAAAAATCTCACAAATATAAGAGTTTGACACCAGCTTTCAATTGGGTAAAACACACAGTGTGCCGCAAGAGTGTCTCTACACTTGTTGATGCTGACAAATGTGAGGAAAAATTTCTATGAAGTGATTTGAAACAGGAAAGAAATGAAAAAGTTACAAATATAACTTTTCATGAAAAGTTAATTTTCACAAGACACGGAGAAATACTTATGATACATGAAAGAAAAACTCAATTACTGCAATATCTTCTTAAGAAACAGAAAGATGACGCAGGCTTCACACTTATTGAACTGCTAGTAGTCATTATTATTATTGGTATTCTATCTGCCATTGCTTTGCCCTCGTTTGTCAGCCAAGCAAATAAAGCAAAACAATCAGAGGCTAAAACCTATGTGGCTTCAATGAACCGAGCGCAGCAAGTTTATTACTTAGAAAATGGTAAATTTACAGATAAGATAGATCAACTGGGTATTGGTATTAATAACAACAGCACAACAGAAGAGACATACAAAACCGATAACTACCAGTATAAAATTGAAAAAAAATCGGATATGGTTGTCAATGATGCAATATCTCAGACGAATTCTCTCAAATCCTACGCAGGCGTCGTGATTTTGAAACAAGAAGGTAGTGAGGCAACAACTCAAGCCATTTTGTGTGAGTCTGACAAAAGTGGTACTCAGAGAACTGCACAGGAGCTAAATGCCGAGGATGCTCAACGAGAATGTCCGAAAGATTTCTCAAAGCTTAATCAGTCCTCACAGCCTAATAACTCCCCAACGTCTAATACCCCGTAAAAAATCCTAGCTGTATCTGTGTCTTATCCTAGTTAAATTTTTGATCAAGGTGGGTAGTTTGAGCTATCCACTTTAATTTTGCTCTCAATTCCGACTCTAGAACTTTTCTTTTTAGAAATTTATACAATTAGGACTTCTGCATCGTACATAAGTACTACACGCAATTTGGGTGTTTCAGCCATGTTTAGCACAAGCGCGATCAGCCGGAGGCTTTAGCACTTACCAGTAATAAAATGTTCCACCTTCGTTGTTGATCTGTCGGCACAATAGGTTATTCGTGGTAATAAGGTGGAACATTTTATTTTTTGGATCTCCCTTAGCTTGTGCGTATCGCAAAGATGCGAAGAAATCAGGGTTATGCGAAACACCTGAAACAACCAAATACCGTCATACATATTATGGTTAATTTGTGAGCGTGCGTAAGTCCTAACAATATAACGACATATCACCTACGTACAATCTTCCTGACTTCCTTCTTTAGGAGCGTATTGTCTGTGGATTTTTGTCTGTGCCAAGAATATTAAGTTTTCATAAAAATGTTCCTAATCTCTATCTAAGACTAAAATGTTTACGATATTCTATATAACGTTTAAATAATCTGCATAACTCCAGCTAACTGCACAGTTCACTGTTTTGCTAAAATCTTCGAAATAGCTCTGATTATATAAGTTTGTCAAAACTTGCATACATCATGTGAAAAAAAAAGAAATAACATTTTGCATACATCCCCTAAAAGTTTGATTTGTGCAAAGCATAGAGCAACTATTGTTCTAGAACAACCCAAGGTCACGGCTTTATAACAGCAGATTTAACTTATTTAGTGGGGATTACCGTACAAAACCGAATTAAACAGTCACTCACTTGAGTAAGTTATGATATAGTTAAAAAGTTGAGACTTGCTTTGCCAAAGTAAAAAGCTCTACGCATCGGCAAGAATTCCAATACGGAAAGCAGTTTTGATCAAGCATTTACCCAACCAAATCTGAATTTAATCGAGGTTATGAGTAAGCAGCAAGTGATTCACCCAATGGTGAAGTTGCAGCGTAATGTGCATTCACTCGTAGATTCTAATATTATCAAGCCCACAGATAATATCTGGAAAATCGCTTTGCTATTTGGAAATGAATGGCAGCACTGGAAACGAGAACTGCTAGACTACGGGTTTAGCATGCAAGATCCAGTAAGCGAATTATTAGCTGTCGAAGCTTGGGATGAAGAATAAAAGGTCTAGAAAAGTCTAAAGGAGGAATTGGGGATAGGTGATAGGTTTAAATTTTCCTATAGCCTCATCTTCTTTTTGCCATATATTTTTCTTTTAGACTTTGCACAATGCTAAAGCCGCCACCAAATCCTTAGCGGTTTGGTAGCGATCGCACGCCAAAGGTTCTGTAGTACGGTCAATGACTTCTCGTAATTGAGGAGTAATAGTGGGCACGTTTGCGATTTCAAATCGGAAACTTCGCCCTCTCTGACGATAAAACTTAAAAGGGCTTTCGCCAGTGAGTAAAAAAATGAGTGTCGGTCCAATTGCATATAAATCGGATTGAGTTAAGGGTTGTCCCCGTTCCTGTTCAGGAGCACAATAACCCTCTGCACCAATACGAGTTCCGAGTGCTGTACCAATTTCTTTGACTGCCCCAAAGTCCAGCACGACGATACTATTATTGGAGTTTCGCACCATGAGATTAGCGGGTTTAATGTCGCGGTGAATAAGGGGTGGCTCTTGGCTATGGAGATAGTCCAAAATGTCACACGTTTGAATCATCCAATTAATCGCTTGATTTGGGACAACCGGTCCTTTTGAATAAATAAGTTTTTCTAAATCTTGTCCATGAACTAATTCCATTGCCAAATATTTCTTTCCACGTTCGACAAAAAAGTCATAATACTTAGGAATTCCAGGATGCCTCAGGGATTTAAGAGCATTCGCCTCTCGTTCAAATAATTCTTGTGCCTTTGCAATTTTCGCCATATCAGCATTCATCTGCTTCAACACCAACAATTGTGGGTGTCCGGCGATTTTTCCTAGCTCATCCCAAGCTAGATAAGTCGTACCCATACCTCCCTGTCCTAGAATTCGCAATACCTGGTATTGACGAATTGTTTGTATGACCGACAAAGGTTGACCGCAGTGTATGCAAAACAAATTATGAGGTGAGTTCCCTTCATGGGTACAAGTTATGTGGGGTAATGTAGGCGAAAAAGAACGTTGTGGACTTGTTTGCAGGTCTATTTGAAATTTCAGAATCGGGCCTTTTTGCGCCAGTTGCAGCACAGAGTTATCTGGCAACAAACTTTGAGTGACTAAAACACCATTGAGAAAAGTGCCATTTGTGCCTTGACTAATAACCTGCCAAGAACCGCCATTTTTATCCGAATCGACTTGCCTAAGTTCTAAATGATATCGTGACACCAAGCTATCACTTAAAACCACGTCATTATCTGCCGAACGACCAATCCGAATGATTGACTCGTCGTCAAAGTGCCACTGTTCAAGAGGTGTGTTTTGTTGCGGTTCTAACAAGGTCAGCGTGACCATAGGTGATTTTTAATTCGGGAGATGGGAAGATAGGGTAGAGAGCGTAGCGAGTATTGGGAAGATAGGGAGATGGGGAACTCGGGGCCCCCACGGAGGAGCCAGTGCGGTCTTGGGGAGCCAGTCGCTTGCGGGGGTTCCCCCCGTTGTGCGACCTGGCGTGTTTCCCCAAGTGAAGCATCTGGCGTTGGGGATTAGGGGCAATGGGGAGATGCTTTTTAGTTATTCTCCTTGTCTCGTTGTCTCGTTGTCTCCTGATCTCCTTGTCTCGTTGTCTCTAAGCCATAATTTATTGCTGTTGTTCTGAATTCGGGCAGACTTTTGCCCGGATAAGTACAGCAGTAATATTGTCATGACCATTGTAATGGTTTGCCAAATCAATTAAAGCTTGAACGCCACTTTCCAAATTGCTGCCAGAATGGAGCAGAGGTACTAGGTAATCCTGCCAATGAATGACCAACAAATCATTATCTGATAAACCATCCGACGCAAGAACAAAAAGGGTGTCTTCATTTATCTCAAAAAACTGGATATCAGGAATAATAGAGTTTTCATCGCGAGGACCAAGGGCTTGAGTTAATTGGTAAGCATCAGAGCGAGAGTATGCTACACTTGGCTCCACACCTCGAGAAATTTCCCGTTGACCAACTTCATGGTCTATTGTGACTTGTTCTAGTCCTCTTTCGCGAGTGACGCGGTAAAGGCGACTGTCTCCGACATGAGCGACAGCCACATGAGTATCTTGGATTAAAACCATAACAAGAGTCGTACCCATGCGCCCAACACCAGAACGGGCATCTTGTTGATTGACATTGAAAATTTCTTGATTGGCTAGCCGTACAGCAGTGTAAATATCATCTTCTGTTGGTAATTGATTAGAAGCCCACTTAGTTTGAAAGTACTGGCGCAACGAGTTGACAGCTAAGGCACTAGCAACCTCGCCACCAGCGTGTCCACCCATTCCATCACACAAAATATACAGACCACGCGCTTGCAAAGTCTGCTTGTTAGGAAATTGTAGTTTGTATACTTTTGTTTCAATGCCAAAGTAATCTTCGTTATGGTCGCGTTGACGTCCGACATTGGTAAGTCCTGCATTTTCCAAGCTGATTAACTGCACAGGCTGCATCGCTACGGACATATTATTGCTTTGCAATTCAGTCTCATCCTCTTGCTTATCTAATTGCAAAATAGTAGGTGCTGCAGTACTTTTAAGTACTTTAGGAAAATTTGGAACATTTGTGGGATTGCCTTGCAATTCAGAGGCTATAGCTTCTAAACGTAATTGCAACTGCGCTAGCGTCTGTATATTTCCTTGTTCCAATTCTCCCATCAAATGCAAAATAGAACCAAATTGAGTGCGTTGAGATTGTCTAAAAAGTGCATGCCAAACCTGCCCTAAAGCTTGGATTGTCAAAGGCTGCGCTTGCTTAGCAGTAGAAATTCTTGCTTCTACATCTTCTGACAACTGAGCACTTGTTGTTTTATCTGGTAATTCTACATATAAACGCTGTAGTGCTAGTGACTGGTTTTTATTGACTCGTAGATTACACAATTCCAGCAGACTTTGGCGACAGTTGGCATTTTCTAGTACAGCCCAAAGCTGGGTCATCTGATAAAAAAAATGTACAATTTGTGACGAACTGAGTGAATCATCTTGCCATAAATCGAGTAATTGCCGCCAATTCGAGCGATCTTCGATAAGTACTATTTGCATATCATCTTGCTGCCATGCATCATGAATGGGCGGTATTCCTTGATGGCACCATGACTGTAAAGCAACGTAAGGTTTGGCGAGACTAGGAATTTTATCAACCCCTAACGATGACATGACTAGCCCTTTTTGCTCATTGACCACCATAACCTCAAGAAGTGGTACTTGGTACGGTTGGCAGTCTAATACTTTCACACAGACCTCAGTGTTAGGAGCAATTTCGTCTAAGGCTGGTAGCGATTCTAGCAGTTGATAACGCTTTTGTGAATCTAAGTGAGAGCCGGCTGATAAAAGAGATGAGGAGACAGTGCGTTGCTGCGCCAGTCCTTGATTAGAGTTTTCCGACAGAGGAATCTGGCGTTGAGGTTCCCCGGAGTGTGCAACCTGCCGTGAGGATAAGGGAGATGAGGCTTTCTTATCTTCTTGAACTTGAAAAGTCCCTTCCTTTGTAATAATTGCCCATAAAACGGCTCCGCATGTTGTGCCACAGTTATCACATTGTTGTGCATCTAAAGCCAAATGAGTACCGCACTCTGAACAGACCTTGTGGGTCAGTGAAGCGCCACAGCTTTGACAGAATTTGTTAGTGTTGGGGTTTTCAAATTTACACTGAGGGCAAATCAGCATTGTGGAAGTTCCTTAATTCCCGTTCCAAGGTGCTTCTAGCCACTACAATCCAAAAGTGCCACTTTTGTCAGCACCTGCTTACAGTAGACCTACAATATATTGTGGTTCATCTGGCGAATTTTAGTGGTAGTCTTAATTTTGACGCATGTTAACTATAAATTTCAGATGTTAGCAAGCTATATTTTCACAATAAATTGCCATGAAAACTAGGCATTGTGACATATTCCAACATATATCTTTAAGTTTAGAAAACTCAGAGGGTAGCCAGATAAGAGATGATGCACTCTCAAATCGTAACTGTGTCATATATTTAGCTATAATCTAAAAGCTTTGTTCTTTATTTTTTAAGCCTTCTTCCGCCTGCAAAAGCTAAATTCACCAACAATTGGAGTTCGCTAGAGGTTAGCTCACGCCATTGACCTGGTTGCAGCTTATTTAAGTTTAACTGAGCGATGCTTATCCTGACTAGCCGCAAAGTTGGAAATCCCACAGCCGCCGTCATTCTCCTAACCTGACGATTTTTCCCTTCTGTCAAAGTCATTTCTAACCACGCTGTCGGCACATTTTTGCGAAACCGGATGGGCGGATCACGTTCTGGTAAAGAAGGCTCTGTTGGCAGTAGTTGCACCAAAGTTGGTCGAGTGCGGTAATCTTGAATCGTCACACCTTGTTGTAGCTGCGTCAAAGCTGCAGCATCAGGAATTCGTTCTACCTGCACCCAGTAAGTCCGTTCGTGTCCAAATCGAGGATTGGAAAGACGATGTTGCAATTGCCCGTTGTTAGTCAACAGTAGTAAGCCCTCACTGTCCCAGTCTAAACGACCCACAGGATATACATCAGGAATCTCGATAAAGTTTTTGAGGGTGCTCTGAGTGGGAGTGTCTTTTGTAAACTGGCTGAGGACACCATAAGGTTTGTAAAATAGAATGTATCGGTAAGTCATTAGTCAAAAATTAAAACAAAAATTATTAAAAATTTAGGACTTACCCATTATCTTCGCGCAAAGTATACAAATATTCACCGCTATGCACATCCCAAAGCTTCACGGTTTAGACGTGCAGCTACAGGCAGCCGGAGGACAGTATTATAGGCTAACTCACATTCCCGCTCGGTCCCAACTCTTTTTTGCCAATCACGTGAAATTATCGGACCACCGGTACCTCAGGACGCCGCAACGGGTTCTAGCGGTCGCGCATGTGATTCCACCCCGCGAGTGCCGAGAAAAGCAGTAACCAAGATTTAGCAAAAATCCGAGTTGTTGGTGAGCGCGTCCATCGAAAATGCTAAAATCAATTCTTATGCTAGGGGTGCCTGCACACTCAGGCTGAGATTACACCCTTAACACCTGAATCCGGGTAATACCGGCGGAGGGAAGCTGTTTATCGAGGAAATCAAATATGCGGACAGAATGGGTTGCCAAGCGGCGTGGGCAGAGCAATGTCACTCAAATGCATTATGCACGTCAGGGTGTCATCACAGAAGAAATGCATTATGTCGCGCAACGGGAAAACCTTCCCGTAGATCTCGTGAAAGACGAAGTGGCACGGGGACGAATGATTATTCCTGCTAATATTAACCATACGAACTTGGAGCCAATGTGTATTGGTATTGCTTCCAAATGTAAGGTTAATGCTAATATCGGTGCTTCTCCCAACTCTTCCAATCTTGAGGAAGAAGTTGCAAAGCTAAGATTAGCAGTGAAGTATGGCGCTGATACCGTTATGGATTTGTCCACTGGTGGTGGTAACTTGGATGAGATTCGCACTGCGATTATCAAAGCTTCACCAGTGCCTATTGGTACAGTACCAGTTTACCAAGCTTTAGAAAGCGTTCACGGCAATATTGAAAAGCTGACACCTGATGACTTTCTCCATGTGATTGAGAAACATGCTCAGCAAGGTGTTGATTACATGACTATCCACGCTGGGATTTTAATTGAGCATTTGCCTTTAGTGAAAAGTCGCATCACTGGCATTGTGTCTCGCGGTGGAGGTATTTTAGCAAGATGGATGCTAGCTCATCATAAGCAAAACCCACTTTACACTCACCTACGTGACATCATTGAAATTTTTAAGAAATATGATGTTTCTTTTAGTTTTGGTGATTCCTTACGTCCTGGTTGTACTCATGATGCTTCTGATGAAGCACAATTAGCGGAACTCAAAACTCTCGGACAACTCACTCGTAAAGCTTGGGAAGATGATGTACAGGTCATGGTAGAAGGTCCTGGACACGTGCCGATGGATCAAATTGAGTTTAACGTCAAAAAGCAGATGGAAGAGTGTTCTGAAGCTCCTTTCTACGTGCTGGGACCATTGGTGACGGACATTGCTCCCGGTTACGACCACATTACCTCAGCAATTGGGGCAGCTCTGGCTGGTTGGTACGGTACCGCAATGCTGTGCTATGTAACACCAAAAGAGCACTTGGGTTTACCGAATTCTGAAGATGTCAGAAATGGTTTGATTGCTTATAAAATAGCAGCTCATGCAGCGGATATAGCCAGACACCGCCCAGGCGCAAGAGACAGAGATGATGAACTGTCCAGCGCCCGTTACAACTTTGACTGGAACCGTCAGTTTGAATTAGCACTCGATCCGGAAAGAGCGAGAGAGTATCATGACGAAACTCTGCCAGCAGACATTTACAAAACTGCTGAGTTTTGTTCAATGTGTGGTCCTAAGTTCTGTCCAATGCAAACCAAAGTTGATGCTGATGCACTCACAGAACTTGAGAAGTTCTTGGCAAAGGATAAAGCAACAGTAACCCAAAGTTAAAAATTGGGAATAGTTAGTCACAGTGGTTGGTTGGTAGTACAAAACTCACTGCTTCTGACTAACCACTAACTATTAATGAACTGTTGATATTGCTTTTGAATTTCCTGAATTGTATACACTGCCTCAAATTGCAATCCTGCTTGTTGGTAAAATTCTGCTCCTCCTTGCTGTCGGTCTATGAGTGAAATGACTTCGGTGACCGTATAACCTGCTTCTCTAAGTCGGTCAACGGCTTTCATCGCAGATTGTCCAGTCGTAACGACGTCTTCCAGAACTACCACTTTTGCACCTTCTGGTAAACTGGGACCTTCAATATATGCTCTTGTTCCATGTCCCTTGGCTTCCTTACGAATAATTAATGCTGGTATCGGTCGGTTTTCATAGGCAGAAACCACACTCACGGCGCTCACAATCGGATCTGCTCCCAATGTTAAACCAGCAACTGCTTGGGTATCCAATGGCATCATAGATAGGAGAATACGACCAATTGCTAAGGCACCCTGAGGATGAAGTGTTACCTGCTTGCCATTGATATAATAAGAACTACGCTGTCCAGAAGTCAGAACAAAATCGCCTTCTTTATATGCCAGTTGACAAAATAAATCGAGTAAGTGTTGGCGTAAGATTACTAAATCGGTAATCGTTGCCCAGATGTCGGATTGGGTTTTAATTTCGGCTTGATACGTCATCACAATAGACTCCACTACGTTTCGCGCCTCTCTCTGCTTTGGAGATGCACTACCAGAATCACAAAAATATACTTATTAAGATATTATCTGACCAACAACTGCTGAGTTGTTTTTCTCTTGCGGAATTCCTGAATTCATGCATTCAATATGCTTACATCACATGCGTTTCACGCGATGAGTCAATAGTAGCTTTTTTTTGCCGCCACGTACTAGCAATATCACTGACCACTTTATACGCAAAGTTGTTGTGCGTTTATGGAAACTTCCGGAGACAAGAAGCTGCGTGTTACTCGTTATTTAACACTCTTCTCAAATCCAGGGTGCAGGAGTTGAACCTGCCTAGGGCGAATTATGAGTTCGCTGCCTCAACCGCTCGGCCAACCCTGGTCGGAATTCTATTGTAGCGTAAGTTTACAGAGTTTGACAATCCAACATTTCATATCAGATTTTTATATTACATAGTTTAACAAAGCGGTAGTGCAGACTAATATTGATTAAGTTCCTCTATAAATTGAAGTAAATAGCTTCGATACTTTTAGATAGACCAGCATTCTTTTGCAATAGCTTGTCAGCAATGAAACTAAATTCTACGGTACTTCTAACTTTGATTCTGTTAGTTATGATGTTGGGAGCTGGTTCTGTAAGTGCGTTTTGGGGGTTTACTTTGGGAAGTGCAGCACTCAAAGGTGTTACAGCGCCAGATGCTCGTCCTACCAGCAAATTTGCCAGCAGTAAATCAGCTAAGGAGCAACACACAGGGGTTGCTCTACTCAAGGAGGACCAAATCCTAAAAATTGTGAAATCACGAATTGAAGGCAAAACTAAGGCTGCGAAGTCAAAAAAAAAAGATGACGATGACGACGAGGTAAATAGCAACAAACTCAAGAAAGAGGAAAAACCTTTACAAGTGGCTGAACAAGAAAAGCCTCAAGAAGGATTTCCCATTAACGCCCAAAGCGAGGGTGTTAGCCTTTCGGTACAATCTGCTCGCTTTTCTGGTGGTGCTTTGCTTCTAAAAGTACAAATGCAGAACACAGGTAAAGATTCTGTACGCTTCTTGTATAGTTTTTTGGATGTATCAGATGATAAAGGACGAACCTTGAGTGCCAGTACAGAAGGTTTACCATCAGAATTGCCTGCAAATGGACCCTCTGTTTCTGGCACAGTGAGTATTCCTACAGCTTTACTTGATAATGTCAAGCGTATTTCACTCGCCCTGACAGATTATCCCGCTCAAAAACTACGGCTAGAAGTGTCAAATATTCCTGTCGAAAGATAGGTGTTAGTGATGAGTCGTTAGTTATACTACTAACAACTCATCAACATCCTTATGGGGCATCAGTATTACACGAGCTTTGACAGTGAGCGGTTTTTCTAGTTTAAGTTGGACAGATGTGGGGCTGCGATTGTTATCAGTACTACTGCTGATTACTATCAATGCTTTTTTTGTGACAGCAGAGTTTTCAATGGTGACAGTGCGGCGATCGCGCATCCATCAACTGGTGGAGGCTGGCGATATTCAGGCGATCGCTGTTGAAGTGCTACAACATAGTATTGACCGATTGCTATCGACGACTCAATTAGGTATTACTCTCTCTAGTTTGGCACTAGGGTGGATTGGAGAAAGTACGATAGTTGTCCTGATCAAATCATGGCTACTATCTTCGCCTTTACCTAAAGAAATAAGTGCAGTCATAGCTCATTCTCTATCAATTCCAATCGCCTTTTTTTTCATAGCTTATTTGCAAATAGTTTTAGGAGAACTTTGTCCCAAATCAGTAGCTATGCTGTATTCTGAACAGCTGGCAAGATTTTTGGGACCATCAATTAGAGCAACTGTCAGATTCTTCAACCCTTTTATCTGGATTCTTAACCAATCAACTCGCTGGCTATTGCGACTTTTTGGCATCCAATACATAGGTCAAAGTTGGAGACCACCTGTGACACCTGAAGAATTACAACTCATTATTTCTACAGAACGTGAATCCACGGGATTACAGGCGGAAGAACGCGAACTGCTCAAAAACGTTTTTGAGTTTGGGGACGAGACAGTACAAGCAATTATGATTCCCCGTACAAGTGTTGTTGCTTTACCAAGGGTCACCACCTTCGGGACCTTTCTCCAAGAAGTGGTAGCGACAGGTCACTCTTGCTACCCGATTATCGGAGAATCTTTGGATGACATTCGCGGCATAATTTGCTTAAAAGACTTGGCAGAACCTTTAGCTCTAGGAAAGATGAGTTCAGAAACACAAATTCAGTCATGGATGCGCCCTGCAAAGTTTGTGCCAGAACACACTCCCTTAAACGAACTCTTGCCAATTATGCAGCGAGAGGAACCAACTATGGTGATGGTGGTAGACGAATTTGGTAGTACTGTGGGATTAGTCACGATCCAAGACGTGATTGCTCAAATCATCGGTGACCCAAGCGAACCAGATAGCACTAACGAGCTGCTCATCAAAATTTTAGACGAGCGGACTTTTCTTGTGCAAGCTCAAATAAACTTGGAAAATCTCAATGAAGTTTTGCATCTCAATTTCCCCTTGAGAAAAGGATATCAAACTTTAGGGGGCTTTTTACTTTACCAGTTACAAAAAGTTCCCACCTTTGGCGAAACCTTTTGCTATGAAAATCTAAAATTGACTGTCGTGTCAGTCATTGGACCACGTTTACATCAGATTCAAATCCAACGGCTGGAGGAGTAGGAGGGAAGAGTTAATGCTCAATCACTCTTTTCTCTGACTCCCTTGTTTATCCCCTTATTGCGCATAAGCCAGTGGATCTTTCAATCCCAGTTCAGCAAAAGCAGCAAGACGCAAACGACAAGAATCACAGACACCACAAGCGATATCGTCTCCTAAATAGCAAGACCATGTTAATTCCCAAGGAACACCCAATTTATTGCCAAGTTGAATGATTTCAGTTTTTTTTAGATGAATTAAAGGTGTCTTGATCGAAATCGTTTGCCCTGAACGTCCTTGTTTTGTTCCTAAACGAAAAACTTCTTGCATCGCCTGAATGTAATCAGGACGACAATCAGGATATCCAGAGTAATCTAGAGCGTTAACACCAATGTAAACGTACTGAGCAGAAATAGTTTCAGCATAGGCAAGGGCAAAGCTTAAAAAGATGGTATTTCGAGCAGGAACATAAGTGACAGGAATACTTTGAGACATTTCCTCCAGGTCACGTTTTGCTGGTATTTCAATCGTATCATCTGTAAGAGCCGAGCCACCCCACTGTCTTAAATCAAACTTGACTACCTGATGGTCTACTACGCCAGCTTTCTGAGCGATCGCCAAAGCTGAGTGTAACTCTCTTTGATGTCGCTGTTGGTAATCAAAGGAAATGGTGTGGCACTCATAACCAGAGGCGATCGCTTGGTATAAAACCGTGGAAGAGTCTAAACCACCAGATAGTAAAATGACAGCTTTCATCGGAAAAAATTTTTGTTTATACGGGATTTTTTTTATGAAACAAAAAGAACTTCACTAACGTCTTATTTTTTTTCAAAGGCTAATCAAAAAGCTGATTATCGTTTTTGTTAAGTGCAAAAAAAGCATCATTTTAAACAGAACACATAAAAGTCACCTATATGCCGGGAACTCACAAGAAACTTTGAAATTCTTCATAAATAGAACCTCTATGTTACCATCTGGATGGTTTTAGACGCATACTCATTGGTCGTTGAGAATCAAATCCAATGACTATAGCGTCTCTGAATGTGGTGGTTGAGGAGACAATAAGAGTGCAAAGTAGAAGTATGTCAGTGGGAGAACAAAATGCTCAAGTACAGCGTAACTATCCACGACCGATCCGCATAGGCGTGATTGGCGTGGGTAACATGGGACAGCATCACGTCCGCTTACTGAGTTCAATGAAAGACGTTGAACTGGTTGGTGTAGCAGATATTAATGTTGAGCGAGGGTTAGAAACCGCCAGCAAATACAAGGTACGCTTTTTTGAAGATTATTGTGAACTACTGCCCCATGTAGACGCAGTTTGTATTGCTGTACCTACCCGTTTGCATTACGCCGTTGGAATCAACTGTCTTTTAGCAGGGATTCATGTTCTCATTGAAAAACCAATCGCAGCAAGTATATCTGAAGCAGAATCACTCGTAAATGCTGCAGCTGATTCTCAGTGTATCCTACAAGTAGGTCATATAGAGCGGTTCAGTCCAGCATTTCAAGAATTAAGCAAGGTGTTGAAAACTGAAGAAGTGCTAGCCCTAGAAGCACATCGCATGAGTCCATATTCAAGTCGGGCAAATGATGTCTCAGTTGTCTTGGATTTAATGATTCACGATATTGACCTACTTTTAGAATTAGCCGCAGCACCTGTAGTAAAGTTAACAGCTAGTGGAAATCGCACATTAGATTCTGGTTATTTAGATTATGTGACCGCTACGTTAGGGTTTGCCAATGGTATCGTTGCGACTCTGACTGCTAGTAAAGTGACTCATTGCAAAATCCGTCGCATTGTTGCCCATTGTAAAAATTCTTTCACTGAAGCAGATTTTCTCAGAAATGAAATTTTGATTCACCGACACACTAATGATAATCGGCAAGTATTGTACAGGCAGGATAGTGTGATTGAAAAAGTTTCCACAACCAACGCTGACAAGTTGGGTGCAGAGTTGGAGCATTTTGTCAACTGTGTGCGTGGTGGTAACCAACCTTCAGTTGGAGGTGAACAAGCGCTCAAAGCTCTAAGATGGGCAAGCTTGATAGAGCAGATGGCTCTTGAAGACCGTGTTTGGAACCCATTAGATTGGCAATCTGAAGCAAGAGTGCAATCTTTGACACCCACTGTATAAAAAACAGAAGATAGGTGACGCATTGCCCTGACCAGTACTGCGGACGGGTTTCCTGCCGCTCTTATCTGGCGTCCCCTAGAAATGAGCCCAACCCTAATAACCCCGTTGCGAGCGGATGCGTCCCTTGCGCGTGTCGCAAAGCGACTCAGCAATCAATCGTGAGGCTCTCCGTTACACCCAAGAGGGTGAAACGGGGTTCCGACTGGGAAAAAGGGTCAAGCCTTATTACCACGCGTACTCGACTTGGAAGACAGATCAACCAAACAAAGGCTTGACCCTTTTTCTTGTCCCAAGTGCGACCGCTCATTTCTTACGTGTAAGACCCCGTGACAGCAAGATAGGAAGTATAAAAAGAAATGGGGGAATAGGTTGTCGAGGACGGAAGAATAGAATTTCGTTGTCATCCAGAATCTTTAACCTGTACCCTTTTTCATTGATGTTAAGATGGTAAGTATTTAAATAATGCTTATATAACTGAGTGACGGGTATAACTTAAGAACGATAAAATTTCTGCAGCAACCTTAGGACTATACTTAATGCTTGAGTGGATAACTAATACAATTAATTCTTTAGGCTACTGGGGAATCGCTCTGTTGATGTTTCTAGAAAATTTATTTCCCCCGATTCCTTCAGAACTGATTATGCCATTGGCGGGATTTACGGCAAGGGCAACACCAGAAAAACTCAATGTCACCGGTGTATTTTTTGCAGGACTACTTGGTTCTGTGCTAGGCGCACTCGTCTGGTACTATCCCGGCAAATACTTGGGAGAGAGACGCTTGCACGTTTGGGCTGACAAATACGGTAAGTGGTTGAGTGTATCTAGCAAGGATATTGTCAACGCAAAGCGCTGGTTTGATAGACAAGGTGGCAAAGCAGTTTGTATTGGTCGTCTTGTACCGGGAGTCCGTACTTTGATTTCTGTTCCTGCAGGCATCAGCAATATGCACCTGCTGCCATTTTTAATTTACTCAACTTTAGGTAGCGCTGTATGGGTTGGTTTGCTAACATACTCAGGATATGCCTTGGGTAGTCAGTATGAACTCGTGGACAAGTATCTGGCTCCTGTTTCTAAAATCGTACTTGTGGTTCTGATCCTGGCATTTGTTGTCTGGGTGGTGAAGCGTAAGCGAAAAAACAGGAGAAAATAAACATTCTTGTCTTTAATCAGCGCAAAAAAACCAGCATTTTTTGTCTAAAAGCAAGCGTTAGCAACTTTCTAACTCTCGCTTCTTGCTTTACCAATTCTTGGTATAGACCGGGACTTATGCGCTATCTTTATGACTCAACAACTGAGTCATTGTTTGCGAATTACTTGATACAGTTGACGCAACAGAAGTTTTCTGGTAAATCCATCTTTGTAAGATGAGCATGATAACTTGTGACAGCTAAGTTAAGTACTAGGAGCTTTCATGTCAGACCAACCTTCCGCCGCTACTCCCATGAACGCCGCTGCTATTCCAATGAATAGAGTTGCAGCAGCTAATCCGATAAATGCAGCTCCCCCTCAACCAGTTGGAGGTCATCCGGGGAAAAAAATTCTCAGTATTGATTTAGGTAGAACTTCCACAAAGACTTGTATTAGCCGCGAGTCTAATAATGTAACGTTCGTATCGGCTAACGTGAAAGAAATGTCAATGGAACAAGTGCGTGGAGGTGTTTTTGAAGCCCGCGCAACCGATCCTTTGATGGATTTGTGGCTGGAATATCAAGGCAGTGGATACGCTGTTGGTCAATTGGCAGCAGATTTTGGGGCTAACCTGGGAGTTGGTCAATCTAAGGTCGAATTGGCACTCATCAAAGTCTTGGCTTGTGCTGGCTATTTTAAGCTCAAAGATGATATTTCCGTGGTGCTTGGTCTGCCTTACCTTTCTCAAGAACAATTTGAGAAGGAAAAAGCACAGCTCATTAGCCAACTTAATGGTCCTCATGTGATGAATTTTCGCGGAGAATCCGTATCGTTGAACATCAACAAGGTTTGGGTCATGCCAGAAGGCTATGGCAGCTTACTATGGTGTGAGGCTCAACCAAAAAAAGGCGCAGCAATGCCCGACTTTACTAAAGTCTCTGTGGCAATTGTTGATATCGGACATCAGACAACAGATTGTTTGATGATTGATAATTTCCGCTTTGCCCGAGGTGCGTCAAAGAGCGAAGACTTCGGGATGAGCAAGTTTTATGAACTGGTTGCGGCCGAAATAGAGGGAGCAGATAGCCAGTCTTTATCTTTAATCGCTGCAGTGAACCGAATCAAGGGCGATCGCTTCTATCGTCCCAGAGGCGCGAGCAAACCCACCAATTTAGATGATTTTCTCCCCAATTTGACAGAAATGTTTTCTCGCGAAATCTGTAACCGCGTGCTAGCATGGCTACCAGAGCGCGTTACCGATGTGATTCTCACCGGAGGAGGTGGAGAATTCTTTTGGGAAGATGTTCAACGTTTGCTCAAAGAAGCAAAAATTAACGCTCATTTAGCTTCACCGTCCCGACAAGCAAACGCTTTGGGGCAGTACATTTACGGAGAGGCACAGTTATCCAACGCTCGCGCTAGAACTTAACACTGATGTTCCAATGGTCAAAAAAAGTAGTGAAATCCGTTACGTTTGAACCGGGGGTGGCTGACGAAAGCTTGTTAGCTCTTGTCGAAAGTCACTTGGAGAAAGATCCCCAAAAGACTTTCAGCGACCTCTGTAAAGAAGCCTTATGGCAATCTTTGTGCGTACCGGAATCTGTACGACCAGCCCCGAAACCAGCAGCAACAGCAGCACCAGGGGTGGAACAACAAATGGCTGCACTGCAAAGTCAGATAGCTGATCTGGAAGAACGTTTTTTTGCGAAAGAATCTCATCGCTTGGAGATGATAGAACACCAGCTGATGCAACTGAGCCAACAAGTCACTCAGCTAGCTATCATGGTTAATCATGTATCAACCAATTCCTCAGCAAACCAACAACAGGTCCCAGTGCTAGAGGTTGTCAATCATACTTCTAGTTCTACTAATGCTGCTAGTATTTCTTCTCAAGAGGTTGATCCAGTTATCAGCCGTATTAGCCAATTTCTGGATGATTTCTAGAGACAATCAGTGTTGGGAATGTGTTGCACTCCCATTAAACCTCCCTAATGAAATCCTCATTAAGGGGGTTTAATGTTTAGATATTTTAATTTTAGTGTTGCTTTATAAGCTAGGCTGTTTATAGCTATTCTATATTTGTGTGTTCTGGAAAACTTCACCTTTACCTGACTCCCAATCTGTCAGCCATCAAGATAAGAACTCTCTATTGCGAGAGAAAAGAATCTCAAGTTTGAGCGAGATTCCAAAAATTATTCAGCAGCTAGTCACTGCAATTCTAGCTGGCTTTTTATTCCACTGGTTACATATTCCAGTAGGTTGGCTACTTGGTCCAATGCTAGTGGGAATTGCCTATGCAGTTATCAAGGGTGATCTTCAACCCTTTCCTTCGACGTTTAAAACAGTAGGGCAAGTCATCATCGGTATTGTTACTGCGACTCGCCTTTCCCCGGAGACACTCAGTGTGGCAACAAGCTACGCCATCCCTATGCTACTGTGTGTTTTGATAACGGCTAGCCTAAGTATGCTCAGCGGCTACCTGTTAAGTCGTTGGGCTGGCATTGATGCCACCACATGTTTTTTAGGTTTTATACCTGGTGGTGCTTCTAGTATCGTTGCCATGAGTGAAGAAATAGGGGCAGATACACTCAGTATTGCCGTCATCCAGTATATCCGGGTATTGCTAGTCGTCTTAATCCTGCCAACCGTAGCCACTTTACTTTTTCCTACCAACCCAGACACACAAGTTACAGCGACTGTTGTGATCACAAATAACCTACCAACACTGCCAATGTTGTTGAACTTATTGATACTGGTTGTGTGTGGCGGTTTGGGTATTTGGGGAGGAAGGCAATTCCGTCTCCCCTCATCCGGGTTTTTAGGTCCGTTTCTCGTTGGCTTAGTTGTATTTTGGATGCTACCGTTCCAAATACAAATGCCTCAGCCCCTTTTTTATGCAGGACAACTGCTGATTGGACTGTCTATTGGTGTACAGTTTGACTGGCAAACTGTCCATAAACTCTTGCGAGCTGTATTCATTGAGGTGGGTTTGGTTATTGTGTTGATTCTCCTTTGTTTGGGAGTTGGATATGGGTTTCATGTGGTGACACACGTTGATACAGTAACGGCAGTCTTGGGATTCACTCCTGGAGGAATTGAGGCAATGATTGCTACAGTTATGCAGCTAGGCGGTGACACCGGGTTAGTGCTGGCAATGCAATTAACCCGGATGTTGAGTATTTTGTTGATTGCCCCGTGGTTAGTAGCTTTTTTGGTCAAACGTGCCAAATCTGCTCATTCTCAACTGGAGGAAGAAGAGGAATTGGTGGAATTGAACCGTGTTGAACCTTGAAAGCAGAGTAGAGGATTTCATCAACTTTATCCAGAGTAAGATGTTGTTGATCAGCTAAAGCTTTAATCCTTTGGGTAATTGTCTGAATTTGGAATTTATCGAAGTTTAGCCCTAATTGACTCGCTCGATGAGCAATTGCATGCTTCCCTGTCAGCTTGTGATTTATCAAAAACGAGCGTGTCAAACCAAAATCACTGGGATTAATCACTTCATAAGTGTTGGGATTATTGAGGATTGCTTGAGTATGAATGCCAGCTTTGTGGCTGAAAGCCGCTGAACCAAGAATGTAATGGTTGAAGGGAATAGTGATGCCAACTTTATCAGCGACGAGGTGATGTAATTCTTGGAGGTGATGCAGACAGTATTTACGCTTCAACTGCTCTGGCTCGACAGTGTAAAGGCGAGCAATCAAGCCAGCAAGAGGCGTAATCCCATTACGCTCACCAATTCCTAAGATAGTCGTATCGATATGAGTTGCACCAGCTTCGAGGGCGGCGTAGCTATTGGCGATCGCACAACCAGTGTCATTATGACCATGAAACTCAATATCTTTATCAGTATATTGACGTAGCGTCTGCACGAGATGAAAAACTTGATTTGGCGTCGCTACGCCTACAGTATCAGCTATACCGAAACGGTTCACGATTCCGAGTTTATCGATAGCAAGATAAACCTGTAACAAATCTGGAAGTGAACTACGGAAGGAATCTTCGGTGGAAAAGCGCAACTCAGTTTCAGGGCTTTGTTCGTGGATAAAAGTAATGACTTCACTTGCCAGTTCAAGGATTTCATTGATGCTCTTGCCATGACCAAACTGGCGTAAAACACTAGAGGTACCAATGAACATATTAATGCCATTAACCCCTGTATCTAAAGCAACTTTGGCATCGTTCAGATGGCAGCGAATATGCGTCAGTATTTTGGAGTGCAAGCCTAATCGAGTCAAACGCTGACAATCTCGACGGGATTGAGGAGAAGCACAAGGAGATGTCACTTCAATGTAGTCAACGCCGAAATTGTCGAGTGCTTTGGCAATCTCAACCCTATCATTTGATGAAAAGTTGGCAAGACAAAATTGTTCTCCTTCGCGCAGAGTACTTTCAACAATTGCAAACTGGCTTAGTGACATTGATTTAGTCCTTTTCTTAGCAATTATTTATAGATAAGCTGAGTCTTAAGGGCAGTTTTTATCCCCTGCAAATTCAAGCTTCAATTCATATTAAACCGTCTGTTTATGCCCTACTGCAATTTTCAAAGTTATTTCTACAGAAAAGAAGGACTATAACTCATTGCTACTATTTTTCTTGAAAAAGACATACGAGATGAAAATTTTAAAAAGTTAACTATTGTCATAAAAAAGTTAACAAAAGTATTTTTGATTATTAAAATAAGGTTCAAAAAATCAAAAATAAGAAAACTATAAAAATCGAAAACAGAATATTCTTGACATTGTGCATAGTTCATGAGATTTTGGCTTTGCCTCACCTGAGCGCAAACCTCCGCAGGACTTACGGCGATACGCACATGCTAAAGCCTCCGGCTGATCGCCTGCATCAAAAACAACTCATCCCAAAGTCATTTGTTATACAATTTTTTTATGACAAGCAGTATAAGAAATGGCATGCAAAAACTTTACCCACCAATAGAACCTTACAAACAAGGCAAGTTAAAGGTTTGTGACCTCCACACCATTCATTTTGAAGAATCAGGCAATCCACAGGGTAAGCCAATAGTTTTGCTACACGGAGGACCTGGTGGTGGATGTCCGCCCTTTTATCGACAATATTTCCATCCAGAAAAATGGCGTCTTATAATGTTTGACCAACGTGGTTGCGGTCAAAGTACACCTCATGCAGAATTACGGGAGAATACGACTTGGGATTTAGTTAGTGATATTGAAAAGCTGCGAGAGCATTTAAATATAGAGAAGTGGGTTGTATTCGGTGGTAGTTGGGGAAGTACTTTATCATTAGCCTACAGTCAAACTCATCCCTCTCGATGCACAGGACTTATCCTACGCGGTATATTTATGTTAAGGCGCAAAGAACTGCGATGGTTCTATCAAGAAGGGGCTAGTTATATTTTTCCTGATGCTTGGGAAGAATATCTCAAACCAATTGAGCTTGCTGAACGAGATGATATGATCACAGCTTATTACAAACGCTTGACTAGTCCAAATTCACAAACTCGGTTGGAAGCAGCGCGTGCTTGGTCAATTTGGGAAGCGAGTACAAGTCGATTGTTTCAAGACACAACACTGATGCAAAAATTTAGTATCAATGAATTTGCCGAAGCATTTGCGCGAATTGAGTGTCATTATTTTATTAATCAAGGATTTTTTAAAACAGAAAATCAATTACTTTCAAATGTTGACCGCATCCGCCATATTCCTGCTGTCATTATTCAGGGACGTTATGATGTTGTTTGTCCAATGATATCAGCTTGGGAATTACATCGTGCTTGGCCAGAAGCAAAATTTGTTGTCGTCCCTGATGCCGGACATTCAATGAGTGAACCAGGAATTCTCAGTGCTTTAATTGAGGCAACAGATAAATTTGCAAATTTCAGTGAGTAGGGAACACATTTGCTTGTTTATGTGTCATGATTTGATATTCTATGAGTATTAGACTTTTTATACTAAATGTCTTGTTACGGGGTGCCCGGTGTAAATGCTAAAATCCACTGTTAGGAAGTAGGGATACCTCAATGTCAGTAGCAGCTAACGTAGTCAAATTTGGTACAGACGGCTGGCGGGGCGTCATCGGTGATGAGTTCACCTTTGAGCGTGTAGCCTTAGTTGCACCACTTGCAGCAAAAGTGTTACTTAATACATACGGAAAAACAACAGGTAACCGTACAATTATTGTAGGACATGATCGACGGTTTATGGCAGAAGATTTTGCCTACAAAGTCGCCGATGTTGTCTGTGCTGCTGGATTTGATGTACTACTAACGGATACTTATGCCCCAACCCCAGCTTTTAGTTGGGCGGCAAAGCAACAAAATGCCTTGGGCGCACTTGTCATTACCGCCAGTCACAATCCAGGTAAATATTTGGGATTGAAAGTCAAAAGCGCTTTTGGTGGTTCTGTACCGCCAGAAGTTACCAAGCAGATAGAAGCACTTTTATTAGAAGCATTACCACCCGCATCAATGCCAGCCAAGATAGAGAAGTTCAACCCTTGGCACAGCTATTGTGAAGCACTAAAAGGTAAAGTTAATATTGGAAAAATCCGCGATGCTATAGCTGCAGGTAAACTCACAGTATTCGCTGATGTGATGCATGGCGCTGCTGCTGGCGGATTGGCAATGTTACTAGGCAATGAGATCAAAGAAATTAACAGCAATCGTGATCCTCTTTTTGGTGGTGGCGCACCAGAACCATTACCCAAATATCTTTCGCGTTTGTTTGAGGTGATGCGAAATCATCGAGAAACAAATCAAGCAGGTTTAACAGTAGGGTTGGTGTTTGATGGAGATAGCGATCGCATTGCTGCTGTTGATGGAGAAGGCAATTTTCTCAGTTCACAAATCTTAATCCCAATATTAATTGACCACTTAACGCTACGGCGTAATTTTAAGGGCGAAATAGTCAAAACCGTGAGTGGTTCTGACTTGATTCCCCGCGTCGCAGCACTGCATAACTTGTCAGTATTTGAAACAGCCGTTGGTTATAAATACATTGCTGACAGAATGTTAGAAACACAAGTGTTATTGGGTGGCGAAGAGTCGGGAGGAATTGGCTACGGAAGCCACATACCTGAACGCGATGCACTTCTGTCAGCATTGTACGTACTAGAAGCGATTGTGGAATCTGGGCTGGATTTAGGTGACTACTATCGCCACTTGCAAGAACAAACAGACTTCAGTTCTGCATACGATCGCATCGATTTACCCCTCGCTAGCATGGAAGTGCGATCGCGTCTTTTGCAACAACTGCAAACCCAACCTTTAACAGAAATAGCAGCAAAACCAGTCATTGATTGTCAAACCATTGATGGCTACAAGTTCCGCTTAGCGGATAACAGTTGGTTAATGATTCGTTTTAGCGGTACCGAACCCGTTTTACGCCTGTACTGCGAAGCCCCCACACTTGAACAAGTACATCAAACTCTCGCTTGGGCAAAAAACTGGGCAGAGTAATATCAGTTATTCAGTTATCAGTTGTCAGTGATCACTATTAACTGTTAACTGTTAACTGTTAACTGCTAACTGACTTATGACATTACTCGTAGTAGCGACAGGAAATCCAGGTAAGTTGCGTGAGATGCAAGCTTACCTAAGTGATTGTGGTTGGGAATTAACTCTCAAACCAGAAGACTTGGAAATTGAGGAAACAGGAGATACTTTTGCCGCCAACGCCTGCTTAAAAGCATCTCAAGTTGCACAAGCAACAGGAAACTGGGCGATCGCCGATGATTCTGGTTTGCAAGTCGATGCGCTTAATGGCGCACCAGGAGTGTATTCTGCACGTTATGCCAAAACTGATGGCGATCGCATTGCCAGAGTGTTGAAAGAACTAGGCGATACACCAAATCGACAAGCGCAATTTGTTTGTGTTGTGGCGATCGCTCGTCCAGATGGTACAATTGCTTTACAATCCGAGGGTGTTTGTCGTGGTCAAATTCTCCACGCGCCTCGTGGAAGTGGTGGTTTCGGCTATGATCCAATTTTTTGCCCTCAAGACAAGCAATTGACATTTGCTGAAATGACACCAGAGTTGAAGCGTTCAGTCAGTCATCGAGGCAAAGCTTTTGCAGCCTTACTTCAAAAATTGCCTCATTTAAACAACACTCATTGTTAGTTGTTAGTTGTTAGTTGTTAGTTGAATTTTCATTTAACTATAAACGACTAACGACTAACCACTAACTTCTAACCATGAAACGAGTGAACGGTGAACAGTTATCTGTGGATTTTGAACAACAAGTACTGATAACTAATAACTGATAACTGATAACTGTTAAACAGCTTCTGTATTCTTTTCGCCTGTACGAATCCGCACAACTTGTTCAACTGGCGAGATGAAAATTTTGCCATCACCGATTTCACCAGTGCGAGCAGCTGCGATAATTTTGTCAACTACCATATCAACCTGGTTGTCTTCAACAACTATTTCCACTTTCAGTTTTTGCAAAAACTCAACAGTGTACTCAGAACCACGATAACGTTCTGTTTGACCTTTTTGACGTCCAAAACCTCGAACTTCTGAAACAGTCATACCAACGATACCAGCATTGACGAGGGCAATTTTCACCTCATCCAGTTTAAAAGGGCGGATAATAGCTTCTACTTTTTTCATGTTGTGTCTCCCAACTTCTACGTTTCTCTATCAAAGCAGATTACCTGTCTCTAACGCTTTAACTAAGCTGTTTCCATTTCACTTGCTTCCCTTAACTTGTGAGAACTGTTAAAATTCAAAAGTCAAGAGCGAGCGTGTTGAATTTGGACAGTTTGAACGAAAAAAGCGAAAAAAGCGTTGCGAGGTTTCCACGCGCAAGCTATTTTTCAAGATAATACAATCAGAACGCTCATCAACTTAGCAGCGTAACCTCAAAGAAATATCTACTCACTTACCACATGATTTCACGGTAGATGACCTACTTATGAAAGAAAAGTAGAATCAGCAAGTATTCTCTACCTTAATCATCTTTTAAGTTATGATATGAGGTTTCTTGGTTCAATTTATCATTTTTTCGTAACTTATTTAACTGAAAATAAAGATAAGTTGTGGAGTGCTACAAAATGATTTGATTTAACGACTATGACTTTCAAATAAGGGGCGTACAATCAAATAGCCAGCACCAAAACCCAGAACAATAATTAACAAGATACCTATTATTATCCACCAGCCTCTAATTTGTGAAGGTTCTGATTCGCTGTAGAGATCGTAGCTGACTTCTTGCTCTTCTATAAAAACTGGTTCCGGAATCGGACTGGAAATTTCTATTTCTGGAGTAAAAACAAGTGTTTGCGAATCTCCTCTATAAAAGGTACGTGAACGTGAAACTTGTTCTTTAGAGACTGTAGCAGTCACTGGTCGTTTAGTTTGTGTTCTACAATCAGAAGAAGATTGAGAAGCTTGATGAAAATTAACAGTTGCTTGTGAATCAACCAACTTTTGCAAGCGCAAAACAGACTCAACAGCTTTGGCAATTTCTTGGCGAAGCAATTGATTTTCTTGCATGATATGTTGATTTTGAGCATTGAGAGCATCTAGCTTTGCTTGCACACCTTGCAACTCTCTTGCCAAGTCCCGATATACAGAAAGTGGTACAGAGGGAGAATAGGCTTGTGTATTTGTTACTGGTGTACTGCCATCAACAGAACTTGTGATTATTCGCATTGGTGAATTGATATCAAAATTGAACGTCAGTCAACTTCTGAAGCTATGCCCAAGAGTATATAAAAAGATGTTCTTAGGGCGAAAGATTATTAATTTACAATTTAGGAGCACAAAGATACAAGTTAATCAATAGTAAAATATATCTTGGTGAGTTATTGTGTAACTTCTGTCATTTCTGATTGACTCAGTAATGTAAAGAAGTGTCCCACAGGACCTTGCCCTTTGCCAATGTCTAAGGCGTAAGAAAGTGCAGAAGTGACATACTCCTTTGCCCGGTGTACTGCTGTGATCAAGTCGCTTCCGAGTGCAAGATGGGCGGCGATCGCCGCAGAAAGAGTACAACCAGTACCATGAGAGTTTTTCGTCTCTACGTGTTTTATGGTCAAAGTTTCCATTGTGTGTCCATCAAACCAGATATCAACACCACGTAAATTTCCTTGCAAACCTCCACCCTTGACTAAAACAACCTTTGCCCCTGTGTTCTTGTGAATAATTTGAGCCGCTGCTTTCATATCCTCTAGTGAGTGAATTTGTAACCCGCTCAAAATCTGAGCTTCGTAGCGATTTGGTGTTATAATAGCAGCCTTCGGAATAAGTAAATGTCGAAGACTTTTCACAGCCTCATCATCCAGTAATTGAGCCCCTGTGCGAGAGACCATAACTGGATCGACGACTAAGTTATGAATTTGTAAAGCCTCCACCTGTTGAGCAACAGCGGTTATGATTTCCTTGTTAAGTAACATTCCCGTTTTCGCTGCTTGCACGCCAATGTCTTCGTAAACCGCACTCATTTGTGCCACGACAGCCTCCGGTGGTATAGCATCAACCCGCATGACACCCAAAGTATTTTGTGCTGTCACGCAGGTAATGGCGCTTGTACCATGAACGCAGTGAAAGGCAAAAGTGCGTAAATCTGCTTGAATACCCGCACCGCCACCGCTATCAGAACCGGCGATCGTTAAAGCAACGGGGATTTTGGGTGTTGTTTTAGAGTTCATAATTTTAGGAGAGTCAGGGAGTCAGGGAGAGAAACTTCCCTGCTTTTCCATCTGTGTTTAAGCTGGTTGTTATTCGTTTTTGGCTTTAAACTTTTAACTTTGAAGCCTTTGCAATTGACTTTGTAAAAATTTACCCCATTCTGCAGCTAGGGGAACTTCTGTAAAAGGAACACGTACTGTTTTATCTGGTTCAGAAAACAAAAATTCTAACTCAATAGTACGACCTTTTTCTGGCGCTTTATCTATTTCTACTTGTTTGTCATCTATTATAAGAGTGATTTTTTGGACATCAAGCAAAGAAAATGTTTCTAACTTGATTGGACCTTTTGGCGTTGGTTTGCCCCAAGTTATATTGTTGTCTTTTTGACCTAAAACTGCATAAATATCATACTTAGCTCGTTCAAATTGCTCTGCCCAAGTACGATATGCTTCTATTTTTTGATACTCCTGGGAGCCTTGCCAAGCCAACCAAAAAAATGCAAACAATAAGGGTAACCATAAAAGACCGCGTTCCATCTTTGAAAAATTGTCCTGAGTAATGTATAAAAATCCTAAGTTTACTACTCTATGCAGCACTAAAGCACTTGTATGAGTTATGGTAGTGAGCAAACTGGCAAAAAGCTGTAACCGTTTTATATGAGAAAGCTAATATTATTTTGCTTATTTGTCATCGGGCTGAGTGTTGTCCTGTTTAATTTTATTAATTTTCAGGGACTAGCAGCCAAAGGAGAGTTTGAGACAATAGTGCTAAATTTTCGGGAAGATATTCCCAAAGAGGTATTGCAACAGGATTTGCAAGCTATTGCTCAACAGTACAACGTGACTCCCCAACTGGACAATCAATTTTCCGCTAAAGAGAACGTTTATATCATCAAGGGCGATCAGCAGCGACTCAAAGAACTGAAAAAGTCGCCATTTGCCCAAGCAATGGATTTTATCGAACCAAACTATATCTACAGGTTTCCAAAACCAGGTAAAGTCACTTGGTTAGGAGAACTGTTGGTGCCCCAAGGTGCTGACGAAGAGAAAGTTGCTGATACAGGTCCTAACGATCCTTATTACAGTAAGCAATGGAATTTGCACAATATTCATGTTCAAGGCGCATGGACTCAAACCAAAGGTAAAGACATTACAGTTGCAGTCATTGATACTGGTATCACTCGTGTCCGTGACCTCATAGAGACAGAATTTGTCGATGGCTACGACTTTGTTAACGACAGAGTAGAAGCTAAAGACGACAATGGTCATGGCACTCACGTTGCTGGTACGATTGCCCAATCGACTAACAACAGCTATGGCGTAGCTGGAATTGCCTACGAAGCTAAGCTTATGCCTCTCAAGGTACTCAGTGAGTATGGCGGTGGTACTGTTGCTGATATCGCAGAAGCGATTAAGTTTGCTGCTGATAACGGTGCAGATGTTATCAACATGAGCTTAGGTGGTGGCGGTGAAAGTCGGCTCATGGAAGATGCAATTGACTATGCTTATAGAAAAGGCGTCGTCATCATTGCTGCTGCTGGTAATGAAAACCAGAATTCCGTTGCTTATCCAGCGCGTTATCCCCATGTTATTGGTGTTTCAGCATTAGGTCCAGATGGAGAAAGAGCACCTTATTCTAACTTTGGTGCTGGAGTGGATATTTCTGCCCCTGGTGGTAGTGATGCAGGCAAGATTTTGCAAGAAACCATCGATCCTGATAACAAGGGTACTGCAGTGTTCATGGGCTTCCAAGGTACCAGCATGGCTGCACCCCACGTTGCTGGTGTTGCTGCATTAGTCAAAGCTTCTGGCGTGAAAGAACCAAACCAAATCCTTGAAGTTCTCAAGCAGTCAGCACGAACTATTCAGGATGACGGTTTGAACTACTATGGCGCTGGACAACTCAATGCAGAAGCAGCAGTACAGTTAGCCACTCAAGGACAAATCACCTTCCAAGATTTCTTTCGTTGGCTGCGAGATAACGGCTATCTCAACCCGCGCTTTTGGATTGATGGCGGTGCAGTGGCGTTGTTACCCAAGATTTTGATGGTTATCGGTTCTTATCTTCTGGCTTGGTTTTTACGGGTTTATTTCCCATTCCGCTGGGGTTGGACTTTATCTTGGGGATTAATCACTGGTAGTTCTGGATTATTTTTCCTGAAGGGATTCTATATTTTTGACCTTCCCCAATGGCCATTCCGCTTACTGGGAAGTTCTATTCCAGAATTAGGGAATACCCTTCAAGGAACAAATGCCTTTAACCCACTGTTTGCTAGTGTACTGATTCCTTTAGCCTTAATGGCACTCTTGCTAGGAAATCCAAAATGGAAGTGGTTTGCCATTGGTTCATCACTAGGTGTAGCAGCGTGTTTAGCGGTGAGTGCGATATCAGATCCCGAAGTTTGGGGATTGGGCAGTAGTATCCTAGCTCGTCTGTTCCTCATTGTTAATGCCGTATTATGTTTCGGCTTAGCTCGCTTAGTAGTCAAAAACGAAGAACAACCAGCCTGATACTTCCTCACTCCCTCATCAATTAAAGGTTTACAGATATGAGCATCACAATTACAGGTACTATTGAACACCGTGATATTGGTACTGGCGCTTGGGCGCTAGTTACTGATAAGGGCGATACATATGAAATCCTTAGAGGAGTAGACAAAAGTTTACTCAAACAAGGACAAAAAGCAAAAGTCACTGGACAGGTGCGTGAAGATATTATGACTGTTGCTATGATTGGTCCAGTACTAGAAGTAAAATCCTTTGAGGTGATTAGTTCTCCTTAGAGGCGGTTGAATTCAGAACTTCTTGCAAGCGACTTCTAAATTCCCCCTTGGGATGACCACCTTTGACCTCGCCTAGAATCTGAAGTTCCCCTTCTGGCGAATCACAAACAACGTAGGTAGGCCATCCCATCTGTGATTTATCAGGATACTGAGTCAGCAAAATATGACGATACTTCCGATAAGTCGCTGTATCCTGCATCTTAACGTCAATAAATTGCAAACCCAATTCCTCAGTCACCTTTTTGTCATAAAAAGACATCTTGTGGCAGATGCCGCAGTCTTCCGAAGAGAACTTGATGACAGCTAAATTCATGAATTTACAACTCTCGAACTATTAACACTTGCTTGTTGAATAACACATAATAGGAGAATACCAAATATTACCAGTGAAGAATTATAGAAAAAATATTAAGAATTTGGGTGAAACGAAAATTTTTGGCTATGTTTGTACTAACTTATGCTAGTATAAGCGTCTTATTTATTCATCTATCAGATTCAAACATGCACAAAATTTCATAGTATGACCAGAAGTACCCAACTAAGCTGACGAATCAACAATCACATTGAACAGCACATTTTTTGACCTATAAAACGCTCGGTTCTCTGGAGCTAAAGAGAGAGCGTCAAGCCTCTACATTTGAAAAAACCCCCCCAGTAGCAGGTAGCCGACTAGGGAAGTGAGTTATCAGGGTGCATCTACCAATACTATGTTCTGTGAGTAACTGGGGTGTTCCGGACAAAAGCGCGAAAATTCAGTCCGTTTTGTGTCAAAAACAAAAAAATCCCCAGTAGCAGGTAGCCGACTAGGGAAGTGAGTTATCAGGGTGCATCTACCAATACTATGTTCTGTGAGTAACTGGGGTGTTCCGGACAAAAGCGCGAAAATTCAGTCCGTTTTGTGTCAAAAACAAAAAAAATCCCTAGTAGCAGGTAGCTAACTAGGGAAGTGAGTTATCAGGGTGCATCTGTGCTATGTTCTGTGAATCACTAAATCTTTAACCTGACGCCGTAATTCTCCATCCGCGCCCCGCATTCTCCACGCACGCTCGTCTTACGGAGAGGGCAGCACGCCAGATGCCGAGGGCGGGGGGCTTTGGGGTCCCATTAACTTGTAATGAGGCACCGCAGTTTTTCCGGTTTTAATGAAGCGGAATGAGATTTGCCACTGGAACGCGTAAGCACACTCGATGTAAATCTTCGCCAAAAAATCAATATACTCCTGTGGAAGACGGGAGTCTGCCTGGGTTCTAGCTTGCTAGATAAAGGTCGTAAGACCAGAGAGGGAGAGTAAGACCATCACCGACACTAGTGTCGGACTTGCAGCAATGTAAGTACCATAAGTGGCATCTGCCTGCGAGACAGGAAGCCCCATCCCTGAATGCGGTGGGGTACTTCACAAGATAAATAAGTTAAGATTGGGGAGAATGTTGTCTCAGCCATAAAAAAAACCCAAGTAGCCGAAAGTCTACTAGGGGTTTCAGTTATCAGGGTGCATCTACCAATACTATGTTCTACAGATAACCACTTTCTCCGGATAAATTCTACAAAATAGAAGTAAAAATATTTTCTTTAGGTTGAAAAATAAAAAACCCCCAAGTAGCCGAAAGTCTACTAGGGGTGTCAGTTATCAGGGTGCATCTACCAATACTATGTTCCACAGATAACTGCTTCCTCCGGATAAATTCTGCAAAATAGAAGTAAAAATATTTTCTTTAGGTTGAAAAATAAAAAACCCCCAAGTAGCCGAAAGTCTACTAGGGGTGTCAGTTATCAGGGTGCATCTACCAATACTATGTTCCACAGATAACTGCTTCCTCCGGACAATTTTGTGTTGATCGTAAATACTTGCCATTTACAAACTACCGGAAAAATTCAGAGGGTGTTAACAAACTAGTACAAAGGACGCAGAAATAAAGCTACCATTCAAGAAGGAGCAAAAGCTTGTCATGTAAGCTGAGTGTGCCCTTAGCGCACACTCGGCGTCAAGCATGCCGCAAGCATACGCAAGTGCAATGAAAACGGTACTAAGGTTGGGTAAAACAAGCGAAAAATCTGCCGAGCCAGAGGAAAAATAGCCCTGTCAACACCCCTGCCTAAAGGCGAGGG
>NZ_QMEA01000056.1 GCF_012912105.1 Brasilonema sp. UFV-L1
GAGTTGGGGGAGTCGGGGGAGAACTTTTTTCTATCTCTCCATCTCCGTCTCTCCCCATCATCCCATCTCAGTTAAGCAAGACAAGCAAGGAAATCTTGTCTGAGTTGGGCTTCATCTAAGTTACGACCGATGAAAACCAGTTCATTTTTACGGGTTTCACCTTCTTTCCAGGGGCGATCTGGTTTACCGTCAAACAACATATGCACCCCTTGGAACACAAAACGGTTATCTTCCCCAGCGATATTCAAAATACCTTTCATACGGAAGATATCTGGTCCTTGGGTTTGCAGTAATTCTCCCATCCAATCGTTTAACTTGTCACCATCCAGTGCGTCTTCTACTACCAAAGCTACAGAGGAAACAGTTTCATCATGTTCATGAGCATCCTCTCCCAAGAATTCTGGGTCAATTTCTAAAGCGCGGTTGAGGTCAAAGGCTTGGACTCCCAACAACGAATCCATTGATACCTCAGAATTTTGAGTACGGTAGATTTTTGCCATAGCATTCATTCCCCGAATCCGCTTTTCTAGTTCGTCAAGCTGTTCTGGTGGAACTAAGTCGGTTTTATTGAGTAAAATCACATCAGCAAAGGCAATCTGTTCTTGTGCTTCATCTGCATCCCAGTGTTGCCATATATGCTTAGCATCTACCACTGTTACCACAGCATCTAACTCGAGCTGTTCCCGCATATCTTCATCCATAAAGAATGTCTGAATCACTGGTGCGGGGTCGGCTAAACCCGTGGTTTCTATGACTATATGGTCAAATTTATGACGACGTTTCATCAAATTACCGATGATGCGAATCAAGTCGCCACGCACCGTACAACAGATGCAGCCGTTGTTCATCTCAAAGATTTCTTCATCCGTATCAATAACCAATTGATTATCAATACCCACTTCTCCAAACTCGTTGACGATGACAGCAACTTTCTTGCCATGTTCGTGGGTAAGGATGTGATTTAAAAGTGTTGTTTTGCCTGCTCCTAAATAGCCAGTTAAGACAGTCACAGGAACTGAATCTGTTATTACGTCAGCAACCATACCCTAGCCTTTGTTCTTTTAGATAATCATTATCGCCTATCTTAATCGTTTTATATTTTAATGACGACTTGTAGCTAGAGATTCTAAAAAATTCACAATAATATAGCTGCGGTGAGATCTTTATTATTTTTTTCAAAGAAATAATAAATCTCTTAAGACATTCACACGAAAGAGTCACTTGATTTCCATCTTGCCTCTGAAGAATGAAGCTTCTTTAGGCACTAAGTATTACGCCTGAAGATATTGTTTCTTTACATTGTGTCACGGGGTCTTACACGTAAAAAATTTAGCCAGCCCAGCCTACGGCACGAAGCGCCCCTAAGAGGGGCGCTGCGCTAACGCTAACATACCACGACTCACCGTGGGGCAATACAGATCAACAAAACAAGGGAAGCTCCCAAGGGGAGCCGCTACGCTAAGGCTAAATTTTTAGGGGACAATGCGTCACAAAAAACAGTGTATTGTTTTTAGCGCTATTTGTTTAGAAAACTGTGGTTTATATTGATAAATAGTTGAGTCAACCTTATCATAGTATTTTTGTTCTATTTTGTTTTGTACCGCAAAATAGTCTAAACTTCAACTACTTTACTTTAGAAAGGTTTTTTATGACGAGATTAGATAAGGCAAAACAAATCGTATCTCCCTGGTGGCGCTGGCCTCTTGAAGCTTTATTCCCGGATAAAAAGTTTGATGGACAATTCCAAAATCCAGGTAACGAACAGGTTTTTGATTTTGACTCGGTGATGGCATCTGTTGACCCAATCACCATGATTGCATCTGAGGTTGCCTATTATCCAGAAAACGATCAGCGCGAACTTTTTGCAATATTTGTCTCTGGGCTGGGGCAAAGTGAGTCAGAGTCTTCAAAAAGGAGCCGTAGGTATGCTAATACTCTCTTAACTGGCGTTGCTAATATGAACAACTCTACTTATCTTAAACAACATCCAATTATCGCTTTTATTAACCGATACCTTGACTGGATTAATGCAGTTCTTGACTATGTTAGTTTATCTGGTAGTCCAATCATTGAAAATGCAGCAACTGTGATTACTTATGCCGTAAACAACTCAATACCTCTGAATTTATCAGGCGATAGTCTTGGAACAATTCTTTTGGCTAGAGCTATTAGGCTTGCTAAAATAAACTTTATTAGTGGACGCGCTAGAGTGTTTGACTTTAAACAACGACGAATTCAAGAACAAAAGTGGAAGCAGCGCACGAGTCAACTGATTAATGCCTTTATCTTTGGAAACGGCTATCGAAAATGGGTAGAAGGTCCAAATTACATTATGGTTTCCATTCAAGGCGATCCATTACCAGAAAAATTTGGAATCACACCCCAAAGAGCTATTAAGCAAAAACGAAACGATATAAAATTTTTGATATTTCCGCGTTTATTTCCTAAAGGCAGCTTTGAAAGCCATAACATGATGTTTACTATTGAATTTCTTCGCCAAACTTTTAAAAAAAATCAGATTGAAGTTGGTGATTTTGTTGGCTTGTATAACAAACTCAATTCTAGCACCCTAGAAATTGCGACTCCCGATGAAGTATCATGGCCAAGCGACATGAAAGATTACGTGTGGTATCAAGATAGCCTCAATTCTATTTCATCTTTATCGTGACACCGTGAGTTTAGCGGTAGCATGGTAGCCCCAAAGTGAAAGAGTCAAGCCAGATACGACGTCGTCGTCGGCTGACTCTTGAAAGTTATTTATATCGCGATACAGCGAGTGATAAGTCTTAACTCAACCGTCAGAACCATATCCACCACCACCCGGTGTCTCAATCACAAACACATCCCCAACATTCATTTCTACCACAGCTTTACTACTCAATTCCTCTACAGTTCCATCATTCCTTTCCACATAATTCCTCCCCACTGTACCGGCTTCACCACCATGTAAACCAAAGGGAGCAACAACTCGATGATTGGAGAGGATTCCTGCAGTCATTTGTTCCAAAAAACGTAGGCGACGAATGACACCGTTTCCTCCGCGATGATGTCCTTTCCCACCACTATTAGGACGAATTGCAAAACTTTCTAAAAGTACAGGGAAGCGCCATTCTAAGACTTCTGGATCAGTGAGACGCGAATTTGTCATGTGAGTATGAACGCCATCTGTCCCATCAAAATCTGCTCCTGCACCAGAACCACCACAGATGGTTTCATAATATTGATAGCGTTCATTTCCAAAGGTGAAATTATTCATAGTACCTTGAGAAGCTGCTAGCACACCCAATGCACCATATAAAGTATCTGTTATTGCTTGAGAAGTTTCCACGTTTCCCGCCACCACAGCAGCAGGATAATGAGGATTCAACATACACCCTTCAGGAATAATAATTTCTAAAGGTTTCAGACAACCTGCATTTAAGGGAATATCATCATCTACCAATGTACGAAAAACGTATAAAACCGCTGCTTTACACACTGCAGCAGGGGCATTGAAATTATTTAATTGTTGGGGCGAAGTTCCAGTAAAATCAATTTTTGCACTACGCTGTTCGTGATTGATAGTAATTGCTACCTGAATAACACTACCATCATCCAAAGAATAGCGAAAACCTCCATCTTTCAAAACATCAATAACACGACGCACCGATTCTTCTGCATTATCTTGCACAAACCCCATGTAAGCTTGTACAATTTCTAAGCTGTAATGTTCCACCATTTTATAGATTTCTTGCACACCCCGTTCGTTGGCAGCAATTTGCGCTTTTAAATCTGCAATATTTTTCGTTATATTCCTAACTGGATAAGTTGCTTGAGTCAACAATTCAACCAACTCTGTTTCTCGAAATTTCCCGGCATCAACGAGTTGGAAATTATCAAGTAAAATACCTTCTTCTTCCACACTCATACTAAATGGTGGCATGGAACCAGGAGTGATACCGCCAATATCTGCATGGTGTCCACGTGAGGCGACGTAGAAGAGAGGGAGATGAGAAGAGGAGGAAAAAACAGGACTAATAACAGTAATATCAGGGAGATGAGTCCCGCCGTTGTAGGGGTTGTTGGAAGCAAAGACATCTCCAGGTTTGATGCTATTACCATAAGCAGCTATCAAAGCTTGCACGCTTTCACTCATGGAACCCAAATGTACAGGAATGTGAGGCGCATTTGCGACTAATTGCCCGGAACCATCAAAAATTGCACAGGAAAAATCTAGCCTTTCTTTAATATTGACTGAAGAACTGGTATTTTGCAGAGTGATGCCCATTTGTTCGGCGATCGCCCCAAACAAATTGTTGAAAATTTCCAGCATCACTGGATCAGGTTTTTGTTCTTTGTTCTTTACTTTTTGTTCTTTGTCCTTTGCAACTGACACTTGATTTTTAGCAACAGACAAAACTAGATGATTGCGTGGAGTTACTTCCGCTTGCCAATGCGGTTCTATAACATTCGTACCCGTCGCTTCCACAATGATAGCTGGACCAGAGATGCAGTCACCCGGTTGCAACTCATCCCGCTGATACACAGGAGTTGAGTGCCATGCACCAGCAGTGTACATCTGTACAGTAGCAAGCGAAACTAGATTTTTATCGCTTTTACGTGAAAAAACTGATTCTTCTGGCACATCATTCTTTGCTACTACCTCAACCGAAACAGCCTCAACAATCAACTGCTTCTCAGGCGCAACAAACCCGTAACGCTGACGATGCAATTCCTCAAACTGAGACTTGATCGCGGTTATCTCACCAAAATCCACCACCAACGTCGAATCAGTCCCCTCATATTTCAAATGTACCTTTCTCATACCTTCTACTTTCTTGGCGTTTTGGCGGTTCGTTTCCTCTTTCCCTTCCTCTTCGAACTTTGTTAACACACTCTCCAACTCAGACACCAACTCTTCACTCAAAACACTTTCCACCGCCCTTTCACGAATGACTCGCACATCCGCTAAACCCATACCATAAGCCGACAACACCCCAGCGTAAGGATGGATAAATACCTGCTTCATTCCCAACGCGTCTGCAATCAGACAAGCGTGTTGTCCTCCCGCACCGCCAAAGCAACACAAAGTATACTCTGACACATCATAACCACGTTGCAGCGAGATTTTTTTAATCGCGTTTGCCATTTTCTCAACTGCGATCGCCAGAAATCCAGCTGCCACCTCCTCTGGTGTACGATAATCACCAACAGTATCCGCTAACTGAGTAAATTTCTGCCGTACCACTTCTGCATTCAACGGCAAATCTCCATTGAGTCCAAACACCTTAGGAAAGAACTCAGGTTGCAACTTACCTACCATCACATTGCAATCTGTCACTGTTAGTGGACCACCCTTAGAGTAGGAAGCTGGTCCCGGATTTGCCCCTGCTGACTCTGGTCCTACCCGATACCGCGAACCATCAAATTGCACAATCGAACCGCCACCCGCTGCCACAGTGTGAATTGCCATCATCGGCGTTCGCAAGCGGACTCCAGCCACTTCTGTTTCAAAAGTGCGTTCGTACTCACCATTATAATGAGCCACATCCGTAGATGTACCACCCATATCAAAGCTGATTATTTTCTCAAATCCTGCCATCAAGCAAGTTTGCACCGCCCCCACAATTCCACCAGCCGGACCTGATAAGATACTGTCTTTGCCTTGAAAATTTTCAGCATCTGTCAGTCCCCCGTTGGATTGCATGAACATTAGCTTTACTGGAGATGAGGGGGATGAGGAAGTGTTTTCTTTACTTTGTATTCTTGTCCCTTGATTTCTAGCTTCTCCATTCAACTGACTCGCCACCTGATTTACATATCGCCGTAAAATGGGCGACAAGTAAGCATCCACAACAGTGGTATCGCCTCGACTCACTATTTTCATTAACGGGCTGACTTCGTGGGATACTGAAATTTGGGTAAATCCTATTTCCTTTGCTATGGCTGCTACCTGCTTCTCATGTTTAGGGTAGCGGTAACCGTGCATAAAAACTATGGCACAGGAAAGAATCCCATCATCGTATGCTGCTTGCAATTGGGAACGAACAGCGTCGAGATCCACGGAAATGACTTCTTCCCCTTGGGCGCTGTAGCGTTCCTCTGCCTCAATAACCTTTTCATATAACATTTCTGGCAAAATAATCTGACGGGCAAAGATATCGGGACGGTTTTGGTAACCAATTCGTAACGTATCCCGAAATCCCCTGGTAATGACTAAAACTGTGCGATCGCCCTTCCGTTCCAAGAGTGCATTCGTCGCCACAGTAGTTCCCATTTTTACCACTGCAATTTTCTCTGCTGGAACTGGCGCTTCTGCTGGAATTCCCATAACTTCTCGAATCCCCTGCACTGCTGCATCGTTGTAGCGTTCGGGATTTTCTGATAATAGCTTGTGAATAACTAACTGCCCTGATGGGCGCTTCGCTACAATATCAGTGAATGTACCTCCCCTGTCAATCCAAAATTCCCAGCGAGTCTCAGAGTTAGAAACGGTAGTCATAGGACAACGAATAAAAATTGAGTCATTACAAAACCAGCATTTATCGTCATTTGACGGCGTTGCTGAATCAAGATATGAATTTTAAAATTCCCAATATTGTAATGAAAGTGCATGCACTTTCACTACAGGGTTTTGCAGGAAATTGACAAACGTGCTACAACCATAATTCATTACTAAATTCAGCAACGCCTCAGTACAATTACTCGTCCCCTTATGCAAGCCGCGCTAGTCACTGCGCCTCTGAACTGCCTTTTCTCATTTTCACATACAAGAGTGTTCCACAGTTTCACAAGGGTTGGGTCAAACGACACCGAGAGTAAGTGCTTGAGAATGCTGTCAACGTGTTGAAATCTAACATTAATTTTCCTAGGTTAAGTTGGCAAATTTTATATAGATTTTTATGGATTTTTTTACTTGTATCCTAAAGACTAGTTGGACTTTACAAAGATTTGTAAGTTGATAACCGAAACTACTCTGTTAATTCAACCCAAGTCAAAACCCACTAAAAATTTGAACAGTTAAGAAGTTGGCGGTTGCTGAAAACGAAATTGATGAAAAAGGGCTAATCAATAGAAAGCTTCTACATTGTGTCGGAAGACGATTAAGGCGTGCTTGCCTTGCTCCTCTTTAAGTGCCCAAAATATAGTGTCAGATACTTCTGGTGAAACAATAGTCTTGATTTCAATGTTAGTATTGTAGCCTGCTAAATCTGCTAAGCGTCTTCCATGCCCGCCCTCACCTTGTACTTGACTAATGGTGTAACCGCTTACACTGTGGCTTTTTAGTAGCTTAACAATACGGTCTTTGAGTACTGTCTCACCAATTATAGTGATGAGAACGGCTGGTTGGACAGAAAAGGCTGAGTTTGTCATACAGAAGAAAATAGGTTTTGGGTTCTAAAGCTTAAGTTTTTATCCGCAGTCCAAATGTTCTATCAAAAAGGCTCAAGCATTCTTGCCTGAGCCACTGCTAAATAAAATTAATTTGCTAGATTACATGGGTTAGCTCTTTGAGCTAAATTTGCAAAGCTTAGTAGCGGTTGCGGAAGCTGTTGTTTCCCCGATTACCACCAAATGAACTTCTTTCTTCCCTGGGTTTAGCTTTATTCACTTTCAAATCACGTCCCATCCACTCAGCACCATCAAGAGCATCAATGGCTGCTGTTTCTTCAGCGTCTGTACCCATTTCCACAAAACCAAAGCCCCGCAAACGACCTGTTTCACGATCAGTAGGTAGCTGAATCCGCTTTACAGAACCATATTCTGCAAACACAGCATTCAGACTCTCTTCTGTAACTTCGTAAGAAAGATTGCCTACATAAACTGACATGTATTGTCTCCGAAATCATAAGTGTGTAGAGATTTAAGTTTCGGAGAAAAGTTTGTAAATACCAAAAACAAAAAGCCTGTCAATACTAAAAACAAACACTATTAACCGAATTAACTCTCACCTCCCATCATGACATAGCAGACGACTTTTAGGGAGGAAGTTGAAAAAAGCGTTATATAAAGTTACATAAGCAATTGATAACTAGGTATAAGATGGCACCGCTTGGAGGCATACTCTCTACAGTTTTAAGTTAAGCAACTAGCTGCAAAAGTAGAGAAATACAGCAATAAAGGTAATATATGCTAGCTTCATGAAGCAGTACTCTTTATGTTTATTATTTTTTCTAGTATGATCACGAGTATCAATCAATTTTATTCTAATATGATTTCAAACTTGTCTACGTCGGAGTAATATCGATTTATTAACTATAAATGACTACTCCATCACTCTTAGTGAAACATTCACCAAAAGGTTAATATTTTTGAAATTATAAAATGTCTTCCCTGACTTCTTAGCTCTTCATTAAGATTGACATTCGTTTTTTCTCTATTGTAATTGTTAGAATATCGGTCATGTCATGCGAAAAAAAATATGATGACAAGCAAATTTGATCAGACATTGGCTGCCATATAATTAAATGCAACTAGAAAATTAAACTGGGATTATAACCAATTTAAAGACTGTTTTATTTGTACAGTAAATCAGGAAGCTATTGAAATAGGACTTGAGAAAAATAGACTCAAAGAATCTGAGTTGCAAACTTTAAAGCAAGCTTTGTTAGATTATGGTTTTCAGTACAAAAAAACCCTAAATGATTGTATCTTGGTTTTTGAGCAAGATGTTGAATTAAGATAAAGCAAAATCAAGGTAGCAGTCTTTTGTAAGTCATCTTTAGTGCTAATGGTGCTTATTTTGCTGGCAGTGGTGTAGGTCTGACTCACATCTTGCACCAATCAAAAATGATGTTATTTAAACACTCAGTATTAAAACTAAAGCCCTTATTTTACAGAGAAAAGCCCATAAAAGTAATGTAACTTTATTGCTCTGCTTGTGACTAAGCTCAGGTTTATACGGATAGGTGCAAGATCTGAGTCTGATTAAAGTTAGGAGATATGCTAGGTGCTTTAGTAACTCCAGTGCCAAGTTATCTAAATGCAGCAAGAGAACTTCTTTGTGGAGATAGCGACGCGAACCGCAGTTAAGGCAAATAATTTGAGCGTTGTTGCAAAAAATTATAATAGGTAGCTACAGTGTTATACTTAGTAACATCACCAGATATTCTTTGCCTCAATAACACATTTGAACGTGTATAAACTATGAAAACCACTTCAAACCTAATTCCAGAATTTGAAAAATTATTTAGAGAAAAACTACGACTAAATAATTGTACGCTTAAGAAGAAAAAACAAGAGAATAATTATGAAATTACTACTCCCGCCAGAGACATTTTTTTGATGTCTTGGTGCGAGTTTCCAAAAATTAGTTTGATATATCAGCCTGTAGGAATACGAACGAAGCAGACTATAGTTTATGAGCGGGCTATCCGTGACCATATTAATTTTTGTGTGAGTAGCGTCCAGGATAACCCTGACTCTAAGTAAGTCGGCGGAAAAATTTATCGGTATGTAACGAAAAGTTAAGAATAATAATTGGAGTAAAATTTAACACGTTCTGTAGTGTAGTTTCCTCGCTGCCCTCTGGCTTGAACCCCGTTAATTAAGTAAGTCGGTACGATCAAACCAATATATGTTGAGTTTTGTAAAAACTGTGAAATGACCCATTTCTAAGCTGTTTGCTGATTTTACATTTTGTTACATAGGTTGATTTTTTAACGCCGACTTACTTATCGGATAGTAAATCATGTGTTGAATCCAAGAAACTAAGCTGAATTATCAGGAAAAGCTAAAAATTGAAAGTCCTAAGAAAAGTCAATATGTGACATCCTCCTACACGCTCACGGAGTACCGTTACAGTGAGAGACTTACGGCGTTTTAGCTTAAACAAAACTTAAAAAAATTATGCAGCTATGGGAGGAGCTGGTTCGCAATCAAACAAGTGCAGCTATTCATCAAACTAGAATAATACTGATAAGATTACTGAGCCAGTAGTTCAAAAGCAGAGGATATATTCAGTATTGTCCCTGTATAGTATGGCTCATGAATCACTCTGCAACACCATCTTGGAATGAAGTCCGAGCAGCATTTCAAAAAATCTGGGGTTATGAAGATTTCCGTCCACCACAGGGAGAAATTATCCAGAGTTTATTAGCAAAAAAAGATACGCTTATTATCATGCCTACAGGTGGGGGGAAGTCAATTTGCTTTCAACTTCCGGCACTGTTACAAACTGGATTAACACTCGTTGTTTCGCCTTTGGTGGCGCTGATGGAAAATCAGGTGCAGGAACTTCGGGAACGCAATTTACCAGCTGCCCTTTTGCATAGTGAATTGCCCGCTGATAAGCGGCGTATGACTTTACAAGCTTTAGCACGACAACAGCTAAGATTACTTTACTTGTCGCCAGAAACTTTACTAAGTAAGCCAGTGTGGGAAAGGTTGTGTCAGCCGCAACTTGTGATTAATGGATTGATACTTGATGAAGCGCATTGTTTGGTACAGTGGGGAGACACTTTTAGACCAGCTTATCGAAGATTGGGGACGGTACGACCAGCGCTGCTCAAATCAAAACCATTGGGAACAAATATAGCGCTAGCCGCTTTTACCGCCACCGCTGACCCCCTAGCCCAAAATAAAATTCGAGAAGTTCTTCAGCTGCAGCAACCGGCAGTTTTTCGTATTTATCCTTACCGATCTAATATTAACCTTTTTATTCGTATAGTTTGGACTCCAAGAGGCAGAAAGCAACAATTATTAAAATTTCTTTCGGATAAACAAAAACAAACTGGGCTCGTTTACGTTCGGACAAGGCGAGATAGCGAGGAGTTGGCTGCATGGCTGCAAAAGATGGGTTACGTTACGGCAGGTTATCATGCAGGATTGGGCGCAGAGGAACGCCGCGATATAGAAGCACTATGGCTGAGTGGAAAAATGCTGTTTGTCATCTGCACGTGTGCTTTTGGTATGGGGATAAATAAGAGCGATGTCCGTTGGGTGGTTCATTTTCACCCACCGTTGTTAATTTCTGAGTACGTGCAAGAAATTGGACGCGCTGGACGAGATGGAAAACCAGCTCAAGCACTAATGTTGATCAGTGAACCGACAGGGTGGTTAGATCCAGAGGATAAGCAAAGACAAAAATTTTTTGAGGAGAATTTGCAGCAGCAACAGCTAGACGCACAGCAAGTTCTGAAAAAATTGCCGAGAACAGGGGAAGTGAATACTGTAGCGCGAGAGTTTCCTAATGGTGCGATCGCCCTTTCTCTACTACACAGCAGTGGACAACTCAAGTGGCTTGACCCCTTTCACTACAGTATCGTTCCAGGGGCAAAAACTCAAAGCGTCACACAATTGCACGCTGCAAAGCAGATGAATCAATATCTTACCACCAGAGATTGTCGCTGGCGTTTTTTATTGAGTGCTTTTGGTTTTGAGGAAGAAATCAAAAACTGGCGTTGTGGTCACTGTGATAATTGCTGCCGAAAATAACTTTGTATCTTAAATTCTTAAACTAATGAAGCGATTACACTGATGTAGAAATGCTTGTACTTTTTCTTTTTTTGAATAATGCTCACCTATACATCTACACAGGTTTCTCCAACGCTTGCAACGCGACTGCGATCCATGCCGAAGGTGGAAATTCATGTTCATCTAGAAGGAGCAATAGATGCACAAACTGTATATAGCATGGCTCAGCGTAATCAAGTGACATTGCCAGTTGCCTCATTTGAAGAGTGGAAATCTTTTTACCAATTTCGAGACTTTCCTCATTTCATTGAGGTATATCGCGCTGCTAGTCAGTGTATGCAAACACCAGAGGATTTTGCAGAAATGGCAGAGCAATTCTTGAAGAATCAGTCGCAGCAAAATATCCGTTATAGCGAAGCCTATTTTAGCCCTGCGCTGCACCACGGTAAGTTAAGCAATGATGAGCTACTTGATGCCTTAGCAGTTGGAGCCGCTACAGGAGAAGATAAATATGGCAGTCGGGTTAGGTTCATTGCTGATATTTCCCGAGAATTTTCTGAGTTGCAGAGCCAAGTTTTAGACTTTGCGCTGAAAGGTCAGGAAAAAGGAATTGTCATTGGTTTTGGCATTGGTGGTCCGGAAACTGGGTATCCCCCTGAAAATTATACCGAAACTTTTGCCAAAGCCCGCTCTCAGGGATTAAGAGTGGTGGCGCATGCAGGCGAAACAGAAGGACCACCTAGTATTTGGGGCGCTCTGAACAGTTTGCAGGCAGAACGAATTGGGCACGGTGTACGCTGTTTGGAAGATGCGGTACTGGTAGAAACACTGCGTCAGAAGCAGACACCACTTGAGGTTTCACCACAAAGCAATTACTGCTTGAGTATTGTTTCACCAGACCAACCTCATCCCATTCGCCAAATGCTAGATGCTGGACTGTACTGTACGCTCAACTCTGACGATCCCCCAATGTTTAGTACCGACCTCAACAACGAGTATCTGACACTGGCCGGTCAGGAATTTTCTTGGGAAGAATTATGGCAATTGAATCTCAATACCCTGGAAGCCACTTTCTTGGGAGAAGGAGAAAAAAATCTTTACCGCGCTGAGTGGCAAGCGTTTTTACAGAATCTTTGAAATTTGGCTAAAGTACAACATCACGAAAAAAGTTAGGAGAATTGATTACCGTTAGGCGTTTCTAACAGTCTGTATGAATGAAAATCAAACCAACGAACCTCAACACAGCATTGTTTCCATCAGCGTACGAGTGCTTTCTCCCGCTGATGCTGAATCATATCGTTTTGTGCGTTTGCTTGCGCTTCATGAACATCCCCCAGCTTTCGGCTCGTTGCCAGAGAATGAACCAAATCTTTCTGAGATAGCTGCAAGACTCGCAGAGAACGACGAGCGTTGCTTTTTCGGAGCGTTTCAAGACAATCAACTCATTGGCACCGTCCGGATTTCTCGCTATTGCGCACCCAATGAGAAGCACCGCGCTCATCTTGGGGGGTTATATGTTTTGCCCGCATTCCGTCGCAACGGTTGTGGTAGATCGCTTGTCAGGCAAGCTTTGAGTTGGGCAGCGAACGCGCGAAGCATTAGAAGAGTCAACCTAACTGTCGTGACCCAACAAAAAGCAGCGATCTGTCTTTACCAATCACTTGGCTTCCGTATCTATGGTACTGAGCAAGAGACATTCTCGAAAGCTGGACGTTTCTACGACGAACACCTGATGACATTGGAACTCGCTTCGGATAATGACCGCAACGCCTAACAACAGTATGAACCCGAAGCTTAAGTGATGTTATTGAGCGTATGGCAAGAGAAAAGCTACCCAAACATGGGTACTAATGGGTAGCTTTGTTCATAGATTAATTTACAGTTCCTAACCCGTAACTTTTTTAAAACTGCTGTAGAAAGCGAAGGTCGCTTGCGTACAAACGGCGGATATCATCAATTTGATGTAAAACCATCGCAAAGCGTTCCACACCAAAACCAGCAGCGAATCCTGTGTAAAGTTCTGGATCGTACCCCACTGCTTTGAGCACATTTGGATCGACCATACCGCAACCCATAACTTCCAGCCAGCGACCATTCCACTGCAAATCAACTTCAGCAGAAGGTTCTGTAAATGGGAAATAACTGGCGCGGAAGCGAATCGGTAAATCACCAAACATCGCTTGCAAAAATATCTTAATTGTGCCTTTGAGGTCAGTAAACGTCAGTCCTTCGTCAATTGCCAAAAGTTCTATTTGGTGGAAAACTGCTGAGTGAGTTGCATCTACGTTATCTCTCCGGTAAACTCGTCCTGGCGCAACCACCCGGATAGGTGGTTCCTCTGTTTCCATATAACGAATTTGTACTGACGAGGTATGAGTCCGCAGTAAATTTCCGTCTGGCAGGTAGAAGGTATCCTGCATATCACGGGCGGGGTGGTCGGGTGGGGTGTTGAGAGCCTCAAAGTTATAGTAATCTGTTTCCATCTCTGGTCCTTGAGCTACAGTGTAGCCCAAACCGACAAAGATATCCAAAGCTTTGTCGATAATGCCATTGAGGGGATGGACGCGACCTTGAGGACGGTAAATTCCTGGCATTGTCACATCCAAGGTTTCAGCATCTAGCTGTGCTTGAATTTTTGCCCCTTCCAGAACTGCGCGTTGCTGGTCTAAGCTGTTTTGTAGGGCTTCTTTGACTGTGTTGGCGATCGCCCCAAATTTTGGTCGTTCCTCCGCACTCAGTTGTCCCATACTGCGCAACAGCGCCCCCAGCTGACCCTTTTTCCCGAGGTAACTGACTCTCAGTTCCTCCAGACGTTCTAGCGTATCAGCACGGGCGATCGCTTTTTCTCCTTCCTCTCGCAGTTCTAAAAGTTGAGCCTCTAAACTGTTAGTCATTAGTTAATAGTCATTTGTCAATAGTCATTTGTCATGAGTCCAAGACATGGGACTGCTGGACAAATGACATTAGTATCGCATTAATGAGTTAAAGACAGCGGTAGAAACCAAATATCTTTCTACCAGTTTAGCGGCTTTGCCCAATTCAAAGGTCAAAGTTTTATTTTTAACACAGTTGCGCGTTAAAGTAGAAATTTAAAAACAGCGTTAGAAGATTATGACTCGATCAATTCCTAGCTTTTTTTCTTGACACTAGACTCTTAAGTGATGACTAATGAACGGCAGGTACATTTAACGCACTGGGGCAGCAAAGGCGCATTGCCTCATTCGGACTAACGTTTGTTTCTCCTGTTGACACTGGACTCTTTAGTGATGACTAATGACTGATTATGAAAATATTGATTAGCAACGATGATGGTATTTCCGCTTTAGGTATTCGTACTCTAGCAAATACTTTGGCTCAAGCAGGTCATGATATCTCTGTCGTTTGCCCGGATCGGGAACGTTCAGCGACTGGGCATGGATTGACAATGCATCAACCGATTCGCGCCGAAATCGTTGAGTCGATTTTTCATCCTGCTGTGAGTGCTTGGGCTTGTGATGGAACTCCCTCAGACTGTGTTAAGTTAGCGCTGTGGGCTTTGTTAGATTCTCCACCAGATTTAGTTCTATCTGGCATTAATCAAGGTGCTAATTTAGGAACCGAAATTCTCTACTCTGGTACTGTCTCTGCAGCAATGGAAGGTTTAATCGAAGGTATTCCCAGTATGGCACTCAGTCTGACTAGTCATATTAACAAGGATTTTCAACCTGCTGCTCATTTTGCCAAAATCTTGGTAGAACAATTGGAACAAAATCCTCTACCAGAACTAATGTTACTGAATGTCAATATCCCTGCTGTTAAATGGGAGGAAATTTCAGGAGTCTCTATCACCCGTCAGGGAGTGCGGCGTTACGTCGATGTCTTTGATAAACGAGTAGACCCTCGTGGTAAAACTTACTACTGGTTAACGGGAGAAATTTTAGAAGATGTGGAACCTCCAATAGATTTAAATCTTCCTCAAAATATACCGACAGATGTACATATGATCCGTAAAAACTACATCACCATGACTCCATTACAATATAATCTCACTTATGCAAATGGACTGAATCAATTATCTCAGTGGAATTTTAAGTTTCCGTAAAGTTTTTATCTTGATGAAGATAAGTATATCAAGCTGATAATAGATGCATGATAGGAAAACATAAGGTTAGAAAGTAGGAGCCTAATGAAGATAACCTATAAGCAAATGTGTGAAAACAAAAACAACTGCTTTGAAGTTTTGCATAAGTAAAGGCAAAAGCAACCTCAAACAAGGTATGCTGTTTTACCAAGAAATGAAACCACCACTAAAAGTTGTGAGACAGAATAAACTTATCAAGATAAGTCACTATTTTTTGTATTAAGTGCCCGCTCAGTCCAGCAAGCAACACCCATGTCTAGGATAGAGAATCAATTTAGTGTACATTTTTGGGGCGTTCGCGGCAGTATTCCCTGTCCGGGACCACATACCGTTCGTTATGGCGGTAATACCCCTTGTATAGAGATGCAAGTGGGCGGCAAACGCTTAATTTTTGATGGAGGCACAGGATTGCACGTTTTAGGGCAATCTTTGTTGCCTCATTTGCCGATAGAAGCCTACATTTTTTTCACCCACTCCCACTGGGATCATATGCAAGGGTTTCCTTTCTTTTATCCAGGATTTGTCAAGGGAAACACCTTTCATATTTACGGTGCGATCGCTCCTGACGGTTCAACTATAGAACAGCGTCTCAATGACCAGATGCTGCACCCAAATTTTCCAGTCCCCTTGCAGATTATGCAAGCAAATTTAGATTTCTACGACGTTATATCAGGGCAAGCTATTCAAATTGACGATATTAATATAGAAACAGCTCCACTCAATCATCCGGGAGAAGCTATAGGATACAGAGTGAATTGGCGTGGTGGCGCTGTTGCCTATATTACGGATACTGAACATTATTCTGACAGACTAGATGAAAATGTCTTATGGTTAGTGCGTAATGCTGACATCCTCATTTATGATTCCACCTACACTGATGAAGAGTATTATTCTCCAATCAAGCCTAAAATTGGTTGGGGTCATTCTACATGGCAAGAAGCAGTGAAGGTAGCCAGATCTGCTAATGTCAAAACTCTAGTCATTTTTCATCACGATCCATCCCATGATGATGATTTTTTGGATCGTGTTGGACAAGAAGTAGCACAAAAATTCCCCAATGCTATCATGGCACGTGAAGGAATGGTTCTTCAAGTTCCTGTACCAGTCACTTTATCAGAATCTTTTCCGATTAGGAAATTTTCTACTCATAGATTACAGTCGGAACAACTTTAGATTTTGGATTAGATTGGTGATTAGGAGCTTTCAGCAGTCAGCAGTTAGCACACAAAAAGTGCTCTTGCAATGAGGGTGCGAAGGAGTCTTCCACTCTTGGGGCAACTGCGCTCTTGAGGATCTCCCCTTTGCCCCGTCAGGCCCAGAGGAGATCCTGAAGCCCTCGTTGAGTGCAAGTGGCGTGTAATAAACGTCCTTGAGTGAAATGACTCATGAGTTGGTACTCAACAACTCTGTTAGCTGACAGCAAATAGCTTAACAAATCTCAAATCCCAGAATCGACGTGCTAAATTTGTCTCAAAATGGGTGTTCTGTGTGGGTTACTTCTTCGACCGAATCGGCTCGAACTCCAACTTTTGTTGCTCTTGGCAAATTTGACGGCGTACACCGTGGTCATCAAAAAGTTATTCAACCAATATTACCGCCCTTGGGGAGAGGGGGGGACAAACACAAGGGAGGACAACAAGAAATTAGCGACACTTCCTCCCTAATCTCGTTGTCTTCTAAGCCCCTGGTTCCAGTTTCTTCACACGCTTACTCTACGGTTGTCACCTTTAATCCTCATCCAAGCGAATTTTTTACCGGGCAACCCCGTACTTGGTTAACACCATTAGACGAAAAAATTGATCAGTTGCGATCGCTGGGAGTAGAACAACTGGTTTTGCTGCCTTTCGACAAAGAATTATCTGCCCTATCTGCTGAACAGTTTGTAGAAAAGATTTTGGTGGAACAACTGCAAGCTGCACGAATTAGCGTCGGGCAAGATTTTTGCTTTGGTTCTAACCGCAGTGGTACAGCTGTAGATTTAAAGTTGCTCGCCGCCCAGTACGGCATTCCTGTTTCCATCGTTCCTCTAGAAACGTATGCTTCTGATGGAAGTGCAAACAGTGGTGATACTAGTGTTGCTTCCGGCGAAAACACTCGCATTAGCACTTCACTCATCCGGCAACTTTTACAAAGCGGCGACGTTCAAAGCGCAAATCAGCTATTAGGACGTGCGTACACTCTAATTGGTCCTGTCATCAAAGGTCAACAATTGGGCAGAACTATTGGCTTTCCTACAGCCAACCTACAATTACCAAAAGACAAGTTTTTGCCCTGCCACGGTGTCTATGCTGTTCGTGTTTTAATTGTAGATGAAACACCAGACAATTCAGAGAATATTTACTTGGGTGTGATGAATATAGGTCATCGTCCAACAGTAAATGGTATGTATGAATCTGTGGAAATCCATCTGTTAGATTGGTCTGGGAATTTGTATGGTAAAAAGTTGATAGTGCAACTAGAAAAATTTTTGCGCCCAGAACAAAAATTTTCTTCTCTAGAAGCCCTAAAAACACAAATTCAACAAGACTGTGATGTTGCTAGAGCTTTTTTTCGTTCAGAATGTTAGTTTAGCTTGCTAGGGGAATAGTCAACTATCTACACCTATCTGAGTTCTGAGTACAGATAAGGTAACAGCATGACACTTTAGACTTTAAGAGACTCCTCGGACTGAGGTCACGGGGAAAAAGGAAAGAAAAATTCTTTCCTTTTTCCTTAGAAATTGAAGCCATTAAATATACTTCTGAGGTTGCGTACCTGTCCCTCAAGGGTTTTTAGCCAGCTTTCTTTATAAGGGTTGGGCGTGAAGCTGTAGACACAATTATCGTAAAATTATCATCCATCCGGCATTTACTAACCTATTGACGCTCATGCTCTGCGACTACCTTGTACAAATCCTGACTGCCCGCGTGTACGATGTTGCCCAGGAAACACCTCTGGAGTACGCTCCGAATTTATCTGCACGACTGAATAATAAACTCCTACTCAAGCGGGAAGATATGCAGTCAGTGTTTTCCTTCAAGCTGCGGGGTGCTTATAACAAGATTGCGCAACTACCGCCAGATTTGCTGGTACAAGGTGTCATTGCTGCGTCTGCTGGAAACCATGCCCAAGGCGTTGCCCTCAGTGCCCGTCGGATTGGAACGCGAGCTATTATTGTGATGCCGGTAACCACACCGCAAGTAAAGATAGATGCAGTCAAAGCCAGAGGGGGTGAGGTTGTGTTGCATGGGGATACCTATGATGATGCCTATGCCTTAGCCCGTCAACTAGAGGCAGAAAAAGGTATGACTTTTATTCATCCTTTTGATGATCCGTATGTGATTGCCGGACAAGGAACCATCGGGATGGAAATTCTGCGACAATATCAGCAACCCATCCACGCTATTTTTGTGGCGATTGGCGGTGGTGGATTGATTTCTGGAATTGCAGCATATGTGAAACGGTTACGTCCTGAAATTAAAATTATTGGGGTTGAGCCTGTGGATGCTGATGCGATGCATCAATCGCTGAAAGCAGGAAGACGAGTGCGCTTACCTCAAGTCGGTTTATTTGCTGATGGTGTCGCGGTGCGGGAAGTCGGAGAAGAAACCTTCCGGTTGTGTCAAGAATATGTGGATGACATTATTTTAGTTGATACAGATGACACTTGTGCTGCGATTAAAGATGTGTTTGAGGATACGCGCTCGATTATGGAACCTGCAGGTGCATTGGCGATCGCCGCTGCCAAAGCTTACGTGGAACGAGAACAAATCCAGGGACAAACGTTAATCGCTGTTGCTTGCGGTGCCAACATGAACTTTGATCGCCTCCGCTTTGTTGCTGAACGCGCAGAGTTGGGTGAACGCCGGGAAGCCATTTTTGCTGTTGCGATTCCCGAAGAACGGGGCAGTCTTCGCAAGTTTTGTGAATGTATCGGCAAACGCAATCTGACTGAGTTTAATTATCGCATTGCCGATGAAAAAGAGGCACATATTTTTGTGGGAGTGCAAATTCAAAACCGTGCTGATGCGGCAAAGATGGTTGAAACCTTTGAAACTCATGGGTTCAAAACCATTGACTTAACTGATGACGAACTGACAAAATTGCATTTGCGGCATATGGTTGGTGGACACTCTCATCTTGCGAAGAATGAGTTGCTTTACCGTTTTGAGTTTCCTGAACGTCCTGGTGCATTGATGAAATTTGTCAATTCCATGAGTCCTGACTGGAATATCAGCCTGTTTCACTACCGCAACAACGGATCTGACTACGGGCGAATTGTTGTGGGGATGCAGGTACCTCCCCATGAGATGGAACAATGGCAAGCATTTCTGGATACGCTGGGTTACCGCTATTGGGATGAAAGCCAGAATCCAGCATACAAGCTGTTTTTAGGATAATCCGTAAAGAACCATCTGTAAGTATATGATGATTTCAATAATTTAGTCGAGAAATAAAAATACCCTAAATTGCTGTCCTTCCCCAATCACTAGTCCCGCCTGTATGTTCAACCTGAATCGTCGTCAGTTTTTATTGCGGAGTACTCTCGCGATCGCCGCAACTGTTACCTACAGTCGAGTACAAGCTCAAAAACCACCTTCCCCCGGCGCATTGCCCAAAGGATTACGGCATCGAAAGGTGCTTATTGTCGGTGCAGGTATTTCCGGTTTAGTAGCAGCGTATGAATTAACAGCAGTTGGTCATGATGTCACCATTTTAGAAGCAAGAAAACGTATCGGCGGTAGAGTGTTAACCCTGCACAGAGCCTTTCAAGGAGAGGATTTAGTAGAACTTGGAGCGGCTAGAATCCCACCGAATCATAATTTAACCCTTGGTTACATCAAACATTTTGGTTTAAAACTTTCACAGTTTGCGCCGACGACTGGAAAATATATCACGATGAAGGACGGAAAACGTCTATTAGTCTCAGCGAAAGAACTATTTCAAAATCAACCACAAATTCGTGCCCAAGAGATTCAAAAAGTGAAGGATGGATTTGATCTACTTCCCCAAGCATTTGCCCAAGCATTGACAGAAAAAATTAAACTTGATGATTCTGTGACTCGGATTTTACAAACATCTAATGGTGTTGAAGTGTCGTGCTCGTCAGGGAAACGATATCTTGGTGATTGTGTATTGTGTACTGTTCCGTTAACTGTCTTAAATCAGATTACTTTTTCACCTGAGTTATCTCCGGCAAAAAAAGAGGCAGCGGCAGGAGGATATAACTATCGAGCAGCAACCCGTTGTTTTGTTAAATTCCCTAACCGATTCTGGGAAAAAGAGAACTTAAATGGGTGGGGATTTTTTGAAGATGAAGAGCTATGGCATACTACTTGGGATACGCCTGAAAAAACAGGTATTCTTCATGCTTATCTAAAAGGAGAAAAAGCTCTTAAGATGGATGTTTTTGAGGGCAAAGCTCAGCAGACAAAATTACTCCAGCATTGGGAGAAGATTCTGCCTGGGGTAACTAATTACTCCGTCCAATCGCACTTTTATTCATGGACAAAAGATGTCTGGTCAAAAGGGGGCTGGGCTTATCCAACAGATGAACAGGAGAAGAAACTATTTTCAGAATTAGGGAAGTCAGAAGGAAAAATTTATTTCTCTGGAGATCATACTTCCAAGACAAGAGGCTGGGTTCAAGGAGCATTAGAATCTGGACTCAACGCTGCTAAAGAAATTCACTTTGCTGGCTCTACCGTTCCTTTTATGAAAAGGTGACACCTCATACAGCCGTCACTGGTTACTATAACTGGTTTGAACTGAAAAAGTAGCATTGCACAATAACAGTATGAATTTAAGGTCAATTCCTATGCAATGTCCTGGATGTGGTTCGACTCGTATCCGTAAGGAAACGCCCAATAAAAACTTGTAGTTGCGCGCTCACGCGTATCTCCTTGACCAAACGCTACTAATTGCGCCGTCAGGCGTACTGCAGGCAAGAAGCGCACAACTACGAACTATAACGCTACAAACTTGTGCAATGTTGTACTTAGTTAATCTTAAACACGGATTCCACTGTTGATTTCAGCGAATCCCGTGCATCCTTAAGTGTCTGTGCTATGGGCTGCTTATTCTGCAAAAAGATTCGCGCACAATTGCGTCCTGGCATTCCTGAAATCGAACCGCCGGGATGAGTCCCCGCACCTGTCAAATACAAACCCTCAATAGGTGTTTTGTAGTTCGCAATCTCTGGTAAGGGACGGAAAAATACCATCTGATCCAAAGTCATATCAACATGGTAGTAATTTCCTTTATACGCACCCAATCTTTCTCCTAGTTCTGCTGGACTTTCTACACGACGGGCAATGATTGCGTTTTTTACATTTGGCGCGTAGTCTGCGAGTTTATCAATCACTTTGTCTGCGACTTTGTGCTTTAATTCATCCGTCCACCCCGTACCATTTAAACCTGTGCCTTCTGCACCTGCAATTTGATACGGAGCGAAAAACTCAATCCATGCGGTATGCTTACCAGGTGGTGCCATTGATGGATCTAACATTGTTGGCACAACCACATACATTGAGGGGTCAGAATCTGGAATTTCTCCTAATGTACATTTACTATGAGCTTGTTCTACATGAGCAACAGAATCTGCAATCAAAACAGATCCAATGAGGTATTCGTCTTTGTGTTCGTGATGTTCAAAGCGCAGTGGTTCGTTTAAAGCCAAGTCTATCTTGAGGATAGTTTCGTTATTGTTGACAATGCGACGTTCTAATCTTTCCCGTAAATTTGGATCCGCAGCATCTACATCGCTGGTATCCATTAATTGCAGAAACAAACGCTTGGCATCAATGTTTGAAATGACCCCATGTTTAGCACGGTATTCTATACCATTTGCCACCTGTACACCAACAGCATGACCGTTATCAACCAAAACTTTCTTAACCTGTTGGTCTGTTAAGATGACACCACCTTTACTTGTCACCAAATTCACCAAAGCTTGTACCAATGCACCAGTACCACCACGTGGTCTAGCCATCCCTGGATTATGGCGCATTGCCATCATTATTGCACCAATCGCAAGTGTTTTTTGGGAAGGAGGCGCACCGAGTTCTGAAGCAAGTCTAGACAGAGGTGCTTTCAGAAATTCTGAATCAAACCACTCGTTAAGAATATCCTCAGCACTGGTTAACATATTACGAACAAAGTCCAGTGTCTTGGAAGGTGAACCAATAACTGAAAATAAATCTTTCAGCTTTGCAATGTCGTAGTTACCAAGAATATCTAAAACTGACTTGGGAGGTGCATTAAACATAGGAATCATCGCACCAATTGCTCGTTGCCAGTAGTTTGTAAATTCTAGATATTTTTTGGCATCGCGTTCATTGTAACGGGCAATTCCTGCACTCGTTTTTTCTACTGATTTATGAGCTAAGAAATACTTTCCATCTGGATGAGGACAGAAAACAACTGGATCACACTCCAGATATTGTAAACCGTATTTTTCCAGTTCTAATTCTTGCACAACTGGTCCTAGATGAATAAACTCGTGGTCAATTGCACACAAGTTAAACCTAAATCCAGCAGCTTCCTGTGGTAAACATTCCTCTGTTGTTGCTGCACCACCAGGAACAGAACGTTTTTCTAATACCAGAACGCTATAGCCAGCGTTCAGTAAATAAGCAGCACAAACTAGTCCGTTGTGTCCTGCTCCGATAATGACAACATCATACTCTTGCATAAATGAAAAATCGTGCTTATATCTTCCATTACGAGATTACAAATTATTACATCTCATTCCATCATTCGGCAGTTATAGAAATGCTAGTTTAGAATAAAGAATAGGCTGAAAAATTTGCTAAAAAAAGACTGGCTAATCGCTGATTGTAAGAAAAGGAAGACAATTGGCAATTAGCACTGATCTAATGCACTCTAGACTTTTACAATTAGTCGTTATTCATAGAGTTTTCTCAAGAGTGGCTTGAAACCAAAGACTGTGCTTTATGTAAAGTTTTGGTTTCTGGTACGAATATCCAGAAAATTATAGTTGCTACAGTGGCGATACGCCTTTAGGCGTCTGCGCTTTGCGCAATCGCCGCTAAACCAAGAAATGCAACATTATAGCCAGCCTTTTGCACCACAAACCCAGCTAGCAGATGACTCAGAAAAGCACCTATACCAACAGCAGTATTTAGCGCCCCTTGCGTGACATTAAACCGTCCTGTACCTTTAGTTAAATCAGCAACCATTAGTACTGAAAGTACGCCGAAAATCCCGCCAGCAACTCCATCTAAAATCTGTACTGAAACCAAAAAATAAGGATTATCGCTGAGAGTGTAAAGTACACCACGAATTGGCAAGACAGCGAAGCCAAACAAAAAGATAGGTTTTCTGGCAGTATGGGCTAAACGCCCAGCCAAATTAGCAGAAGGAATCATCACCAACTGGGCAACAATAATGCAAGCCGACATATAAAGTGTAGCCCCCGTTGCTTTGCCTTCTGAGAGTGTTTGACCGACAAGTGGTAACATTGCTGCATTGGCAAAGTGAAAGAGAACCACTGCAAGACAAAACCAAAGTATACGGTGGTCACTGAACAACTGCGTAAAGCCAGAGAGATGATGCGGATGTTTTCCTAGAATGTCCTCATCCTCATCTTTTGCACCACGCGCTAATTCGTGGTCAATCTCTTTTTCTCGAATCCTTAGAACCGCGATCGCACTAGCTACCGCCATAGCTGCAACTAGAAAAAAGATGCCTTTGCTGGTAATAAAAGAACCCACTAAACCAGCTAAAATCGCTGCAAGTACGTTACCTGCATGATTGAACGACTCATTGCGACCAATTCGACGGTCTAAATGATTATGCCCTACGAGTCCTAGGCTAATAGCGGCGATGTCTGGCGACAAGCCGCTCCGCGTCTACGCCCCTGGAAACACCGCTGCTGCTAAACCAATAGAAATTTGACCAGCAATGACGACTGGAAAAATCGGTAACACGGCTATTGCAATGCAACCAATAGAGACAATTGGGCGTTGCTGAATTTGAGTATGAAATACAGTTTTGTCATGCTGAACGAAGCGAAGCGTAGTGAAGCATCTCGTTTAATTTTCAACGCTTTCCGGAGATTCTTCGCTCCACTTCGTTACGCTCAGAATGACAATTCATACCTTTGTTCAGCAACGCCGACAATTGCAGCAGCCAGGACAATCAACATTCGTTTCTGACGCAATCGGTCAACTAACGCACCTGTTGGTGTTTGGGCAATAACTGTTGCAATGGTTGAAGCAGACATTGCAATCCCAATGTTAGCTGGATTCCAATTTTCTGAAGCTTTCAAATAGATAGCTAGATACGGTCCAACTCCATCACGTACATCAGCTAGAAAAAGGTTTAAATAATCAAGTGCCCACAAACTTTTCTGGCTTGGTTTTCTACTTTTTTCGTACATTTTTCGTACATAAATATAATGAAAGTTAAACCAATGCCATTTCATCATTTAAATTTCAATGCGTCTATATCTCTAAGAGTACAATTTTTGGGCAGTTAGTTTATATACGGCAGTGAAGTGGGTACAGTCCATTCAAACGGATTTACTTTTCAAAAACCCAGTTTTTGCATGTATTATGCATTTTATCACTCAAAATTATAAGTAAATCACACTGAAGGTAGATGTTTGAGACGAGCATCTACTAAAAGTATCATAGTAGCCTTTTGAACCTCCATATTTCTGATACGAAATACTGTATCCTCATATTCAAAATATGGTAAATTGACTAGTTCTTTTACCTTTTGCATTAAGGCGACAATAACTTCAAGTGAAATGCCTTCTCCTTGAGTGCAGTTGAAATTTTCTAATATGATGGGTTTGTGTTTAGTGCGTGGGCAAACCTGTGCTGTGAAACTTATCGGACGAGTATTCCCTTTTTCTCTTAGCAGTACTTTTCCTAAAAATGCCATTTTGCCACCATCTAAGAGGTTAATTTGTATTTCTTGCGGCTGTAAATCTACAATTTCACCATCGACATTCAACTGGAAGTTTTGCATCTTGCTGCGAACAAATCTTGATGTCAAAGCATGGTTAATATCTGCTTCTGTGAGTAAAATACGAGCAGTCGTATTGACTGGCTGATTCAGTTCAAGTTGACCAAAAAGAACACTTAATGGATTGATGTCAATGTTATCTGTCTGTAGTTTGATTTCCTGCACACGGATATCTTGCTTCACCAGTCCCTGAGCTTCAATAGAAACTTTATCTGCCTGTCCCTGAAATATTTTCAGGAAGTCAGTTTGTACATCTACGTCTACTTTTTCTACTTTGTCTAGCTGTTTAGAAAGTTGCTTTTCTGCTTCCTGTGAAAGCATTTGCTCTTCTATTCGTTGCTCTTCTAACATGAGTTGATTATCTGCTGGTGTTGGGGTTACTGCTTAATTTAGACGCTGAGCACAAAGAAGCGTATCTACAAAATGGTAGAAGCAATTGAAATCAATATCATTGATGGTGAAGCACAATCACCTCTAAGTTAGACCAGCGTTCGCGTAAGACTCCAGTAAGGGCGCGTAAACCCCATGCTTCACCTCGATGATGACCAACTGAAATCAGACCAATTTTCGTTTCTAGCAATGCTTGTTCAGCAGGCTGCCGTAACTGTCCGGTAATGTAGATATTAGCACCGCGAGTTGCTGCTTCATGCACAAGCGAATCAGTCATTGCACCAACAACAGCAACTCGTGTGACTTCAGGGTTTTGGGCTGCATGTACTTGATGTACTTGCTCGTATCCACCAAAAATTTGATTGACACAATCACACAAACGGACAAAGCTTTGAGTCGGAAGATCTCCAATCATACCGATCGCTCTGCCGTTTTTGTTTCCTAGCACTTCTAAACCAGACATTCCCAACACTTGCGCTAATCTGGGATTGAAAGAAAATGTTAAGCGCTCATCAAATGGTAAATGATAAGATATAACACCAATATCTGGTGCTAGTTGTCCTGGTTCAAGTTTCCAGGGACGATGTAAGAACAGTGCGTCTATATCTTGAGTGCTTACCCATTCTTGTAACTGCGCCCACGGTTCTAGTACCAAGCCCAAACGTCTAACAAAACGTGTTGAAGGTAAATATACACCACCTCTTTCCTCTTGAGAGTATTGCTCAACAGCAAAGAATTGGTCTAGAAATTCTGTTATCTGTTGTAAAAGAATCAAGTTGCTTTCAGTTATCATTCATAATGTCTTATTATGAATCATTTAACGATATTTCATGAATTATATCTTTTTTGTAAACAGCAACAGAGAAAATTCTTAAAATTCTTAAAATTTCTACAAGAGCAACCAAAAACTTAACCAAAAAATAGCGGCAATTGTCTAAATCTAACTAAATAAAGATGCTTAATAATTTGACAATAGGTAACAAAATAGGTGCAGGTGTTGGATTTGGGTTAATGATGCTTGCCGCTATTGGAGTTATTTCATACCAAACGACAAACAATCTTATTGAAACCTCTGGCTGGCAAACCCATACCTATCAAGTACTTGGAGATTTGAATAATTTAAGGTCTCAGCTAAAAGAGGCTGAGAAAGCACAACGTAGTTATCTGCTGACGGAAGAAAAAAGTGAAGTACAATCTTACAACAGTGCAATTTCATCTGTTGAACAAAGTCTCAAATCCTTGAGAAGATTAACGGTAGATAACCCGAATCAGCAGCGTAGAATTGATGCTCTAGAGCCAAAGATTCAACAGAAATTAGAGGCAATGCAAAGCTCAATTTCTTTGCGTGACAGTCAAGGATTAGATGCTGTCAGGCAACAGGTGTTGACGGATAATAGCGACAGTTTGATGAATGAAATCCGTCGCCTAACTTTAGATATGGAAAACGAAGAGCGGAATTTATTAGAACAACGCTCTCGGCGAACTCAAGCAGCAACTCATCAGGCAATGAATACTATCACTTATGGTATTCCCCTAGCTTTTTTACTCTTAACTTTAATTGGTATTTATTTAACTAGAAATATTTCTAAACCTCTTCAAGAACTTTCTAAAGTCACAGAAAAGCTATCAATGGGAGACTTATCTGTGAGTACAACTGCTAACAATCGCCGGGATGAAATTGGTGTGTTAGCGCAGGCGTTTAACGAGATGGTTGCTAATTTACAAAAGACAACTAAGATAAATAATGAACAAAACTGGTTAAAATCTAACGTGGCTAAATTTAGCCAGATGCTGCAAGGTCAGAGAAGTTTAGAAACTGTTGCTAGTATGATTCTCTGTGAACTTGCTCCATTGGTGAATGCACAACATGGTGTTTTCTACATCATGGACTCTGGTGAGCAACAGCCAATGCTCAAGCTTATCGGTAGCTATGCATACCAACAACGGAAACATCTGTCGAACAGATTCCGCTTAGGTGAAGGACTGGTGGGACAATGCGCTCTAGAAAAACAAAAAATTATACTGACAGATGTACCAAGTGACTATATTCATATCAGTTCTGGTTTAGGCGAAGCCAAACCACTGAATATTATTGTGTTACCTGTGCTGTTTGAAAACCAGGTGACAGCAGTGATTGAGTTAGCTTCTTTTCAACGCTTTGGAGAGATTTCTCTGATTTTTCTAGAGCAAGTTACAGAAACCATAGGTGTGGTGCTAAACATCATTGCAGCCGATATCCGCACTCAAGAACTCCTTCAACAATCCCAAGCTTTAACGCAACAGCTACAAATTCAGCAAGAAGAACTTAAGCAGAGTAATCAAATATTAAAAGAACAGGCCGAGACGTTGCAAGCATCGGAAAAACTCTTGAAGCAGCAGCAAGAAGAATTGCAGCAATCTAACGAAGAATTGCAGCAACTAACTGCTGATCTGGAAGAAAAAGCGGAGTTACTATCAGCGCAAAAAAAGGAAGTTGAAAACAAAAATCAGCAACTAGAAGAAACAAGGCAATCATTAGAAGAGAAAGCAGAACAACTAGCGCTGTCGTCAAAATACAAGTCGGAATTTTTGGCGAATATGTCCCACGAATTGCGGACACCACTCAACAGTTTATTGATTTTAGCGAAGCTGTTAGCAGATAATGTTGAGGGGAACCTGAGTGCAAAACAAGTAGAATATAGCCGTACAATTCACTCGGCAGGTCATGACCTTTTGGTGTTAATCAATGACATTTTAGATTTGGCAAAAATTGAATCTGGAACTATGTCAATTAACATCAACCAAATGCTGTTGACGGAATTGCGTGACTACATAGAAAGTACATTTAGGCAAATTGCAACTGACAAAAAGCTTTCTTTCACTATTGAATTAGCTCCAGAACTGCCAACAACAATTGAAACTGATGTAAAATGTTTACAACAAGTGTTAAAAAATCTGTTAGCAAATGCCTTTAAATTTACAGAACGAGGAGAAGTCAGCTTGCGGCTGTTTGTGGCAAAGCAAGGGTGGAGTTCCGACCAGGAAACTTTGAATTGTGCCCCTACTGTTATAGCCTTCGCTGTTAAAGATACGGGTATAGGCATTGCTTTGGAAAAGCAAAATATTATTTTTGAGGCATTTCAACAAGCAGATGGTAGTACGAATCGTAAGTATGAGGGTACAGGGCTAGGCTTGTCAATTTGTCGTAAACTCACTCATCTGTTGGGTGGCGAAATCAAACTTGAAAGTCGCTTAGGTCAAGGAAGCACGTTTACGCTTTACTTACCCCAAACAAGAGGACAAGAGGATGGGGGGACACGAGGACAAGGAGAAACAGGAGTCACACAGGGAAAGAGTCACGCAGGGAGGGAAAGTTTTCTCACTGCGTCCTTTACTCGTTCACTGACTACAAACTCCGAACCAGAGACGCGAACACTTGACCTTCCCACTCCTTTGATTGACGATAGAGGTAACATCCAACCAGGAGACCGCGTACTTCTGATTGTGGAAGATGATCTCATGTTTGCGCGTATCCTTTTAGATATGGCACGACAAAAAGAATTTAAGGTCATTGTCGCTCATAATGGTAGTACAGGTTTGAGGTTGGTACAAAAATTTCAGCCTTCAGCAATCATCCTGGATATCCATTTACCAGAATTGGATGGTTGGACAGTGTTGGATCGTCTCAAGCATGATGCTTCTGTCCGTCATATCCCAGTGCATATTATGACAGTTGAGGAGGGGCGACAGCGGGGTTTGCAACAAGGGGCGATCGCCTATCTGCAAAAGCCAGTTAGTAGTGAGGCGTTACACCAAGCATTGACGAGAATGAAAGGTTTTGTCGATCGCAGTGTCAAAAATCTGCTGGTTGTGGAAGATGACCCCACTCAACGACGTAGTATTATGGAACTGATAGGTAACAGCGATGTTGAAACGACTGCTGTTGGAACAGGAGCAGAAGCACTAGCGGAGATTCGCTCACAGCATTACGACTGTGTGGTGCTGGATTTAGGACTACCAGACATGAGCGGGTTTGAGTTGATTTCACAAATTAAGCAGCAACCACATGGTGAAGCATTGCCCATCATTATCTATACTGCCAGAGAACTGACAAGAGCCGAAGACACTCAACTGCGACGCATTGCAGAAACCATTATTGTCAAAGATGTGCGTTCACCCGAACGTTTGCTGGACGAAACTGCTTTGTTCCTGCATCGAGTGCAAGCAAATTTACCGATACCTAAACGACAAATTCTCGAACAATTGCAATCGTCTGACACCGTACTCGCAGGCAAAAAAGTGCTGATTGTCGATGATGATGTGCGTAACATCTTCGCCCTGACAAGTATGCTTGAGCGTTATCAAATGCAGGTTTTGTATGCGGAAAACGGTAAGGATGGCATTGAAGTTTTGCAAAATAACCCAGACATTGATATGGTTTTGATGGATATGATGATGCCAGAATTGGATGGTTACCAAACAACTCATCTGATTCGACAAAACAATCAATTTAAATCTCTGCCAATCATTGCACTGACTGCAAAAGCTATGCAAAGCGATCGCGACAAGTGTATTGAAGCTGGTGCATCCGACTACATTTCCAAACCTGTTGACACTGAGCAGTTGCTTTCTCTTTTGCGCGTTTGGCTATATAGATAGTTTTCTGCTCTTTAATTCCCTAAGTAATTCTGATTTTACCATAATCAGCTCGTTTTACGGAGTCATTGGCGTAAAAAATTTGCCGTCATTCGTCATTCTTTCTAATTCTCTGGAAAGAGACTGCAGCAGAAGTGATTGAGCTGAGTGCAGAAAAAAATGGTCTCCAGGGAACATCTGCTCAGAAAAAGCAGCATTTGTTTGTTCTCGCCAAGCTTGGAGTTCATCGTAACTAACTTCTGAATCCTCTAAACCACCAAAGGCTGTTATCGGACAGTTGAGAGTGGGTTCGGGAGCATAAACGTAAGTTTCAAGGACAGCAAAATCTGCCCGCAAGATGGGGATAAGTAACTGCATGAGTTCGGCATTTTCTAGTACTGCTTTAGGCGTACCATTAAGACGATACAGTTCTTCTATGAACTCAGGCTCGTTTAAAGCGTGGACGGGCGGTTTTGGGTCAGGGATTTGAGGAGCTCGGCGACCGGATACAAACAAGTGAATCGGACTGGTATCATATTCTCTACACAGTAAACGGGCAAGCTCAAAGCTGACAAGCGCACCCATGCTGTGACCGAAGAAGGCGAATGGTTTATCTAAATGTGGAAGCAGGGCGGAAGCTAGAAACTCAACCAATGGTTCTAGCTGCGAGAAAGGAGTCAACCTCATCTGGCTTCCTCTTCCAGGAAGTTCAATCGGACAAACTTCGACAGTCTTTGGTAAATTGTTGAACCACGGGCGAAAAACCAGAGAACTACCCCCTGCGTAGGGAAAGCAGAATAAACGCACCGAAGCCTGAGAATTAGGATACGGACAGGTAACGCAGGAGTTATGTGTGTGTGTGGTTTTCATCATCTAACTTCGCGCATTGCACTTTTTTCTTATAGGACCGTCATTTGTCATGAGTCATTTCTTCTTTATTTAACTTCTTTATTTAAGTTTAAAGACAAATGACTCATGATTGATTCAAATCATACAGGACGACCACTACAAGTTAATATGCAAGCTTATTTGCATTATACCTCACTGTGAGCAGCTTCCTCCATCTTTTTCCGAAGACTCAGTGGTCTCATGTCAGTCCAAACTTCTTTAATGTAATCCAGACATTCTTGTTTGGGACCACTTTTACCAACATCTTTCCAGCCAAGAGGATTGTCGCGATCAGCAGGCCAAATTGAATATTGTTCTTCATGATTGACTACAACTTTGTAAATAGTCGTGTCTTCTTTGTCGTCTTGGTACATATTTCTCTCCAGTCAGTTAATCAGATATGTTTTGTATGCTTTTTTCGTAAAAACTATCACCCTTCTATTGGTTCAAGGTGTCCTTTTCCTTCTAAAGTTGCCAGGTCAATATCTGCTATGCATCGAACTTTTACGTAGTTTAAAGATAAGTTACCAACTATGTGAGCCTGACCCTTTTTGTTCTCAAAGTCAGCTTTACTGAAATTAGATGCTTCTGGATCAAGTCTGACACCTAAATCAGTCCCTCCCCTAGTATTCATGAATTTGATGTGAACATATCCACGCTCAATAGATTCTTTCAAAGCAGCGGCTGTTTTCTCAGGTCTTAAGCTGGCTTCAACGGGATGCTCGCCTTGTGACAATCGTTGTACTAACTCGTTCATGAAAGTGTCTACCCCTTAAAAATCGCTTTTGTCTTAATTTGCTGATCACCCTACTTTCACAGGTTCATAAACTGGAATTTCAAACGCGAGGGTCTTTTGACAAAATTCTTTCCACTCAGGAGTTACATTGTCAAAGATAATATTTTCGTCTTTGAAAATTCCATCTGTGACGACGTAGTTTTCTTGGAGATATAGAAAGTCATCATCAGTGAGTGTTCTATTCACTTCGACTTCCTTGCCATCAATCTCTTTCTTTTCTTTTCTCGTATTTTCAGCATTCTCAGTCCAATGACTAAACTCGCGCAATTTTTTGATTGGATAGGCTTTGCAATATTTTCCCATGCTTGCCATCATAGTACCTCTTGAAAAAAACTACATAAATCAGATTTTATACAAATTGCTATCGATTTATTTATGTTTCTCGAATTGCTTTAACAGTTATCAGTTATCACTGTGTACTGTGTACTGTGTACTGTGTACTGTGTACTGTGTACTGTTTTAATTGTCAAAGAAATTCTTGAAAAGTTAAAGTCGCAATTAACAGAAAAGATAAAGTAGGTCGGTAGAAATAGGGAAAGTATTGTTTTTCAAGAAAGCGCTCTGGTTTGAATTGCTTCGGTGATGCAAATTCTGGCTTAGATTGGCTTAGATATATTGAAAGTTATTTTTAATTGGCACCTTTTACTCTAAAAGAAATCTATTGCATTTAGCAAGCCTCAAATCATAGATAATACTTATCAATAATTTTTCTAGATATTAGCGATCACTATTTTAAGAAAATTCATACTTTTGATAGGTATTCAAAAAAGATTTTAAATGCAATTGTCTTTCATTCATCTTACTGAGTGATTATATATAGTCTATATTATAGATGTTCACTCACCGAAAAGTGTTTACTAATAAATGCTGTCTGTTGGTAATACAGAGAATAATGTGGTGTATAAATAAACATGTGCAATGAGGGTTTTCTGAATATTGACTTGACATCATGAAATTATATGAATGAATTAGTGTTAATCAATAGCAATGGTGTATTTAAGATTTACCTACTATATGTAAACTTTTATTGGTTGCAGTTTCATTAAGCTTGCTTTATCGATGCAAATGAATTTCAATAATCTCCTATGAGTCGCGTTATCAACTAGAGATTTCGTGGCGTGACAAAGTTAAAGAAAAATCATGAAATCTAATGAGCTTGTTTTCAGCCTGTTGCAATCAGGCGCAATTTTTGTGTTGGTTGGTCACATCTGTTACTAGAAGCGAGGAAATATCATCAAAAAGTTCTGTTTAACAGTTATCAGTTATCAGTGTGTACTGTGTACTGTGTACTGTGTACTGTTTTAAATTCGGTTCTATTCTTCTAATGAATATCTCAAGACAAGTATGGGCTATTTATACAAAACTTTCAGGCGAAAGCCATTTCGACTGTTATCATTTTTACTTGGTATCATCTTTGCTCTAGTTTTGGGATGTCAAACTTCTGCACGAGTCGCAAAAAGTACTGAAATCCTCTGGGATACTTACGGAATACCCCACATTTACGGCAAAGATGTCCAAAGTGCATTTCAAGCTTTCGGTTGGGCACAGATGCAAAGTCACGGTAACTTGCTTTTGCGTCTCTACGGTCAAGCGCGGGGACGTGCTGCTGAATACTGGGGAGAAAAATATTTAGAATCAGACCGTTGGGTTCTCACGACGGGAATTCCAGAACGTGCAAGTTCTTGGTATAATTCACAAAGTCCAACTTTTCGTAACTACCTAGATGCCTTTGCTGCTGGAATTAATGCTTATGCTAAGGAGCATAAAGAAAAGCTTGACGACGAGGTAGAGGCTGTACTTCCAGTCAAGGCGGAAGATGTTCTGGCTCACTTACATCGAGTTTTGCATTTTACTTTTGTTGTCAACCCAGAAGAAGTTGCAGGCGTCGCTAAGGAAGAATCAAAAGCAGGATCTAATGGTTGGGCCATAGCACCAAAACGTTCTGAAAGTGGTAAAGCGATGTTGCTTGCAAACCCACATTTGCTTTGGTCGGATTTATTTTTGTGGTACGAAGCACAAGTAACTGCTCCCGGTATTGATGCTTACGGTGCAACACTGGTTGGAATTCCTGTGTTGGCGATCGCCTTCAATGACAATTTAGGTTGGACTCACACCGTCAACACTTTCGATGGCTGGGATGCTTACAAACTGGAGCTCGTTGAAAATGGTTATCGCTTTGATGGCAAAGTGCGTCCTTTCCAAACAACAAACCTTTCGGTGAAAGTAAGGCAAAAAGATGGTACAATAAGTACTCAACCCCTAGTTGTGAAACGTTCTATTCACGGACCAGTTGTCACAGAGAAAGACGGACAAGCCATAGCACTACGCGTTGTTGGTCTTGACCGACCTGGGGTACTTGAACAGTGGTGGGATATGGCGCGTTCCCAAAACCTCAAACAATTTGAAACTGCACTCCAACGCCTGCAACTCCCGATGTTCACGGTGATGTATGCAGATAGAGATGGACACATCATGCATCTGTTCAACGGTCAAGTTCCGGTTCGTTCTCAAGGTGATTTTCAATATTGGCAAGGGGTTATTCCTGGTGACACTTCTAAAACCTTATGGACGAAAATTCATCCCTACCAAGATTTACCACGCGTCGTTGACCCAGAAAGCGGCTGGTTGCAAAATGCCAATGATCCACCTTGGACAACAACATTTCCTACAGCTATCAAACCAGATAATTATCCACCTTACATCGCACCGCCTGGTCCCACGAATTTTCGGGCGCAGCGTTCAGTCCGAATGCTGTTTGAGGATGACAAAATTTCTTTTGATGAACTGGTAGAATACAAGCATTCGACGCGGATGGAACTAGCAGATCGCCTACTAGATGACTTAATTCCCGCAGCACGACAGTCTGGTAGTGAATTAGCAAGGCGATCGGCAGATGTCTTACAAGCCTGGGATCGGCAAGCCAATGCAGATAGCAAAGGTGCAGTACTCTTCGCTGCTTGGGCAGAAGAGATGAACTTAGATAAGACATTTAGTAAACCTTGGAGTGAAGACTCTCCACGCACCACACCCGACGGTTTAGCTGATCCCAAATCGGCAGTTGCAACACTCGAAGCTGTTGCTACCAAAGTGGAAAAAACATACGGGGCGCTAGATGTCGCGTGGGGAGATGTTTTCCGTATAACGGTAAGCAATAAAGATTTACCTGCGAATGGTGGTAATGGAGGTCTTGGTATTTTCCGCGTCGTTAATTTTACACCAAAAGCAGAAGGTCGCTTCCAAGCAGTTGCTGGTGATTCGTTCGTCGCGGCGATTGAGTTTTCTCAACCAGTCAAAGCGATGGCGCTGATTGGCTACGGTAATTCAACTCAACCAGGTTCGCCCCATGTCAGTGATCAGTTACAGTTGTTTGCTCGCAAGCAGTTGCGTTCAGTTTGGCGAGAGCGTTCTGATATTCTAGCTCACTTGGAAGAACGTAAGGTATTGTGATACCGATTTAAAAAATGTTTGCGACAGATGACCCCACCCTCGCTTTTAGCTGCGCTAAAATCTTTCCCTCCCCGAATTCGCGGGGAGGGTTAGGGAGGGGTTTAAAAGTTTTCAACTCCATGTGTCGCATTCTTTTTTCAAACTGGTATGACACAAAAGGTACAGGGAGACACAAACCCGGTTTCTTAAAGAAACCGGGTTTCTACGTACGCAAACTACCTTCAACCGAAGCGTATTGCTTCAACTCCAGCCATATCCAAAATTTGCGGAATCAAATCTTCACGCTTCACCGCCATCATGTGGACACCCTGACACAATTGACGCGCTATCTGAACTTGTTCAGCAGCAATTTTCATTCCTTCTTCAAGAGGATCTTTTGCTTGCGCCAATCTATCAATGATGTGTTCAGGAATATTCACACCTGGTACACACCGATTGATAAACTGAGCATTTTTCGCTGATTTCAACAGAAAAATTCCTGCTAAAATTGGTTTGTCACAGCCAGCAGCTATTTTATCCATAAACTTTTCTAGCCGCTCAAAATCTGTAATCAGCTGACTTTGAAAAAATTCCGCCCCTGCAGCTAATTTACGTTCAAACCGACTTTGTAAACCAGACCAACTGGCACATTGCGGATCGACTGCTGCACCTGGAAATAAGTCTAGCGCACCATCAGTCAGAGGTTTTTCGTTGCAGTCAACGCCTTGATTGAGTTTGTGAATCACTTGTAGCAAGCGCACGGCTTCAAGGTCGAATACACCTTTAGCGTCAGGATGGTCGCCTGCTTTCACAGGATCGCCAGTCAAAGCTAAAATGTTATAAATACCCAAAGCATGAGCGCCCATGAGGTCGGCTTGTAAGCTAATCCGGTTGCGATCGCGACAAGCAATTTGACAAACCGGCTCAATACCATTTTGTAACAAAATTGCCGATGCAACCAGCGAACACATGCGTAATACTGCGCGGCTACCATCAGTAATATTGACGGCATGAACTCTCCCCTTAAGAGTCGCCGCCATTTGTATCATGTGGTCTGGATTACCGCCTTTCGGTGGTGCCACTTCGGCGGTAATCAGGAATTGACCAGCTTTTGCCGCTGTACGGAAAGAAGTTAAAGCGGTTGGACTTATAGTATCCAGCATAACTTATGACGATTTCTGTCTCTGGGTACAGCTATAGCACAAGATACCGTCATAAGAAAAGCTTAGATTAACAGAGAATAACCCATCGCAGCTTTGACTTGATTGAGAGTTTGGTTGGCGATCGCCTCTGCTTTGTGCTTTCCATGTCGCAACACAGACTCTAGATAAGCTTTGTCGTTCATCACCTCTTGATATTTTTCTTGAATCGGTTTGAGGGCTTCAATCATTGTCTGTGTTAACAAAGGTTTAAATTGTCCCCAGCCCATATCCTGACACTCGGCTGCTACTTCCTCCTTGGTTTTTCCAGAAAGCAGCATATACAGTGTTAACAAATTGTTACTTTCGGGACGTTCTGAATTGTCAAACTCTAAGCCGCGAATCGGATCAGTTTTACAACGCTTAATCTTTTTTGCAATCTCATCAGGCGAATCGAGTAAATTAATGCGACTCAACTCAGACGGATCAGACTTCGACATTTTCTTAGTTCCGTCTGTCAAACTCATCACCCTTGCACCTTCTTTGCGAATCAAAGGTTCTGGTAACTTTAGTACAGGCTGATCTGGTTTCGCAAATTGGTGATTAAACCTGTTGACAATATCCCGCGTCAGTTCCAAGTGTTGCTTTTGGTCTTCACCCACTGGTACTTTATCAGTTTGGTAAAGCAGAATATCAGATGCCATGAGAACTGGATAGTCCAACAAGCCGACACCAACATTTTCTCCTTGCTTGAGTGCCTTCTCCTTAAACTGAATCATATCTTGAAGCCAGTTTAAGGGTGTGATGCAGTTAAGCAACCAAGTGAGTTCACAGTGGGCACAAACGTGAGATTGTACAAAAATAGTAGAGTAGTTCAAATCAATGCCGCATGCAAGATAAAGAGCGGCGATCGCTTCAGTATCATTTGCCAGCGTCTCGGGTTTATGTGGTACAGTAATCGCGTGTAAATCCACCACACAAAACAAATTATCAAACTGGCTTTGGATTTCTACCCAGTTGCGAATAGCGCCCAAGTAGTTGCCCAAATGCAAGTTACCAGTTGGTTGAACTCCAGAAAAAATTCGTTGCCTGCCCATAAACTGCAATATACTTTTTTAAATCCGACGATAGCGGGAATACAATTGATTTTCTTAGAGGGTGTTTATAAATTTGGCAAAAACCTCGATTTGTCATGCTGAACGTAGCGATAGCGTAGTGAAGCATCTCTCGACTATGATGCAAACCCTAGATTCTATGTCCTGCGGACACGCTGCGCTAACGTTGTGTTTCACTCCACTGCCCTGCGGGCACGCTACGCGCTCCAGAATGACAAATTTATTTTATAAACACCCTCTTAGTTTGACATTTGTTTAGATTTCATGCAAAGACGGGCAGTCAACGATCTGTTTTTACCTGGTGCGATCGCATAACGTGCTCAAAGGGGTTGAGAAGAAAGGCAGTTATGCTGGAGGCAGATTTGACGCAGTCTGGGATTTAAATCCCAGGCTAATAGACGAAGTCCATTAAAATGGATGCAAACTCAGATGGATGCAGATAAACTCAAGGAACTAGTCCAACAGCTACAAGCACAAGATGAAAGGATACGTCAGGTTGTTTTGAGTGAGATTGAATTAACTGATAATGGCAGAAAAGCCGTAAACTTATAAATTACATTATATCTCTATATTTCGCTTTTTCCAATAATCGGGTTTGCGCTTTCCATGTGCAATCGCTATCACCCAAATAACTTCTTCAAGCTCTATATAAAAGATGAGATAAGGGAAACGTTTAATAGCATAACGACGCACCCCTTCAATTTTGTATGGTGTTCCGAGATTTGGATTTTGCTGAATATTTCCAAGAACTTTCTCCACTTCAGATAATAAATCAAGTCAATCGCCAATTTTCTGCTTCTCATAGTAAGCAATTGCAGCATCAAGTTCCTTTCTGGCTTCGGTGTGGATAACGATAAACTTCACGAATACTTCTCTCGCAACTCGGAAAATACTTGATTTGATGGTTCGCCAATAGCTGTTCCACGATGAATATCTTCTAGGCGCTTAGTTAATTCCGTATCCCAAGCAGCTTCTACATCATTATCAACATTTTCATTAGCAATATTTTCATCTAAAGATTGAATCAAAAAATGAGCAATGTCGGCACGTTCTTGTGCAGAAAGTTGAGAAAGTTCAAGCTTGAGTTTTTCTGCTGTTTCAGTCATCGAAAATTTGGGTAGAAACCCCG
>NZ_QMEA01000057.1 GCF_012912105.1 Brasilonema sp. UFV-L1
TTTTTTATCTTGCTACATGATAAATAGCGATCGCCTACTTTAGTCTAAACTCCAGTGATTAGCAGGACTTACGCAACTGGCACAGTGTAGGGACTCTGTTTAGGGGTAGTGTTACGGAAGCTGCGACCAAGGGCAAACTAAACCGTATAGTTTAACTAAGCGACAAACAAAAGTTCCGAATTTTGTTGAAGAATCGGAACTTAACCCACTTGAGTGACGATTTTATGCCTCAAAGGTATTAAGTGGTACATGATTAGAGCCAAAAAGTTCCGACTCCAACCATACTCGGAACTTTGGAGTTTGCTTGAATGCTGTTACGTTAATCGTCTAAAACGCTTTACTGGTAAACATTTTAGCGTACTTTGCCCCTGGTTGCAGCTTCCGTAACACTACCCCGTTTAGCGACAGGTCAAGTGTGAAGAAAGCGGCCTGGGTAGGCGATCGCCCACGTGGTTCTATGATGGCAGCGCTTGTAAGAACGCCCAACACTAAGCGTGGAACTGTGGTGGGCTTAGTTGTGAGAAAATTAGACAGGTGGCTACTACTAACCCTCTTTTGTCACTCTAGGCAGAGGAAAAATAGAAATAAGGAATATTGAAGTTTTGAAAAATTGAACGAGTCAAATTATTGACAATTATTTGGAGATGAAAAAATCCTTCAGATAACTTAGGAACTGTAAAGACTTTTAGCCAAGGTTTAATTAAATTGAATAGCACAAATGGTTGAAGTATCAAACGGAGGTTGTTCAGAATATTATTCCAACCGTTTTCTTTATCCCACCAGGGATGCGATGAGAAATTAGATTCAGATTGTGGTGGAAATTTGAGCAATTGTTCAGAATGGAGACTGACCATCAAATAAGCGCTACAAACTATTTCCCACCACCTCTCTATTTGGGGATAATGAGTGACTCGAAAATCTGCCCAACCTAATTCATTTTTACTCTGCTTTAAACCATATTCTACCCAAGTTCGTAAACCATAAAAATTTCCAACGTCTCTCGGTGTAATTTCAGGGTATTTACTCATTACGTACCAAGTTGTGTTTTTTGGTAGCGTTTCTTTATCAGTGGTTATTTGCCAATATCTAATTCCTTGATTTTGACCACAAATTATCTCTCTAATAAATCTATTTTCTGAACTTAAGTTAGAGAAGACTCGCTTGAATCTTTGCCACTCTGAATATTTCACCTCGGTTTCTGCTATGCCCCACGCTCGGTGATTTGAGCGAATCGCAACTATAAAATTAAGATTTAATTCATCTAGCACGCTTAGAAAATTTTTACCGCTTTCTCCATATAAACTATCCGCCAGAACAAGATTAAACCTAAATCCCATTGATTTTAACAACAGAACGAAGGTGTCAGTCGTCAGGAGTCAGGAGGAAGAAGGAGTTTTTTTTTGACATCGAGTGGACTCCTGTAATGCCTGAACGGATGAGTCTAGGGGTTTAAATCCCCACCGTCTGCAGGGGAGCCAGCGCCGTGGGCGGGTTTCCCGACTTGAGGCGTCTGGTGAGACCAGCGCTGCAGGAGGGTCTCCCTCCGTAGGCGACTGGCGAACCCGAAGGGCGTTGTCCACAGTTGGTTGGGGTTTGAATCCCCATCCATAAGATTGCTGAATTCTGACTTCTGACTTCTGACTTCTTCTTCAATCGGGTACTTTTGGTCAGGTAAGCATCATCGTGTAGTCAAAGGGGTCCAGCTAATTACGTTGTACTACACAGAAGACTCAGGTAAGTCTGTACCTGTCAACTATCGCCTATATAACAAACAGGATGGTAAGACGAAAAATGATTATTTGAGAGAAATGATAACCGAAGTTTTGACTTGGGGATTACAGCCGCAAATGGTAACAACAGATGCCTGGTATGCTAGCAGAGAAAACTTAAAGTTCTTAAAAAATAAAGGATTAGGGTTTTTAATGGGCATAGCTAAAAATCGTTCATGTTCCATTAATGGTCGAGATTACACCCAAGTTCAAAATTTAGAAATACCTGATGAAGGCTTAATTGTGCATTGAAAAAGTTTTGGCAGCGTGAAAGTATTTCAAAAAACATTCAAAAACGAAGAGAAAAGATACTACATCATGTTTTTGACCGAAGAAGATGCACTTAATCAAATTACTAGGGCAGAATTTAAAGTATTACATTCAATTCATTGGGGAATCGAATGTTACCACAGAGCAATCAAACAGGTTTGTGGTATTGAACGACGGATGGTAGGAACAACTGAAGCTATCAAAACTCATTTTTTTAGTGCTATTCGCGCCTTTACCCAACTTGAGTTGATGCGAGCTGAAGAGTTAATTGAAAATTGGTATGAACTTCAAAGAAATTTATCTCTTCAAGTGGCTCGTGATTTCATTTTGAAACATCTACAACAGAAGCTGGGCTTGAATACACATAGTGACTTTTCTGTCAATGCGTAAGTCCTAGTCTCGACGCAGCTTGGGGTAGTTTTCTTGAAATCCTTTCTTGGGTTTGCTGGAAACGTGGGGTGTATTTTGCCAAGGTGAACCCCAACGGGACTAGTCAAACCTGCCCTCAATGCGGAACTCATACTGGAAAGAAGAAACTGTCTGAACGTGTTCATGTTTGTCATGAGTGTGGATACACAACAGACCGCGATGTTGCTGCTGCGATGGTAGTAGAGCAAAGAGGTCTTGCAGCTGCGGGACTCGCAGTCAAGCTGCCTGTGGAGGTATCGTTGTCTGGGGACGCAAGTCTAGGCACGACCCGTGAAACAGGAAAAACCAGGAAGTGATTCTTGGAAGCCCCCACTGTACTCGGTACTCCGAGTCAGTGGCGGGAGGATGTCACGTCCCGTTAGTTCCGTCCCTTTTACAAAATATCTATTGTGACAGTTGTAAGGGCGGAATGTGGGTTCAAATGTGTCAAATTGACACATTTGGATATCGCCGCCTCAGCCCTTTACCTCCTGTCCTCTCCCTCTACCTCTGAAGGAGCTAGGGCAGAAGCACTCAAATGCGCAAGTCTGGGCCAGAAGATTACCTATACCAAGGCTAAGGCAATTGTTGCCGAGTATATAGCATAAACACTACTGTGACACTACGAGTACAAATTCTCAAGGATAAATTTAATCAAAGTCAGTCTGTAATTAGACAAGCAATCTCTGAGCTAAAAATTAAGTATAAAAAGCGATTATTTGACCCGTTCATAACTTTGTGGGCATTTTTATCTCAAGTTTTAGATACTGAGAAAACTTGTTATAATGCCGTGAGTAAAATAATTGCACATTTGGCAGAGGAAGAGGTAGAGATTCCCTCAACTGATACGAGTGCTTACTATCAAGCAGGGTCAAGATTGCCAGAAAAGTTATTAGAAAAACTTTTCAATTCCTCGTGCCATTCGTCTTCACCCAGTAGATAGCTTTCGGGCTGCATTTGAACAACGTGAAAGTGCAATCTGAAAAAAATGTTACTACTTTGTACATGCAACCCACAACCAGGCTTGACTTTGTTTGGGATTGCATCCATTAATGTTCCCTTGAGCAAAGCTTGTTTCATCCGCTCCAACGACAGGCAATAATAAATTAAGCAACTGCCATATGAAAGCCATAATTAAAGCTGATCAATAAATCCTTTGCCTTTAAGTTTTTGGATAATTTCGGCAGCAAGTTAAGACTTAGTTTTAGATTCCTCTGTTTCCTTGAGTTTTTTTCTGGGTTTGAAGATCTTAAATATTAATGGAAAAGTAATATTGCCCAAAATGCCATAAGTATTTACTGAAACTATACCGTTATTAAATGCGCCTAAATTTCCAATATACTGCCGAGATACATCATCCATAGAATTGCCTTTCTTTTTGTCCCCAGTTTCATCTAATATGAGCTTGAATGACCTTGTTTGTAAGATTTTTAACCTCAACAATAATCTCCGGAGTCTCAATTGCATCACTCACCAAGGTGCGTCCGTGAGAAAGTGCTGTAGAGGTTGTGGATCATGTAAACCTACAGATATAGCAATGGCTGTAAAGACTTCCTTTTAATATCAGAAATCATTTCTACATGAAGATATTTGAAGTTCTCATAAGTTCTGACTTCCAAAAATAGGTCTTGATAAAAAGCACAGTAATCATCCACGAAGGTGCCAGTCAGAGTGGCAGTTCTGGGGTTGAGCATAGATTGAATCTACGTTTGAGGATTTCTCATTCATATGACTCTAAATAGAGTCATATAAGAGTGCTAATTTACCTGACTTTAAGACTTAACTGAACCGTCTTGGCTTGAATTTGTGTATCAAAATCTTGTTAATAAATCTTTATCAAATAAAGCCAAAAAAAATGTTAAATAGATAATAGAGTAGAACAGAGAACACATTGTTAGTTATATCAGAAAAGTTGAATTTTTCATTGCAAGTTTTCTTCGTGCTTTTATTGCATAGAAAAATTTACTTAATATAGGTTTTCATGATTTTTTCCTATAAAAAAACATTCCATAGTTAAATTCGTTTATATCGTTTGAAGTGAAAATTGTAGCTTTGTAGTAGGATTTTGTGGTATAGGTTAATGCCCTCATTATTGTCATTTGATTTCTACAGGTCTAAACATTTTAAACCTTGTGATGTAATGTTCAAAGATTATGCTATCTAGTTCAAATTTGTTAAATATGACTCTACCTAAAGGGAGCCTACGTCGAATACACCATATCTCCTTAAAGGTCAGCGACATGAGAGTCTCCCGCCACTTCTATGGCGGCATCCTTGGTCTTCATGAACTTACTGGTGATGCACTTCCTGAACCAATACGTAAGTTGATCGAGGCTGAAAAAATTGCTATTTTCTATGTTCCTGATGGTTCGCTCCTGAATCTATTTTGGGAACCTGATTTGCCATTAAATAACACTGAATCTCATCACGGCTTTACCCATGCTGAGATTTCAAATCATCTTGCTTTTGAAATTAATTCACAATTATTTGAGCAGGCAATTGAGGTGCTACGTGCTAACCAAATAAAATTCGATTATGGAATTGACGGTCCTACGGGACAAGCTATTTACTGCTACGATCCGGACAGATTGCTGATTGAAATTCGTCATGATTATCTACAGCCTCCAAAACCAACTTATTTAACTTAAGGAATAATTGTTAAGTATGTAATATTTGTGCGTGAAGTGTATGAGAATTAACAGGGTAAACGCAAGAAAAATGAAATTGTAATATGCTAAGGAAATGCAGTTTCTACAGGTATTTCCAATTGTTGCAGGTTTTGACACATCGTCTAACTCTACAGCTTTGAGTAGACAATCTGGGTCAGTGCTGCCTGCAACGGATTGCTCCCAAATCCATCAACAATTGGCGCATCACTTTGAGGACTTGCACGACCCCCGAGGGAAGCAAGGTGTGCTTCATCCTTTTATCAGCATTGTAATGATTGCGCTGTTGGCGACTATTGGTGGTGCTCAAGGATGGGAAGACATAGAAACCAATGGCGTGAGCCATCAATGTTGGTTGTCCAGTTTCTTGCCACTGCCGTTTGGGATTCCGAGCGCGATACCTATCGTCGACTGTTTGAGAGGATATCGCCCACAGCATTTGAGCGCAGTTTTCATAGCTGGTTGAGCAGTTTGGTAGAGGATTTAGGGGCACAAGTCGTCCCGATTGATGGCAAAAAATTCAATGGTTCTTATGACCGTAACCAACAACAGTCCTCTTTACATGTAGTTAGTGCTTGGGGAGCGTGAGCATCGGCTGTTTCTCGGTCAAGTTAAAGTGATGACAAAAGTAATGAGATTACGGACTCGGCAAAAGGCTAAACGAGCCAGCATAGATGAGGTTTACATGCTTAAAGTTTTAGAAGTTTCGATTCCCTTACAGTCTTGCTCATCCAACGCATAAATTTTCTTGCGTTTACCCTGTTCAGTAGACGCTCTACGATCAATTATTCATTGAAACAAGGGAATATTATAATGACTGCATTTTTTGAGGCAAACTCAATTACAAGCAACATCCTCAAACTTAATAGCGGCATAGCTGTTGCCAAGAATCTATTCCTCAAATTTTCGGCGCTATCTATCCCAGAAGGGGCTACAGCTGTCGTTGAGAACGATTCGACAATTGAGAACATTATTATCTGCATTACTGGGGAGTCTGTCTCTAAAATAGAAGGCACTCTCCGGATACAAGGAGCTGCAAACCTATTTTTCCTTAATCCCAATGGTATTGATTTTGGTGAGTATGCGTTTCTCGATACTGGCGGTTCGTTTGTCGCTACAACAGCTAATGAAATCGGATTTGCAGATGGAACTCAGTTAGAATTATCTGGCGACTTGAGTTCTTCTCCCCTAACTTCAAGCGTACCTAGCCGACTGCGGTTTGATGATTCGGTTTTAGGACGCATTCGGGTTATGGGCACAGGGCACGATCTAAAGATTGAAAACTTATTCTTCCCTGCTGTTACCCGAAATAGTAGCCGTGGATTGCAAGTATGCTCGGGTAAAACTTTCGCTCTAGTAGGCACAGATTTAATACTAGAGAGCGGTACAATATTGGGAGAAGGTGCTACAGTCGAGTTAAGCAGTGTTCGGGAAGGGGAAGTAAGGCTGGACGCGACGGAGCAAGGTTGGACTTTCAATTATGAAGTCGTGCAGAATTTTGGAGATATTCAGCTGCAAGACCAAGCCCTTGTTGATGCTAGTGGAGTGAGTACCGGTTCGATCCGAGTGCGAGGGCGACGCCTCAGCCTTGTAGAAGGCTCGTTAATTTTGATTCAAAATGAAGGCGATGGGCTAGGAGGAAGTTTAACGATTGAGACCTCCGAATCTGTAGAGTTGAGTGGACATAGCCCCGACGTTCGAGTTCAAACCCGTTTACTCTCGCAAACAACAGCAGGCGGGAAAGGCGGAAGTATTGAGATTTCTACGAAACGATTAATCGTGCGAGATGGGGCAACCATCTCCGCCTTAACAGTCTCAGCTGCCCAAGCAGGAAACATATGCATCAATGCCTCTAAATCTTTGGAGTTGATGGGGACTTCACTGAAGGATTTTCGTTTCTTCAGTGCTATCAACTCCACATCTTACAGTTCTGGCAATACTGGCGATCTGACCATTTCGACAGGGTCGGTAATGGTTCTAGACGGAGGTATTATTGCTTGCGGTAGTTTACGCAAAGGCAATTGTGGGAACTTAACTGTTAACGCCGCCGAATCCGTATTGTTAGTTGGAACTAACTGGCATTTTATAGAAACGAGTGGAATTCACTCGGTCACAATTGGTGAGGGAAACTGTGGTAACGTGACTATTAATGCGTGCCGCGTGGAAGTGCGAGATTCAGCCAGGATTGCTACGTCTACTTCGCCAAGCGGTGCAAAACTCACGATTAATGCCTATGAGTCGGTTGAGGTCAGCGGCTGGCTGCCAGGATACAAGGAGTCTAGTAGAATTGCTGCGGCAAGTTCCTCTTTTATGAGACGGACGGGAGAAGTTGCTCCCTGTCCCACTGCGCCAAGCGATGCGTCAGCAGAGATGACAATTAAGACAAAGCTATTGAGGGTAACTGACAACGGATGTGTGACGGTCGGTCGTGAAGCTGGTGCTGTAGGAAGGTTAAAAATCGAAGCTGATTCCGTCATCCTTAGCGATGGGAGTAGTATCGCTACCAACCCCGCACCTAGAGAAGGTGGAGATACTGCCTGAGAAAACTAAAACAACCAAGATTACAGCCGTTCAAGACCAACTTAATACCCATGTAAGAGCATCTCTGTACAAGGCGTTGAAAAAGTCACAGCTACGGAGAAATAAGGGCTTCGGTTTATGCGATTGCAGTTTTGGTAAATGGATAAAGCTGAACTAGGCGGCAATTGCTACGATTGAATAATTTTTGTTCTAGAAGAGCTATGAAGATACTCAGCTCAAGTAATCCTAAAACTAGCACAGAGGCACTGGTTGCCTACGACTTGTGGAAAATGTACGGTGATTGCGCTGTTGTTCAGGGTGTAAGCTTCACTCTGAATCCCGGTGAAATTGTGGGTCTGTTGGGACCCAATGGTGCAGGGAAAACCACTACAGTTGGCATGCTTTATGGAGCTGTTGTGCCTAGTCGTGGCTTCGTCAAACTCGGTTCCACACAAGTGCAGAGTAATGGGCGAATGGCTCGCGCCAAGATGGGTATTGTCACTCAGGAGGATAATCTTGACCTTGATTTTTCTGTGATTGAAAACCTCATCTACTTTATTCATCACTATCGCATCTTGGGCAAAGACGCTCGCAAACGGGCTGGAGAACTGCTAGCAAAACTAGACCTGCAAAACTATGCCCAACGTTCCGTAAACGATTTATCAGGAGGGATGAAGCGACGGTTGGTGCTTGCTCGTGCCCTAATTAACTATCCGCAAGTGGTGTTTCTGGATGAGCCAACGACGGGACTTGATCCTGACGCCCGTCAGGAGTTTTGGAAAGTGGTGATTGACTTGAAGCAGCAGGGTTGTGGAGTGTTGTTAACAACGCACTACATGGATGAGGCTCAGCGATTGTGCGATCGCCTGCTCTTACTGCAAGACGGTCAAGTTATTGATCAAGGGACACCGAGTGAACTGATTGAGCGTACCGTGGGCAAAGAAGTTGTTGAAATCGAAGGGGTAAATGAAGCGGTACTCCAAAGGTTTGCAACGCAAGCAGATACGTGGTGGCGTTCTTTTGGCAGCGGCTATCTGCTGGTATTACCTCCCGATGATTATCGACTTTGGGAACAACTGGTTGCCATGCGACCCCAACGCCTAACCCGTCGTCAGGCAAACTTAGAAGACGTGTTCTTGCGCTTAACCGGAGGAGTATTGCAATGAAAGGTCCTTCAGTTTCTGTCTGGGGAGTTTACTCTGTTTGGCATCGCCACGCTAAGGTTTATCAACGCACATGGCTCGTCAATTGCCTGCCACCTTTGTTAGAGCCAATTATCCATTTAGTTGCCTTTGGCTACGGCTTAATGCCTTTAATTGGAGCAATCACTTATGCAGAACAACAAATCCCCTATCTAAAGTTCATTGCACCTGGCACGATGGCAGTCGGTGTGTTGTTTCATTCTTTCCTTGAGGGCGCTTTCGCAAGTTTTGTTCGTATCCACTTCCAAAAAACCTGGCAAGCCTTACTCACTGCACCGTTGAGTTTTTCCGAGGTCTTTCTAGGTGATTGGTTATGGGCGACTACCAAAGGGATGATTACAGGTACATTAACCGGAACCGTCGCTGTGTTTTGGGGCTTGTATCCAGCCTGGAACTTACTATTGTCTCTACCAATTATGCTCTTGGGGAGCCTTGTGTTTAGCGCAATGGGACTGTTAACCGCAGGCACTGTTCGTCAAAGTGATCAAATTAATATTCCCATCTTTCTCCTCATCGTTCCCATGTTTACCCTCTGTGGGACGTATTTCCCTCGCCAAACTCTACCCCCCTTTCTGGAACGAATTGCTTCAGTTCTCCCAATGGCATCGTTTACCGACTTACTCCGCTGGAATTTCGGATTACCCTCATTCTGGTGGCTGAAGATTTCTTGGCTACTGGTTCTGATGGTCGTCTTTGCCTATTTAGCGATGTGCCAGATTTATCCTAAGTTGATCAAGTAAGTTATTTTTGAATAACTTTTGTTTTAGGAAAGCTATGAAAATACCTAGTTCGAGCAATCCTGCTTTTGTTGAGGTGCTTCGCTTTGCCCTCAATCCCATTTCCTACCTGGATGCTAATTTTAAGCACCTTGGTGATGTTTTTTGGGCGTACATCCCGCAATCAACCATCATTGTAGGTTCTCCCGCTGCGATTCACGAAGTGTTTGCAGCAGGAAGTGAAACATTTGACACAGGATTAAACAACGCTTTTGGCAGAATCTTCTTTCAAGAAGGTTCAATTGCACTGGCAAGTGGTGAAGAACACGTCAGGCAGCGCCAAATTCTAGGTCCAGTTTTTCGAGGCGAACGGATGCAAAGCTGCCGCGAGTTAGTTTGTCACGTTACACAAAATTTTCTCAACGGAAAACGTAAAGTCGTTGTTGAAGATTTAGCTGAGACGATTACGATGACAACAATTCTCAATTTTACGTTTGGTTCAGTTGAAGGAGAGCGCTATCATACAATAGCACGAGAACTTGCGTCCCAGTTGAATATCATTGGGACGCCTCTAAAAGGGTTGCAATTATTTGTTCCCTTTTTACAAGTTAGTTGGGGTTCTTGGGGGGAGTGGCAGCGCTCTCAAAAGGTTTTCGTTGAAGAAGTGGCGGCTGAGATTCGAGAACGGCGACAAGCTGATGTAGGCGCTCAAGACGATGTTCTGTCGATCCTGATCAAAGAAGGCGAAACGGACAAGCGAATTTGCGCCCAAGTCACAACGATGTTGTTGTCAGGACGAGACACCACTGCCCATAGCATGGCATGGACACTCTATTGGATTTGTGCAATTCCAGAAATCAAAGACAAAGTAATTGCTGAAATTGATAGTGGTAAAGATTTCATGAGCTTACCTTATCTAGATGCGGTTATTAAAGAAACCTTGCGGCTTTATTCACCAGGCTTTATTGGAAATCCTCGTGTTACTAAAGTTCCTTTTAAACTTCTCGATTGGCAACTTGATCCAGGTACGCTTTTAACCATCTGCCCTTACCTCGTCCATCAACAAGAGGAAATATATCCCGAACCAAAGACGTTCCGTCCTGAGCGTTTTCTGGAACGTCAGTTTAGCCCATATGAATACCTTCCATTTGGAGGGGGGAATCATACTTGTATCGGTAAAGCTTTAGCATTGTTCGAGATAAAACTGGTGATCGGAACCATTTTGTCGGAGTACAATGTGGAACTGGCAAACAAACGCCCTGTTCGCCCTATCAGGCATGGAATGGTCTTGGGTCCCGAAAAATATGAGTTGCTGGTAGAACGGCGATAATCCTCATCCTCTTGCTTACAACAATTTTCAGGTAACTGAACTACAAACGATGATACGCTGAACATAGAGTGATTGCAATACTGCTCGGTTAAGGAAATTAGGTAGGGCTGAAACCATTGAAATTTCGTTGTCTATGGTGTGCGGAAAGGGCTTAACCGAGTAGTATTGAGAGTGATTGTTTAATTAGATGCCAGTATCTTACTCAGGAGATTTACGTCGTCGCGTGATTATAGCGTGTGTTGCGAAGGAAGGCTCTCAACGCCAGTTAACTCAAAGATTCAAGGTCAGCTTGTCATTTGTACGAAATCTACTGCGTCATTATCGTTAAAGTGGACAGATTAAGCGAAACGACGTGGGGGATATCAAAATTAAGTACTACTTGATAGAGAATTGGTAGAAGCTAGTAGTTCTCTCCATAAGCTCCGCTTATCGCACGAGCGTGTTCGATTAAAAGTTGGTTTTCTTCTTCAGTGATGACGACTCCCATTACAACGATCGCTTAATTACTCCTTTACCTTCTCATATTTTATTTATGTCTTTTGAAAGAATAAAAACTGGGATGCTCCCTTATTTATTCATCTAGAAAATAGAGGAAATCATGATTACACTTTCAAGTTCAACCAAGAAGCAAAGAGAAATACCCTATTCTAAGAGTCCTTCTCTTATACAGCAAATTTCCTTTGTTCTGGATCCCATTACATACTTAGAAACGGAGGTTGTACGCCTTGGTGAAGTATTTTGGGCATATGCTCCGATGCGGGCAATTATCGCCGCTTCTCCTGAAGCCATTCGTCAAGTGTTTGCAAAGGGAGATGACACATTTGGCATCGTGGACAATGCTAGTGCCAAGTTCATCCTGGGTGGGGAAGGCTCGATAGGGCTTGTCAGTGGTGAAGAGCACATCAGGCAACGCCAAGTGTTAGGTCCAGCTTTTCGAGGTGAACACCTGAAAGCCTGTAGTGAGCTAGTTTGTCAAGTTACCCGAGGTCTCCTGAATGGAAAACGAAAGATTGTGATGGAAGAAGTTGCCCAAACTGTTAGTGTGGCATCTATTCTCAGTCTTACGTTTGGTTCAATTGAAGGAGAACGCTACCAGATGATCGCACGAGAGTTTACATCTCAGATTGAAATCATTGAGTCACCGCTAAAAGCTTTGCAGTTATTTGTTCCTCTTTTACGGTTTTTTTCAGGCTCGTGGGGAAAGTGGCAGCGCTCTCGGAAGATTTTTTTTGAAGAAGTTGCAGCTGAAACGCGAGAACGGCGACAAGCTGGTATGAGTGATCGAGGCGACATTCTTTCACTTCTCATTAAAGAGGGTGAACCGGACAATCGAATTTACTCTCAAGTGATGACTCTACTATACGCAGGACGAGAGTCTACCGCCTATACCCTAGCCTGGATTCTTTATTGGGTCTGTACAATGCCCATAGTTCGGCATAAGCTCCTTGCAGAAATCGATAGTGGTGAGGACTATATGAGTTTACCCTACCTTGATGCGGTCATCAAAGAAGCCCTCCGAATTTATCCACCAGCGTTTATATTCGGGCCTCGTGTCACAAAAGTTCCCTTCAAGCTCCTCGATTGGGAACTTGAACCAGGTACCGTAGTGTTCCCCTGCCCTTACCTGATCCATCACCGCAAGGAAATTTATCCAGAACCAAAGACCTTCCGTCCTGAGCGTTTTTTGGAACGACAATTTACTCCATACGAGTACCTTCCTTTCGGAGGAGGGCATCGAACCTGCATCGCAATGGCATTAGCATTGTTCGAGTTAAAACTGGCAATAGGAACAATTTTGTCTGAATACAACGTGGAGTTAGCAGACAAACGCCCTGTGCGAGCTGTAAGACGTGGAGCAGTTCTAGGACCAGAGAGATATGAGCTGCTAGTGGAGCGGCGATAGTCCTCATCGTTTAGCTCAGTCTAGCGGTTACTCCACGATCAATTACTTGAGAAATAGACGGCAATTATGATTACACTTTCAAGTTTAACCCAGAACCAAAATAAGATACCTAATTCCAAGACTCCTTCCCTGCTACAACTGTTTTCTTTTGTCCTTGATCCCGTTGCATATCTAGAAACAGGGTTTGCACGCCTTGGTGAAGTATTTTGGGCATATGCTCCGATGCACGCAATTATCGCAGCTTCTCCTGAAGCAATTCGCCAAGTGTTTGCGGCAGGAAATGAGACATTTAGCATTATGGACAATGCTAGTGTAAGGCTTATCCTTGGTGGGGAAGGCTCGATGGGACTTGTCAGTGGTGAAGAACACATCAGGCAACGCCAAGTGTTAGGTCCAGCTTTTCGTGGCGAACGGCTCCAAGCCTGTCGTGAGTTAGTATGTCAAGTTACGCGAAGCCTCTTGGATGAAAAACATAAGGTTGTAACTGAAGATATTGCTCAAATCATTACGATGACAACTATTCTCAGTTTTACGTTTGGTTCATTCGAGGAAGAACGCTATCAGACGATTGCTCGGGAGCTCACGTTTCAGCTCGAAATTATTGAGTCACCGCTGAAAGCTTTGCAATTATTTGTTCCCTTTTTCCGGGCTAGTTGGGGCTCATGGGGAAAGTGGCAGCGCTCTCGAAAGATTTTTTTTGAGGAAGTTGCAGCTGAAGCGCAAAAACGGCGACAAGCAGGCATGAGCGATCAAGGAGATGTCCTCTCACTTCTCATTAAAGAGGGTGAAACAAATGATCGAATTTGCTCTCAAGTCATGACTATGTTATTCGCAGGACGAGAGTCGACTTCTTATACCTTAGCCTGGATACTCTATTGGATTTGTACGCTCCCAGAAGTTCAGCATAAGCTCCTTGCAGAAATCGATAGTGGTGAGGACTATATGAGTTTACCCTACCTTGATGCGGTCATCAAAGAAGCCCTCCGAATTTATCCACCAGCGTTTATATTCGGGCCTCGTGTCACAAAAGTTCCCTTCAAGCTCCTCGATTGGGAACTTGAACCAGGTACCGTAGTGTTCCCCTGCCCTTACCTGATCCATCACCGCAAGGAAATTTATCCAGAACCAAAGACCTTCCGTCCTGAGCGTTTTTTGGAACGACAATTTACTCCATACGAGTACCTTCCTTTCGGAGGAGGGCATCGAACCTGCATCGCAATGGCATTAGCATTGTTCGAGTTAAAACTGGCAATAGGAACAATTTTGTCTGAATACAACGTGGAGTTAGCAGACAAACGCCCTGTGCGAGCTGTAAGACGTGGAGCAGTTCTAGGACCAGAGAGATATGAGCTGCTAGTGGAGCGGCGATAGTCCTCATCGTTTAGCTCAGTCTAGCGGTTACTCCACGATCAATTACTTGAGAAATGGACGGCATCATGACTACACTTTTAAACTCGCTCCGGAATCCGACAGAGATACCTAGTTCAAAGGCTCCTTATCTTCTACAGCTATCTTCTTTTATCCTTGATCCCATTGCATATTTAGAAGCAGGGTTTGCGCGCAGTGATGTATTTTGGGTATATGCTCCCATGCGGGCAATCATCGCAGCTTCTCCTGAAGCCGTTCGCCAAGTGTTTGCGGAGCCAGAAGAGACATTTGGTGTAGTAGAGAACTTCGCTGATAGTGTAAGGTTTATCTTTGGGGGCGATGGCTCAATTGCGATGGCAAGTGGTGAAGAATACCTTAGGCAGCGCCAAATGCTCTTACCCGCTTTTCGTGGTGAACGGATGAAAACCTGCCGTGAGTTAGTTTGTCAGGTTACACGAAGTCTCCTAGATGGGAAACGTAAGATTGTGACTGAGGAAGTTGCTCGGGAAATTACGGTGGCAACAATTCTTAGTTTTACGTTTGGTTCATTTGAAGGAGAGCGCTACCAAACGATTGCACGCGAGTTCATGTTTCAGCTTGGGCTCATAGAGACGCCGCTGAAAGCTATACAGTTATTTAACCCCTTTTTACAGGTTTTCTCGGGTACGTACAGAAAGTGGCTGCGCTCTCGGGAGATTTTTTTTGAAGAAGTTGCGGCTGAGATTCGAGAGCGGCGGCAAGCAGGTGTAGGCGATCAAGGAGATATTCTATCGATCCTGATGCAGGAAAGTGAAACGAACCAGGAAATTTATTGTCAAGTAATGACTCTGTTATTTGCAGGACGAGAGCCTACTTCCTATACCCTAACCTGGATACTCTACTGGGTTTCTACGATTCCAGAAGTTAAAGATAAGCTCCTTGCAGAGATCGATAGTGGAGAAGATTTCAGAAGCTTACCTTATCTAGACGCTGTCATCAAAGAGGCTCTACGAATTTATCCACCACCGTATATCTTTGGACCTCGTAAAACAAAATTTCCCTTCAAGCTTCTTGATTGGGAACTCGAACCTAATACAGTAATATACCCCTCTCCCTACCTAATCCATCACCGTGAGGAAATTTATCCCGAACCGGAGAAGTTCCGTCCTGAGCGTTTTCTGGAACGTCATTTTACCCCATACGAATATATTCCTTTTGGAGGTGGGCATCGAAGCTGTATAGGTATGGCGCTAGCGTTGTTCGAGTTAAAACTGGCGATAGGAACAATTTTGTCTGAATACAACGTGGAGCTAGCAGACAAGCGTCCTGTGCGAGCCATCAGGCGTGGAGCAGTCCTGGGACCAGAAAAATTTGAACTGCTGGTAGAACCGCGATAGTCCTTATCGTCTAGTCTAGTCCAGTCTAACGGTTACTCCGCTATCCATTTTTCATCTGAGGAAGAGATCAGTAAGTAGCATTATGACTCAACTTTCAAGTTCAATACAAAATCAAAGCTTAGCTGTTGCAACATGGTACGATAGGGTTTGGCCATTTGCCCGCCTGTTATGGTTAAATGAAGATAACCTTGCTGTACACCTAGGCTACTGGGACGAGAATACTCGCAGCCATGCTGAATCATTAATCAACATGAATCAGGCGATGGCAGAGCGTGTTGGCATGTTCCAAGGAGCACGAGTCTTGGACGCGGGTTGTGGCTTTGGCGGTACGTCATTGTGGCTTGCTAAGGAGTATGGTGCTCGAGTGGTTGGTGTCAACATCTCGTCCGATCAGGTTGCCCGAGCAAACCACTATGCTAAAAAGCGAGGTCTTGATGACTTTGTCAGCTTCGAAAACGTGAATCTGTTAAACACAGGGTTGCCAGATGGGAGTTTCGATATCTTTTGGGCCCAAGAGAGTCTCTTGCATATCCTTGATAAACAGCTTTTTTTAGCCGAGGCTTATCGTCTGCTCAAACCAGGTGGCAAGTTGGTCGTTCAAGATAGTTATTTGTTCAATAGGACTTACTCTCAAAAAGAAGAACGTCACCTGCAAGCTATATCTTCCGGTGGACTAATCCCAAGATTGCCAAGACCTGATGAATTTATCACTTGGGCAAGGACAGTGGGATTTCAAGATATCTGCATTGAGGACATCTCTCATTATGCCAAGCGTTCTTGTATTCGCAGCTACAGGCAGAATATGTTCTTTTACCCGATTGGTCAGGTCTTACGTACCTTGCGTATACAATCAGAGCAAGAATATCGCTCTGCACTCGGTAACTTCGCCTTGTATCGAACCTTCCAGCTTGGCTTATGGTTTTTAGCTATCTGTACGGCACGCAAGTCTGAATTGGCTCAAGGTTAACTCGTTCATTTCTAAGACAAGTTATATGCAACTACCTCCGGGTCCAAAGACACCGCCCTTTCTACAGCTTATCCAATGGATTTCCCATCCTTTGGATTACCTGGAAAAATCTGCTCAGCTCTACGGTGATTGCTTCACAGTAAGATGGGGCAATTTTGAAGCGGTGCTTTTAGGCAGTCCCCAAGCCTTTCAAGAGCTTTTTACTGTAGATTCCAACTATTTCGCCAGTACACAAGGACTTTTACTGCCAATAGTAGGAGATCAGTCTATGATCATGCTGGACGGTGCACCTCATCACCGCCAGCGCCATCTCCTGACCCCACCTTTTCATGGTGAACGAATGCGTGCTTATGGTCAATTAATCTGCAATATTGCAGAGCAGGTGATGGAAACATTGACCATCAGCAAACCCTTTGCAGTTCGTTCCGCCATGCAAGAAATTTCCTTGCGTGTCATGCTAGATGCTGTATTTGGCATAAACGAGGGGCAGCGGTTTCAACAACTGAAGGAACTGCTGACGTCGTTGCTTGACTCTGTTAGTTCTCCGCTCAGTTCTAGCTTACTCTTCCTGCGGTCACTTCAACGAGATCTAGGACCTTGGAGTCCTTGGGGACATTTTCTGCACCAACAGCAACAAATCAATAGCCTCATTTATGCTGAGATTCAGCAACGCCGGGAGCATCCCGATTCCACTCGCACGGATGTCCTTAGTTTGTTAATGTCTGCCTGTGACGAAGATGGTCAGCCTATGACCAATCAGGAGTTGCGTGACGAGCTGATTACATTTCTAGTTGCGGGTCATGAAACCACAGCTACAGCTATGTCATGGGCATTGTATTGGATTCATCATTTACCAGAGGTGTATACCCAGCTTTTAGATGAACTGGACACCATCAGCGACATTTCAGATGTCAGTATTATTGCCAAACTTCCCTATCTCAGTGCAATCTGCTCTGAAACACTGCGCCTCTACCCAGTTTCAATGCTTACGATGCCCCGAATTGTAAAATCACCGATTAAGATTGCGGAGCATCAGTTTGAGCAAGGTACAAAGTTGATTGGTTGTATTTATTTGGCTCATCATCGTGAGGATATCTACCGACAACCGAAGCAGTTCAGACCAGAGCGTTTTCTGGAGAGACAGTTTTCTCTTTATGAGTACTTACCCTTTGGGGGTGGTAACCGTCGTTGCATTGGTATGGCATTTGCCTTATTTGAAATGAAACTAGTTCTTGCCACGATTGTGTCGCGTTATCGACTTGCCCTGCTCGATCAAAGTCCAGTTAAGCCTGTGCGTCGTGGTGCTACTTTAGCTCCCCCAGACGGAATGCAGATGGTTGTGGCTGGTTACCGCTACCAAGAGCGGTTACTAGCGAATCGAACATCTCAATTGTGTGAACTGAAAGGAGTACATCAATAGCTCATTAAATATTGTTGATTTGGCAGTCTTTTCTTGCAAGTCGTTCAACTTGCGATGAGGAGTTTTATGAAATCAGTAGAAAGAAAATCGCGCTTTCCGTTTACCTCTTTCCCGAATGGCTGGTTCCGCGTTGCCTACAGCAACGAGATCAAACCTGGAGAAATCAAGCCACTGCGTTACTTTGGCAAAGATTTAGTGCTCTTCCGCACCAAGAGTGGAACACCCTATGTTTTTGATGCTCACTGTCCCCACCTAGGGGCTCACATCGGTTATGGCGGAAAAGTTAAAGGAGAAAACATTCAGTGTCCGTTCCATGAATGGTGCTTTGATGGCAATGGCAGGTGCACTGCTACCCCCCATACCAATCGACAACCCCCTGCTGCCCAGATTCAGAAATGGCTAGTTAGTGAGATTAATGGGGTTATTTTAGTATACCACCACTCAGAAGGAATACCACCTACGTGGGAGATCCCTAATTTATCTGAATATACAGGAGGAGTCCCATTTCGCAAAGTTAAGCAATGGACAGTGCGTACTCACGCTCAAGAGATAGGTGAGAATGGTTGTGATATGTCTCATCTTATGGTTGTACACGATATAGCTAACGTAACATCCCCTCCTAAAAGTCAAAGTATGGAGTTTGATGGAGCCGTTGCTGTTAATCGTGTTTATGTGGGATACGCACCTTCCTTCCCCGAAGTCTGGATAATGGGTGAGGAAGTGAACGGTCTATCCATACTCAGACATTACGGTCTTGGTTGTATCTTCACTACTCTATCTGCAAAAGGGAAGATTAATTTCCGTTGGATGCATATTTACTGGATTACACCAGTTGATGAGGAATACTGTGATATCCACTTAGCGTTTGGTATACCTAACCTTTTCAGAAGTCCTTTAGCCCATGCTATTGCTGTGGCAACGAGCAAGGATATACAAAGACTGATCGAGCAAGACTTTCCTATTCTGGAGAATAAAGCTTATCACAGCAATGCTCTTCTCTATGATGAAGATGGTCCAATTGCAAAATTTCGACGCTGGGCGCGCCAGTTTTACTCTGATGTCCCTTCCCCTAACCCAAACACAAATTTGACCGCAGCAATCTCCTCCACTCATACGCAAAGCGAAGACTTAATGACAAGACCTCTTTGAAGTGTTGACAATACGGTTCGGTTAGGCGTTGTTGCACGAATAAGGAGAAATGGTAAATTTTACTTATTCCCATTACGCGCCTAGTTTGACGATGAAGACCAAAACCAAAGCAACTCAAAGCAAGAAATGTCATTACTTGGACGAGTACCAAAGAACGTTAAATTTCCAGTAGAGAAAGTTTTGTCAGATGGCTCCTATCTGTCGTGGATTGCTCCTAACGGTAGTTCCTCGCTCTAAGTTGATGTGACAGTCTTTTTTTGCAGGTTGTCCAACTTACGATAAGGTATTATGAAATTAGCACAAAAGAAGTTAACGAAAAAAAAATCGCGTTTTTCATTTACGTCTTTCCCCAATGGCTGGTTCTGTGTTGGCTGTAGCAACGAACTCAAACCGGGAGAAGTCAAGCCACTTCATTACTTTGGCAAAGACTTAGTACTCTTCCGCACCGAGAGCGGGACGCCTTATGTTTTTGATGCCTACTGTCCCCATGTAGGGGCTCACCTCGGTTATGGCGGAAAAGTCAAGGGAGAAGGCATTCAATGTCCCTTCCACGGGTGGTGCTTTGACAGCAATGGGAAGTGCACTGATGTCCCCTACAGCAACAAACTACCCCCTACCGCTCAGATTGGGAAGTGGTCAGTCAGCGAGCTCAATGGTATGATTATGCTGTACTATCACTCTCAGAAAAAGCCACCTACGTGGGAGATTCCTGATCTGTCTAAGTATATTGATAACGAGGGGGTTCCGTTTCGTAGGATTAAGCAATGGAAGCTATGCACTCACCCGCAAGAAGTATGCGAACACAGTTATGATATTGGTCATATTAATGTGCACGCTCAAGCGTCACATGCCAAAAGTGAAGATGTAGAGTTTAACGGACCGATTGCTGTTCATCGTTTCTCTACCCAATATAGACCCCCTATTCCTGCGGCCTGGATCATAGGGGAGCAAGTGAACCTACTATCTGAAGTCAGAAGCTATGGGCTAGGTTTTTCCTTCATTATTCACTCTCTAAACGGGAAGATAAAGGGTCGTTGGTTAAATATCGTGTTGGCTACACCCATTGATGAGGAACATAGCGAGATCCATTTGCTTTTTGGAATGCCTAAAGTTTTTAACAAGCTTCTAACCCGTGCTCTAGAAGCACTCCTGCGCAAGGATCTAGAGAGAGGATTTGAGCTAAGTTTATCTCTTTTAAGGGATAAGATTCATCGCAGTCATGTTCCCTTTTGTGACGGTGATGGTTCAATCGCACAGTTTCGACAGTGGTCACACCAATTTTACTCTGAGGATCCTTATAAATAGTAAAGGCAATTGTTATGAAGTTACCAAATGGTCCAAAAACTCCAGGGTTTGTGCAGCGGATGCAATGGGTTTTAAACCCATTGAAATTTATGGAAACAACCGCAGCAGTCTACGGTGACTGCTTTACAGCACGGCCCACGGGAAAGCCTAGCGTGGTTTTTTCTAATCCCCAAGCCATTCAGGATATTTTTACTGCTCGACCAGACCAGTTTTATGTAGGTAGGGCGAACGGAATTTTCAGAGCCTTGCTGGGGGACTATTCAATGATGTTGTTAGACGATGCACCTCATCAGCGTCAGCGGAAGTTATTGGCACCACCGTTACATGGCGATCACCTGAGGTCTTACGGGCAACTGATTTGGAATATCACTGAGCAAGTCATCAGCACCTGGGAAATTGGCAAACCGTTCCCTGTACGCCTATCAATGACTGAGATCTCCTTAAGGGTAATCTTGCAAACAGTATTTGGCTTACAGGAAGGACAGCGTTATGAAAAACTCAAACTACTTATACAGTCAGTATTGAAGCTATCTAGTTCTCCCCTAAAGGCTTTGCCCTTATTTTTCCCCTTGCTACAGCAAGATTTAGGACCGTGGAGTCCTTGGGGACAGTTCAAGCTTTTGAAGAAAAAAGTTGATGACCTGATCTACGCCGAAATTCAAGAGCTTAGAGACACCCCCGATCCATCTCGTAGCGATATCCTCTCGTTAATGATGTCTGCACAGGACAATGACGGGAAGCCGATGACTGATCAAGAAATTCGAGATGAACTGATCACGTTACTCATGGCAGGTCACGAGGCTTCAACTTCGGCAATGACATGGGCACTGTATTGGATTCATCTTCTTCCAGAAGTACACAAAAAGCTTTTGCAAGAACTAGATAGCATAGAGGGTAATGCAAGTATTGATATCCTGATGAAACTGCCATATCTTGATGCAGTTTGCTGTGAAACTCTCCGGCTTTACCCAATCATCATGCTTCCTTCGACTCGGATGACAAAAACTCCTATTCGAGTCATGGATTATGAGTTTCCAGCAGGTACTTTACTGGTTCCCTCGATATACCTTACGCACCACCGTCCAGATTTGTATCCTCAACCCAAGCAGTTTAGACCAGAGCGTTTTCTAGAACGGAAATACTCACAGTATGAGTTTCTCCCGTTTGGAGGTGGCAGCCGCCGCTGTATTGGTATGGCATTTGCCATGTTTGAGATGAAAGTGGTGTTAGCAAGAGTGTTGTTACACTTAGATTTAGCGATTGTAGGCAATCGTCGAGTAAAACCAATTCGTCGTGGGGTGACATTGGCACCTTCCGATGGTGAGTGGTTAGTTGCAACGAGTCTGCATGAAAAAGAGGTGAGCATTCCTATCAGCGTGTGAGCATCTCTAACAAGGCTCTAAAAAAAAGCTTTAGGTATAGTTAGTGAATTACCTTCTATGACTTACGCATTGACAGAAAAGTCAAAATAGGAGGTATGATTTTTAACGCTTCTAGCTTAATTTTTCTATTCCCCACTAAGTGATCGCAACCAAGAAAGGGTGATTGATAAAAGGCTGAAACGACATATTTACGATACACAACATAGTTCGTTTGTACGGTGCGTAAGCCCTACCTTCGCTGAAGTTTTATAGCGTGTTTCATGATCGAGAGGTGTTTTATGCAATTAGCCGATGAAAAATTACGTCTCCCACTCACGTCTTTTCCCAATGGTTGGTTCTGCATTGCTTACAGTGATGAGATAAAGCCAGAGGAAGTCAAACCACTCCATTACTTTGGCAGAGATTTAGTGCTTTTCCGTAGCAAGAGCGGTACACCCTATGTTTTTGATGCCCACTGCCCGCATTTAGGCACTCACCTTGGTTATGGCGGAAAAGTCAAAGGAGAAAACATTCAGTGTGCGTTGCATGGCTGGTGTTTTGACGGAAACGGGAACTGCATTAATATCCCCTATGCAAGTAAAATGCCTCCTAATATACAAGCTCGTTCATGGTCGGTACGGGAGATGCATGGAGTGATTATGGTGTACTACCACTCGCATGGATCTCCTCCTGACTGGGAAATTCCAGAGCTACCAGAAGAGCCTATAGATGGAAATTGGGGACCATTTGTTAAAATCTTGCATCGTAAAGCACGCACGCACATTCAGGATGTCACTCAAGGGGATTGCGATTTGGTTCACGCCAAAACGATTCATCGTGCTGTATACATTGCCGAGTGCGAAAATATTGAGATTAAGGGTCCGCTTCTCTATCATCTCTACTCTTTATTCGTGAAAGTTCCTTTCCCCGTGAGCTTAATCCTAGGTAAAGAATTAAAAATCTTCTTCGATTTTGTCCATTGTGGTATGGGTTACCTCTTCATAAAGCAAATAGCACATGAAGAGAAAGGTTCTCCGTTTCAGATACTCCGAGTGTTTAACACTCCAATTGATGATGAGTACTGTGAAACTCGAATAGTTTCTAGTATTAAACAGATCGTTAATAAACCGATAACTAACGCTCTCATACCCTTAATCATTTACAGCACGAGAATTGCCTACGAGGAGGATCTTCCAATTTTGGAGAATAGGTCTCGCTGTAACTCACCTCTTCTGTCCTACGGCGACGGACCGATCGCAAAATACCGACGTTGGGCACGTCAATTCTACCCTTCAGAGTATTTTGTTACAAGCAAACCTCTGAATTCGTAGGAACCACAGACACGGAATGTGGCTGCAAAATTTGCAACCTTCAAAAGATGAACTAAGAACAAAAGAAATGGAATTATGGCAGGCAAATTAGAAGGTAAAATCGCAGTTGTGACTGGAGCTTCGTCCGGCATTGGTCGAGCAACAGCAATAGCACTGGCAGATGAAGGGGCACAGGTTGCGATTGTAGCACGACGAAAAGACAGACTAGAGTCACTCGCAGAGCATATTGGTGATTTCGGTGGACAAGCCCTGTCAATTGTTGCCGATTTAACCGATGAGGCTCAAGCAAGGCAAACGGTGCAGCAAGTCAATGAAAAGTTTGGACGCGTAGATATTCTAGTCAACAGTGCAGGTGTAATGTTAATTAATCCTATCCAGGGAGTAGATACAACCGAGTGGCGCTGCATGATTGACCTCAACCTTCTAGGTTTAATGTATACAACCCACGCTGTTTTACCACTGATGAAAGAGCAGGGCGAGGGGCACATTGTTAACATCTCCTCGGCTGCAGGTCGGTCAGCAAGAGCCTATGTCGGTGTTTACAACGCTACCAAGTGGGGTGTAAATGCATTCTCAGAAGCTTTGCGCCAAGAGCTTTGCAAACATAATATCCGCGTCACCATTATCGAGCCTGGTGCAGTAGCAACGGAACTAGCTGACCATATCACCAATCCGGCGATCCGACAACAGGCTCAAGCCTATTATCAATCTATAACACCCCTAGAAGGCAAGGATATTGCTGCTGCAATTCTCTATGCTGTCACGCAGCCCAAATATGTCAACGTTAACGAAATTCTGCTACTGCCCACTGATCAGGAAAGAGCCTCATGAGGATAAGTTGGTAACAATCCTCACGATCCTCGAGTACTGTGAACTCTCTTAATTTGCTTTCCTCATTGGGCAAAATCAAACTTTTAAAAGGAGAACAAGGATCTCACAACATCATGCTGATCCAACAACAGGAAGATAGCCAAAAACTACCCACTTGGCTTCAGATTATTCGACTTTTGAGATGGGACAAGCCAGTTGGGAGATTAATATTAATCGTACCAGCCTTGTGGGCTGTGTTCCTAGCAGCACGAGGCACGCCACCAGCACCACTTGTTAGCCTTATTGTTTTCGTAAGCGTGGCTAGCAGTGCAGCGGGATGCGCTGTCAATGATTTATGGGATCGAGATATTGACAAGCAAGTTCAGCGGACACTAAACCGTCCTTTAGCTTCTCGTGCCCTCTCAATTAAAATCGCCATTGTTGCTGCTTTGGTAGCTATTAGCAGTGCTGTGTTTCTGGCATTTTATCTCAAGCCGCTCTCATTCTGGTTGTTCCTAGCATCAGTGCCGCTGATTATACTGTATCCCCTAGCAAAGCGAGTATTCCCAGTTCCTCAATTAGTCATGGCACTTGCCTGGGGGTTTGGAGTGTTAGTTAGTTGGAGTGCAGTGAGCGGACAATTAGAGAGAGCCACATGGCTACTCTGGGGCGCAACGGTATTTTGGGCTTTGGGATTTGATACCATTTACGCCATATCTGATCGCGAGGATGACCGACGGATTGGTGTCAACTCTAGCGCCATATTCTTTAATGAGTATATCCCTATTGCTGTCGGAGCCTTCTTTTTAGGAACAACCTTATTACTAGCCAATTTAGGTCTTATGATGCAATTACAAGTGGGCTTCTGGGTTACTCTGTTTCTCGCTGCTCTTGGTTGGACTTGGCAGTGTCTCCGTTTATGCGCTCCTCAACTTCCTAGTTCTGCCTATAACCAAATGTTTAGCCAAAATGTTTGGATTGGCTTTCTATTACTATCCGGAATGATTGTAGGTGGTTGAAAGCCAGAATTGAAACCTGTACGCAATAATGTGCTTATGTCTTCAAATATTAGTTGTCTTGATGTTTACTTGCCTGTAGCATTGGCCCCCGGGGAACCCGCACAATACGAGGTTTATGGTCAGCTGTGCGGTCAACTTCCGCTAGAGAATCGAACAGTTCATGTTTTAGTTCATGGAGGTGCTTACAGCCATATCTACTGGGATTGGCCTTACCAGCCTGAACGCTACTCCTATGTTCATGTGCTAACGAATGCAGGATATGTCACGTTTAACATTGACAGAATTGGTATCGGAAAAAGCTCTCATCCACCTGCTGAGCAAGTCACTTTAGAAGCTCATGCTTATGTATTGCATCAAATTAATCAAGCACTGCGGGATGGGAAAATTGGGGGCGTGGAATTTAAGCGCATTGTGAATGTAGGTCGCTCGTTTGGTGCTCTAACTGTTATTTCTGCAGTAAGTAAGTATGGAGGCGTAGAGGGTGTTATCATCACTGGTTTGTTGAATGTGATAAAGCGGGATATCGTTGCAGAGACTATTCCGTACTTTAAGTATCCAGTAGAACTCGATCCATGTTTCAAAGATAAAAACATACCTTCTGGTTATTTGACAACAAAACCAGGAGTCAGAGGTCAGTTATTTTACAATCAAGAGTATTGCGATCCAGAAGTGATTGCATTAGATGAGGCAACGAAGGAGACAGTGACGCCTCCAGAGTTAGGAATTGACATTAGCGTTTTTGAATTAGAGAAGGAGATTCGCGTACCAGTATTGGTGGTTATTGGACAAAACGATATCTTCTTTTGTACAACAGAAGTCTGTGCTTGTAATGCTAGCGTGGCTGCTAATGAATTACCTTTCTTCTCTCCCGAGGCTTGCTTACAAACTTTTGTTTTGCCAAAAGCAGGGCACAATATAAATCTGCATCTAAATGCACATGAATGGTTTGAAGCAGCTCGTCGATGGTCAGATCAATTTGTAGGAGCCTAATTCTGATATTCCCCTCGGAATGTAGCTGCTTATTGGACACTGCGGAATTAGAATGATTTAGGGCGTTGCATAGTAAAAAATGAACTCCCTCCACTGTGTACCAATATTTAAGAATATTCAGAGATACATTCAGTAGATCACAAACTTTTGGAAACTGACGGGAAAATAAGGGTTTGAGCCCTCGCGGCTCAGGAACCAAACGGTTCTCTCTTAAGAGCGATCGCTATATAACAGCTAGCGCCTTTGCCTGAAATACTGATGGAAACGTACTTTCCTGATGTCCGGGTGTTTGACTGAAATGTCCATGTGGCAGGAGTTTTAAAAAACTTTGTGATCTACTGACATTAGGTACTAATACCAATTCTCTATGAAGATGCATAGAATAAAGCTTCATGGAAGAGAGCTTCGAGGATGAAATCATAACTTGTCAAAGAGGAGATTAACTCACAAGACATTTGAGCTAACTCGTGTTGAACTCGTTGGCGCAGTGCTTGTAAATTAGAGAAATTTTCCCCCTGGAACTGGCGTTTAATAAACTGCCACAATCGCTCAATCGGATTGAGTTGAGGGCTATGAGCAGGTTGAAAGATAGGGATGAGATTTTCTGGCCAAGACAGTGCTAAAGCTTGATGTGCAGATGCTTGATCCATTTGCATCAGTGCCATGTCATCACCCAGTTCTTGAGATAGGGCATCCAGGAATTTTTGAAAGTTCTCAGCGTCGAGATGAGGATATTCTTGACAAAAATGCCATCCTGCCAATGGTTCAACTACTCCGTACAGCCAGAATGCTTCTCTTGGCCACTGTACACTGACTATAGGTTTGATGCCACGAGCTGTAATCACTCGCCCAGTTTCGGTTTTCAATCCTAGTCTGGTTTCATCCTGACAAAGGTAACGCAGTCGCTTTCCTTGAGCTAAGAGGTTTTGCAAGCTGACAAAGGCATGGGGAATAGGTAAAATTGCAAGTGTTGAGGACGTTGCAATGCAACGTTTCTACACACCAGAAATTCGCACCGTTCAGCCCTAATTGAACTGTATTGTACTGACACTCCTTAACTATGTAGCGCCATTTAAAGTTGTATTGCGAGTATACAGCAGAAACATTGTTCATTAAACCTGCCTTGAAAATAGAGGCTGAAATTACGCAAAATCGTTCCAGCATCATTTAGTTCCAAGCTCCATTCCTAAGACAAAACCGAGAAAAGCAAAGTTAAGTTTTGAAGATAAAAAGAGTAATCAAGAGTTAGCTAGAATTCGAGTTATCGGTGAGCACGTACATTGTAAACTCAAAGCCCTTAAAATTTGATCCACCTGTTATAGAAATTGTCGAAAACGATTTAGTCTCAGGTTTAATACTAATAGCTGATTTCTATAACTATCAGCTTCGTTTGCCTAAAATCTGAGATGTTTAACCAACTTTTACAAAAGGTCTATTATCCAAGCTAATTTGCATAGCTGAAGCTGAAAATTATAATATATAGACTGAGAGTGTATCTATGAATTCAATAATTGCATCTAATGAATTATCAAAAAGACATGAAAAAATATGGCACAAATTAAGTCCTGTATGGCAAGGGAATAAGGAAATTATTAAACAAGGTTTACCTCATTGTCATTTGTCACCCGCATGGCAGATGCTCATTTTAGGAGATGGTTCTCCAACAAGACATCTTCAACTTATAACAGGCGAACGGACAGAAGTTGACTTAATTGATATGTCTTGTATTGGTATGAATTCAGATAATACTCATCAGCTAATCCAATTATTACCAGGACCTCGTTCGCGGCGACAGGTATGGCTATGTACAGCCTCAGGGCAGCGGTTGGCGTACGCAACTTCCTGGTGGGAAAGTAATCATGTAAATGAGCATTTGCAAAACCGGAACATACCAATTTGGGATAGCTTAACTGGCAAACGTATGGAGTTGTATCGTGAAATTTTGGAAATTCATTATGGTAAATCAGCATATTTGGAGTCGGCGTTTGGTCAGAAGAGAAACCTCTGGGGGCGCTACTACCTCTTCTGGCATCAGGGAAAACCTTTAACACTAATTTATGAGGTTTTCTCGAATTACTTAACAAAATACATCGGCTCAATGGTATTATAAATATAGGCTATAGCAGTCCTAAATCATTCGTGAAAAATAGATAATTTTGTAGGCTAGGTAATGCCGACCGAACTTGCGATTTTCATAAATTATTGACTTTTTAAGTTAAGAAACAAGACCATGCTAAGTAATAAGACATATGTTGAAACCGAAAAGCTTAATCAGTTAAGCGATGCCATTAAAGCTGCAACCACATTTTTATTAGAGGCTAAAGACCCACAAGGGTGGTGGCAAGACTTTTACTTAGGTCGCAGACCCAGTGATGAATGGATAACAGCTTACGTTGCTACTGCTTTGGCTGCGTTGCCTGACACTCGCGTTCGCGATATCGTCATGGAAACATGGGAGCTATTTAAGAGCCGCTGTCGTCCTACAGGTGGATGGGGCTTTAACGTTTTAATTCCGGAAGATGCAGACTCTACAGGTTGGGTATTACAGCTAGCCAACGCAGTTGGTGCTGGAGATTCAGAATTTGCACAAAAAGCCAGAGTATTCGTCAGAGAGCATTTACAGCCTGATGGAGGGATGTCAACCTATGCTAGCGATAAAGCGATTCGCGCTTATCTAACAGAGTCTGTACAATTATTCCTAAAACAAGTTCAGCAAGATCAAATGAATGGTGCTGGCAATTCAGAACTTGCACAACAATTCAAGGTTTTTGTAATCAAGCATTTGCAGCCTGATAGTAAGGTGTCAATTCCTGTAACTGATGAAGCGTTTCAAGCCGGCTTGAGCACTCCTCCCTGTGAATCATTTGATGGATGGTGTCAATCACATGTTTGTGTCACCGCAGCGATCGCCGCTTTACCAGAATTTCGCCCGCTCTTATGCGACTATTTGATAAATAACCAAACCTCTGAAGGAAACTGGTTAGCCTATTGGTGGACTGATAGCGAATATGCTACAGCATTAGCGGCTGAAGCATTAATGGCAGAAGACAAATTAGCTAACCAGTCTCGTATTGACCGAGCGGTATCATGGGGAATGAAGCGCTTAAGTCCTCAGGGTTTTGTATCAAACACCGAGCATCCAGAAGGTTCACCGTTTGCTACTGCATGGTGTTTGCGTTTATTGCTTTTAGACAAGATGGATGAAGAAGTGAAAGCTGCAAAAAACGCTGTAATGCGCTGGCTGCTGGAGCAACAAGGCTCAAATGGAGCTTGGATTTCGTCTGCTTGGTTACGAGCTCCCCACACTCACGATACAAATCCTAACCAAACAGCGGAATGGATATATAACGGTAAATTCAACGGAAGTGTCCTTACTGATCGCCATCAAATCTTTACTACTACGACAGTCATGTACTCACTGCAAAAGATGGCAGAGGTATTGCAAAAATAGCCAGATTAGTAGTATTTACAGCAATTCTTATCAAGGATTTTTTCATGCAATCAAGTCAAGTTACTTATCCAGAACAACTACTTTCTTGTAACGGTGAATCCTCTCACAAAGCAACTAAAGATTCAAGACCAAATCAACAACTACCTAAGGAAGTTGATAAAAAGAAGGCAATGAGCCTCGCTGCTAGCTGGTACGTCGCTATGCCGTCCAAAGCCTTGGGGAAAAAGCTAAAGGCAGTTGAGTTGTTCGGTCAGCCTCTAGTAGCTTGGCGAGATCAACAGGGCAAACCAGTCATTATGGAGCGCTATTGCTCCCATTTAGGTGCTAGTTTAGCTATTGGCGAGTTGGTAGATGGTTGTATTCAGTGTCCTTTTCATCATTGGCGCTATGACCGCTCCGGAAATTGTGTTTTTGTACCTGAGGTAAACCACATTCCACCAAAGGCTCGTCAAGTTACTTATGTAACTACTGAAAGATATGGTTACGTTTGGGTGTGGTACGGTTCTCAAAATCCTCTCTTTCCCTTACCAGAGTTTCCACCTGCTGAAGATGAAAGGCATAATTATATGCCTTGGCGCATTGAACTTGAGGCTGCAACGACAGCACGACAAGTTCTTGAGAATATGTACGATTATTACCATTTAGTCGCTGTACATGGTATGCGGCTTGCTGGTTCTGTTGAGTTTACTCTGCTCGATCCAGCTAAAGAGATTAATCTGCCTATTCAGCAAGAAGCCTGGTTTGGGGCTTTAATTGAGGCCAAGATTAAGAGGTATAACGGGCTAATTGGTGCAATTGCTGGAGTTTTGGGATTAAAAGCTGAAACTTTTGCATCAAGGTTAGATAGTTGTCCTGGCGTAAATTTGGTTACAGGTTTTGTCAATGGAGAAGAAAGGTTTAGAGTCCTGGATGTAATGACTCCAGTTTCAGCTAATAAAACCATTTGGCATGCCTTATTAATGGTCAAGAAAAGCGGCAAGTTCTGGTTAGATATTCCTTATTATCTAGTTCTTGGCTCACAATCCAAAGTTAGTGCAGTCCAGGATGTCAAGGTTTTTAATACCATGAATCAGGATAAAGAAGGAGCTTACATTAAGCACGACCGAGGCGTCCTGAAGTATCGAGACTTCTACCAAAGTTGGGTTGATAAGGTTGAGGTTAACTAAAGTCAGTAGACCCGATGCTTGGTCTACTGATAAGCTATCCCTAACTATCTTTCACGAGTTAGGGTTTTTAGTCATTTATTTAAGACGATAAATACTATTCACAATAAAGTGGGATAGGTCAGTGCCTCACAGCGCTTCGCGCGCCTCACAACCGTGCAAGCAGGAGGGTAAGCAGCTAGCGAGTTGCCAAAACCTGGTACTTTTCCAACTGCCCCCCTCCAAACTAAACATGACCGTGGAAATAGGGTTGGACACTACTTTAGAGGAGACTACTCCTCACTTACTTAGTAGCATATAGGCTACTGGCAGTCTGGAACTTTGTGTTGCCCAACAGATTTGACAGACGAAAGCAACTCAGAGAGCGTAAATACATTAGTTTAGTAAATACCAAAGGATGCCAAGAATCTGAATTGACAGCGCAAAACGCTCTGATTAGTAAAAGCGATCCTTTTGACTATTTGTTTATAGTGCTATAGGAATGGTACTTGATTCTTGCTACGTATACTGAGAACTAAACCTTTACACGGTAAGCTCTTAGGTCATTTGATTTTTGAAAAATCAAATACTAGTCCTATATGGTTTTATCTTGCGTTCTAGGTACTCGTTTTCTCCAGCCAATAGATGTTTTTTAAGAACAAAAACAAATAGAATCATGAAACCTGAGAAAGTTAGAACTCCAAAACCGACTCAACCACACAAGGGAGTTGATAAAAAGAAGGCAATGAGCCTCGCTGCTAGCTGGTACGTCGCTATGCCGTCCAAAGCCTTGGGGAAAAAGCTAAAGGCAGTTGAGTTGTTCGGTCAGCCTCTAGTAGCTTGGCGAGATCAACAGGGCAAACCAGTCATTATGGAGCGCTATTGCTCCCATTTAGGTGCTAGTTTAGCTATTGGCGAGTTGGTAGATGGTTGTATTCAGTGTCCTTTTCATCATTGGCGCTATGACCGCTCCGGAAATTGTGTTTTTGTACCTGAGGTAAACCACATTCCACCAAAGGCTCGTCAAGTTACTTATGTAACTACTGAAAGATATGGTTACGTTTGGGTGTGGTACGGTTCTCAAAATCCTCTCTTTCCCTTACCAGAGTTTCCATCTGCTGAAGATAATAACTATATACCCTACAGATTTGAGTTCGAAGTCGAAACAACAGTGCGACGGGTAGCTGAAAATACCTATGATCATTTGCATGTAGTTACAGTACATCAGTTAAAGGTTTCAGGCTCCGCTCAACTCACGCTGCTTAATAACCAAAATTCAGAAGAGTATAGCGAATCATCTGTTCAAAAAGAAAGTAGCTTTAAAGCTTTGATTAAGTTCCCCCTAAAAAACTATGTGGGACCACTAGGTAGAGTCGTCCAAGCTTTTGGACTAGATGCTAAAGTGCTGACGTTACAAGTAGATGGTTCGCCTAGCGGACATAAGGTGACAGGTTTCATAGATGGTGAGGAGAGATTTCAAACTATGGGAGGCATTACCCCAATTGCTGAAAACAAGACTGTCAAGCACTCTTTAGTAATGGTTAAGAAAACAGGCACTTTTTGGTTAGATATACTTTATTATATTCTCTTTGGTTGGCAAAGTAAAAACTCTTTTACACAGGATATACCAATTTGGAATACCATGGATCCATCTGTAGGCGATGCTTATGTAAAAGAAGATCTAGGAGTTTTAAATTTCAGACGCTTCTATCAAAATTGGATTAATAAAGCTGAGATTGAAGGCGAAAATCTGACGGAGTGACAAAGCTGCTAAAAAGTAACAATTGGGTGTTTTTACAATGAGCGATACACAGTTAATCAAAAAATACGAACAGCAAATAATTGCTGAATTATTATTTTAAGTATCGTTGTGTTCCGATGCGGGGGCGAAGCCCCTGCAAGAATATAGCGCTCGCATAATTCATATTCTAATTCAGCAACACCGAATTTTGGAGTATTTTTTTAATATTTCTCTGTTCAATTACACCTTCTTTTACTAAAAATTACCTACTTCAAAGAGGAATATTGTTATGAACATAAGCCACATTACTCATCCCAATCAGTTACATGGACTGTCAATTTTGCAATTGCAAGATATTGCGCGTCAGATTCGAGAAAAGCATTTACAAACAGTCGCCACTAGTGGAGGACACTTAGGAGCAGGTTTGGGTGTGGTTGAACTGACCCTAGGGCTTTACCAGACTCTCGACCTTGACCGTGATAAAGTGATTTGGGATGTTGGTCATCAAGCCTATCCGCACAAACTGCTGACTGGGCGGTACAATCGCTTTCATACCTTACGGCAAAAGGATGGTATTGCTGGCTATCTCAAACGCTGCGAAAGTCCGTTCGACCACTTTGGTGCCGGTCACGCTTCGACCAGTATCTCTGCCGCTTTGGGAATGGCTCTTGCCAGAGATATGAAAGGCGAAAACTTCAAAGTGGTCGCACTAATTGGGGATGGGGCACTCACAGGCGGCATGGCCTTAGAAGCGATTAACCATGCAGGTTACTTGCCCAGAACTAACTTGTTAGTTGTACTCAACGATAATGAAATGTCAATTTCGCCCAACGTGGGTGCGCTTTCTTCTCACCTCAATCAACTGCGGTTCAGCAGCTCATTACAATTACTTAAAAAACTGGAGGAACAGTTTGAAACAATAATGCATATAGATTGCCTTCTCCCAGAGTTGAATCGGCTCAAGCAAGGGATAAAACGCTTGGCGGTGCCGAAGGTGGGAGCGGTGTTTGAGGAACTGGGCTTCACCTACATGGGACCAATTGACGGACACAATCTAGAAGAATTGATTGCCACCTTTGAGCAAGCGCATCAACAAGTTGGTCCGCTATTGGTCCATGTGGCGACAGTCAAAGGCAAAGGGTATGAAATCGCTGAGCAAGAAAAGGTCGGCTATCATGCCCAATCTAAATTCGATTTGGCAACGGGCAAGGCAATTGCTAAAAGCTCACCCAAACCCCCCAGCTACTTCAAAGTATTCGGCGACACCCTGACCAAAATTGCTGTGAGTAACCCCAAAGTGATTGGCATTACTGCAGCTATGTCCACCGGGACAGGGCTAGACATCCTCCACAAACAACTACCCCAGCAATTCATCGACGTGGGGATAGCTGAGCAACACGCAGTGACGCTATCGGCGGGTCTGGCTTGCGAGGGGATGCGTCCGGTTGTTGCCATCTACTCTACCTTCCTGCAACGAGGCTACGACCAGATTGTTCACGATGTCTGCATCCAAAATCTGCCCGTGTTCTTCTGCATGGATCGTGCTGGTATTGTAGGTGCCGATGGTCCCACCCATCAGGGGATGTACGATATTGCTTATCTGCGTTGCCTTCCCAACATAGTGCTGATGGCTCCCAAAGATGAAGCCGAACTCCAGCAAATGCTGGTGACTGGGATCAACTACACCAATGGTCCAATCGCCATGCGGTATCCGCGCGGCAACGGTTATGGAGTTCCTTTGAGGACAGAAGGCTGGGAACCTTTACCCATTGGCAAAGCAGAAATTCTGCGTACAGGAGACGATGTGTTGATGGTCGCTTATGGTTCGATGGTTCATCCAGCGCTGCAATCGGCTGCAATCCTTAGTGAACACGGTATCAAAGCCACTGTCGTCAATGCTCGCTTTGCCAAGCCGTTGGATACTGAGTTAATTGTGCCTCTGGCTAAGCAAATTGGTCGAGTTTTCACTCTTGAGGAAGGGTGTTTGATGGGTGGCTTTGGTTCAGCCGTTGTCGAAACTCTACTGGACCACCATGTGGTAGTTCCAGTCATCCGGATCGGTGTACCCGATCAGTTAGTTGAGCATGCCACTCCAGAAGAATCCAATTTAGAACTAGGTTTGACGAGTCCACAAATTGTTGAGCGAGTTCGAGCACAATTTCAACAAACCAAACTGGGCGTACAAGTATTGCGAAATAGCACGCTCAATTCAAAGACCAATACTGCAATTCGCTCATAAAGTTTTTCAGTAGCAGCTATGTTGATTCCTCAAACACATTGAAAATAGGTTTTCAGGCATGGTGGTTTACGCAGTTCTAGATGATTCCTTAAAAAATCCTCATACTAATTCTATGTAAGGCTGCATAGAACTGTAGAATAAAGAACGGAAAAGATTAAAGACCGAATGGCACTAAGAAAAGCTCTAAGGTATGTTCCATGAGCATTACAGCCATTCATGCCATGAAACAGTGGAGGGGTAGCTGCGATCGTTATATCTTGCAGGTGCTGTGGAATGGATGCGGTAACGGTGCAGGGGTTGTGCAAAGGGCTTATAGTGCATTATCCAGCTGCCACACTTTTCGCTCTAGGGCAGAGTACACCAAATTTGTGTTTTTGTAGTAGGCGTCTTTCTCATATTTCATGCCTATTTTCTTACTGTAGACATCCAAATAACAACCTATGCAAACTCTTTCAACTCCAAGCACTTCCAACCCTTCTTCATCTCAAAGCATAACTAGTACCATCATTCCTCGCCGAAAAACGCGTCCAGTCCGCGTTGGCGATGTCATCATTGGCGGTGGTTCTCCTGTCGTCGTGCAGTCGATGATTAATGAAGACACCTTGGACGTGGGCGCATCTGTGAGTGCGATTCGTCGTCTGCATTCCATTGGCTGTGAGATTGTCCGCGTTACTGTACCCAGTCTGGCTCACGCCAAAGCAGTCGCTCAAATTAAGCAGAACCTCACAAAGACTTACCAAAAAGTTCCCTTGGTGGCTGATGTCCATCATAACGGCATGAAGATTGCCTTGGAAGTCGCAAACCATGTGGACAAGGTGCGGATTAATCCAGGACTTTATGTGTTTGAAAAACCCAACCCCAATCGTACTGAATATACTCAAGCCGAATTCGACGAAATTGGTGACAAAATTCGTGAAACCCTAGAGCCTTTGGTGCTCTCTCTTAGGGAGCAGGGAAAGGCAATGCGGATTGGGGTGAACCACGGTTCTCTAGCAGAGCGGATGTTGTTTACCTACGGTGATACACCCGAAGGTATGGTACAATCAGCTTTAGAATTTATTCGCATTTGTGAATCTCTCGACTTCCGCAATTTAATCATTTCCCTCAAAGCTTCCAGAGTGCCTGTGATGGTTGCGGCTTATCGCCTGATGGTTCAACGGATGGACGAATTAGGCATGAACTACTCCTTGCATCTGGGTGTAACTGAAGCAGGCGACGGTGAATACGGTCGGATTAAGTCTACTGCTGGAATTGCCACACTCTTAACTGATGGCATTGGCGATACTATCCGTGTCTCACTTACAGAAGCGCCAGAAAAAGAAATTCCCGTCTGCTACAGTATTCTGCAAGCCTTGGGATTGCGGAAGACTATGGTGGAGTATGTGGCTTGTCCCTCTTGCGGTCGCACCTTGTTTAACCTGGAGGAGGTGTTGCATCAGGTTAGAGAAGCCACTAAGCACCTCACTGGTCTGGATATTGCCGTCATGGGCTGTATTGTCAACGGGCCAGGGGAAATGGCAGATGCTGATTACGGTTATGTTGGTAAGCAGCCTGGTTATATCTCTTTGTATCGCGGGCGTGAAGAAATCAAAAAAGTCTCTGAGTCCAAGGGGGTTGAAGAACTAATTAATTTGATCAAAGCTGATGGTCGTTGGGTTGACCCTTAAGAGGAAGTAGGAGAGCCAGCACCGTGGGCGGTTCCCCAACTTGAGTGACTGGCGTGCAACTGGCGTGCGACTGCCGTCCCATTGAAGGAACTGCCGTGCGACTAGTGTAGTAGGGAAGAAGAATTTTCATCCACAGTTATGAACTTTCGTTCATGGATGAATGGTACTAAGTTAAGGTGGAACCCTTGAATAGTACGGATTTAGGAGAACGGGTAGCTCAAGAGCGAGTTTTCGAGAAATTTTGAACTTCCCCAATTCTCAACTCCAACCTCCTGATTTCCTACCCCCTAAAAGCTTTGAAGCCTTTCAAATTTCGTCAATTGCGCTTATTTTATTGCCTATTATATTTATCTTGAGGAGATGAGTCAAATGAGTACTCCAGTCTTTGAACGATCATTGCAAATTTCTCAAATTGACTTGCATCAAGGATTTGAGCGTGAAAGCAACAAGGTAAGTTTTGACCTGAAGACCTACTTATCACAAAGGCAAGCTGAAGTGGAAGCGGCGCTAGATTCGTCAATCACCGTCGTCTATCCAGAAAAAATCTACGAGGCTATGCGCTATTCGCTGCTTGCTGGGGGAAAACGCTTGCGCCCAATTCTGTGTCTTGCTAGCTGTGAACTCACAGGAGGCACACTAGAAATGGCGATGCCGACAGCTTGTGCGCTGGAAATGATTCACACTATGTCTTTGATCCATGATGACTTACCAGCAATGGATAACGATGATTATCGGCGAGGTCGGTTGACAAACCATAAAGTTTATGGTGAAGACATTGCCATTCTCGCTGGTGATGGACTGTTAGCCTACGCGTTTGAGTTTATTGTTGAAAAGACAAAACAGGTGCCAGCAGAGCATTTGTTGCAGGTTGTTGCCAAGTTAGGTCATGCAGTTGCAGCAACAGGTTTAGTTGGCGGTCAAGTTCTTGATTTACAATCTGAGGGAAAGGATAATATTGATATAGAAACCCTCAACTTTATTCACACCCATAAAACTGGAGCTTTGTTAGAAGCCTCTGTTGTGTGTGGAGCACTTCTGGCAGGAGCCAACAATGAGGTTTTGCACAGACTTTCTCGCTATGCTCGCAATATTGGTCTAGCTTTTCAGATTATTGATGATGTGCTAGATGTGACTGCAACTAGCGAGGAACTTGGGAAAACAGCAGGTAAAGACCAAAAGGCGCACAAAGCTACTTATCCTAGTTTATGGGGTATTGAAGAATCCAGGTATCAGGCGAAAAAATTAGTTGAGGAAGCCAAGGCTGAATTAGCTCCCTTTGGGGAAAGGGCTATCCCTCTAATGGCGATCGCAGATTACATCACAGCTAGAACTCACTAAGTAGCGTTGCTGAACCACAGTATGAATCTGGGTCTAGAGACGCGAAATTTGAGCCAGCGCGAAGTTATTGCTAACCCGGACGGAGTAGGCCAAGGTGACACCTCAATCAGAAAAGTGGCTCAGAGATTTGGTGTAGCTAAAAGTTTTGTACAAAAACTAATTTCCATGAATAAGACTCAAGGTCATGTACAACCAGACAGCAAGGTGGAGCAATAAAGAGTGCATTGGATAGATATTCAGCTCAACTAGCCGCAATGGTTGAACAATACTCAGATGCAACTTTATCAGAATACTGTGAGTATTGGGGTACAACTCACAATCATTGGGTAAGCACAAGTACAATGTGTCGTACATTACAAAAACAAAAACTAACACTAACACTAAAAAAAAGACGTTACGCAGCAGCCAAGCGAAAACAGAAAGAGTACAAAATTTGAGAACGGAGTATTGGCAGAAAGTTCAACAAATAGACCCGAAAAACTTAGTTTTCATCGATGAAATGGGTGTTTTATTGGGTTTAGCAAGAACTCATGCCCGAAGCCCTGATGGAAGTAGGGTGTATGATTTTAAACCATTTTATCGGGGGGCGAAGGTTACAGTAATTGGAGCAATTAGCTTGGAACAAGTTTTAGCTGTGATGACTTTGAATGGTTCAATGGATGGAAATGCATTTAAAGCCTTTATCGAAAAGTGTTTACTTCCTCAATTATGGTCACGGGGTCTTACACGTAAAAAATTGGGCAGCCTTTATACAACGAGTACCCGACAGAGCCGACAAATCAACAAAACTAAGGCTGCCCAATTTTTAGGGGACAATGCGTCTGGTTGCTGTAGTTGTTATGGATAATGTCCCAGCACATAAAGTCAAAGAAATTGAGTCTTTAATTCAGTCTGTGGGTGCAAGCGTTCTTTATCAGTCACCCTATTCTCCTGACTTTAATCCCATTGAACACTTGTGGTCACAATTAAAATCTTTTCTCCGCTCCTTTTCTCCAACCACTGCGAAAATGGTTGATGTTTTAATTGCAACTGCACTCGATTTGATGAATCCTGTGCATTTAAAAAACTGGTTTACAAACTGTTGTTACTGTACCTCATAAACTTGCAATACGCTGTATAATAAGAGGAACGGCAAATGGATACCAAAGCCTTTAAGCGATCACTCCATAGTTCAGAGCACTACTATCGTAAGGGATTTGGCCGAGCAGCAGAAGTAGCAGGAATGTTGCACTTCGAGTATCAAAGCGATTTGATTCAGCTTCTTCGCAACAACGGCTATATGTTGCAGCACGGCAACGTTACTATTCGGTTAGCAGAGGCGATGGGATTTTGTTGGGGGGTAGAGCGAGCCATTGCTTTGGCATATGAAACACGTCAGCAATTTCCTACTGAGCGCATTTGGGTTACCAACGAGATCATCCACAACCCCTTAGTCAACCAAAACTTGCAGGATATGCAGGTGGATTTTATTCCGGTTAACGATCTTGGGCAGAAGGATTTTTCAGTCGTTGCCAAAGAAGATGTCGTTATATTGCCTGCCTTTGGCGCCAGTGTTCAAGAAATGCAGTTATTGAACGAAAAAGGCTGCAAAATTATGGATACGACTTGCCCGTGGGTTTCTAAAGTGTGGAACAGTGTCGAGAAGCACAAAAAAGCAAACTACACCTCGATTATCCACGGCAAGTATAAGCATGAAGAGACGATTGCTACCACTTCCTTTGCTGGGACATATTTGGTCGTCCTGAATTTGCTTGAAGCTGAGTACGTCTGTAATTACATCCTCAATGGCGGTGACCGTGAAGAATTCTTGACCAAATTTGCTCGTGCTCATTCTCCTGGATTTGATCCTGACACTGACCTGGTTTGGATAGGTATTGCCAATCAAACTACCATGCTCAAGGGGGAAACTGAGCAAATCGGCAAGCTATTTGAGCGCACGCTCATGCGTAAGTATGGTCCAGCTGAACTCAACAATCATTTCAAGAGCTTCAACACAATCTGCGATGCCACCCAAGAACGTCAGGATGCGATGTTTCAGCTTGTAGAAGAAAAGCTGGACTTGATGGTAGTCATTGGAGGTTTTAACTCTTCCAACACAACTCAACTCCAAACAATCCCTCGCTTGATCGGGATTCCTTCCTATCACATCGATAGTGCAGAGCGCATCGGACCGAGAAATCGGATTGAGCACAAAAAGTTGCATTCCTGTTTAGAAGTACTTGAAAACTGGCTACCACGAGGTCCTATTGTGGTGGGAATTACCTCTGGCGCTTCGACCCCAGACAAAGTTGTTGCTGATGTAATTGAGAAGATTTTTGACATCAAAGCAGCGATGTAGTCCCTATAAATTGCATACATCACCAAGCATAAAAATATGCTTTCTCCCCATCACCTCACCACCCTTATGCACTCCTACTCCCTAATGGCGTCAGCCAAAATTAATTTGTACCTAGAAATCATCGCTGATCACCCAAATGCTATCATAATCTGGTAATGGTATTCCAAAGCTTAACTTGGCAGATCAAATAGACCTACGCTCATTGGAAACTGGGGCAATCAGACTGGATTGTAACCATCCAGAAGTGCCTCAAGATGAGAGTAACCTTGCTTAGAAGGCAGCAGCACTGATGGCAGAAAAGTTTCCTGAAGCTAACTCACTCTCAGGCCCAGGCACAGCAAGTTCTAGAGTCAGTAAAGATAGCAGTTTCTGACCCTGATTTAGACTTGTGGGTTTCAAAATTCACGCGTTCCAGTATTCGTGTTGCATCTCCTACAAAGTAACCTTTCCATCTCAATTGTTTTATAAGGCAATACGGTTCAGTTAAGGCTGAAAGTTTTTGGGAGAATGTGAAATTTGGGAGC
>NZ_QMEA01000058.1 GCF_012912105.1 Brasilonema sp. UFV-L1
CCCGCAAGGGGAGTGTAGGTAGTTCACTCGCTTGTCTTTGGGCATCTGTAAAATATGCTGGTACTGTAATCACTACCTGAGTGACAGGTTCACCTAAAAAATCTTCCGCATCTTGTTTCAGTTTTTGGAGAATCATCGCGGAGATTTCTTGTGGTGTGTAATGGTGTCCGCGAAGCAGTACATCAACGGTATTGTCTCGACCTTTGACACAGGTGTAAGCAAGGCGATCGCGTTCCGTTATAGTGTCATCCCAACGACGACCAATAAATCGCTTGATACTGATAATTGTGTTTTCAGCGTTCGTGACAGCTTGACGCTTTGCCAGTTGACCAACCAAGCGTTCATTCTCCTTACCGAATCCCACAATACTAGGAGTCGTTCGTTCGCCTTCTAAATTAGCAATCACAATTGGTTGACCACCTTCGAGAACCGCCACACAACTGTTGGTAGTGCCTAAATCGATCCCAATAACTTTTCCCATAAATTTCAGTTGTTTGACATCAGTCTTTTTACTGAGTACTTTTTCCCAGAGTTTTGAGCAACTTCAGTCCGGTGTTAGCGATACACAAACACCGGGTAAAGGTTGCTAAACTTTGGACGTGATGTTTCGCGGACTATCTGTCGGGTGTGGTTAGATTGCTCGCCCCAGTATCCTTGGGACTTTTCATCAGTCAGGCGAGCGAATACGGCTTAACTATCGGCTGAACTCGACTGATTTTCCCCATTCGAGGATACATCTTCCTTCGGAGCAGCCACCTTCACCATTGCATGGCGCAGCACGCGATCGCCCAAGTAATATCCACGTACTAACTCTTCTAACACTGTTCCTTCAGGATATTCATCCGTAGGTTCGCGCAATACCGCTTCGTGTAAGTTCGGATCGAATGATTGACCATCAGGACGCATTGGCGAGACGCCCAAGCGCTTTAAGCTATCTACTAATAGCTTGTAAACACCTTGATAACTTTTGTGAATCGTCATCTCCCCATCATTTTGGGGTTTAATTTGCGCTCTTGCTCGTTCAAAATTATCGACGATTGGTAATAACTCAGTAATTGTGTTTCGTTTTATCTGTTGTTCTAAGTCTTCTTTTTCTTTTTGATTGCGTTTGCGGTAATTCTCAAAATCAGCCGCAATCCGCATGTACTGAGTGCTACGCTCTTCTAGCTGTGCTTTTAGGGACTCAATTTGTTGGTTAAATGCTGCTTCTTTAGCTGCAAATTCCCCACTAACATCCTCAACTGTTGCACCAACATTATTGCTTTGATTCTGTTTTGCAGTATCTGAAGATACATCTACTTGGCTTGCCACTGGCTCAGTTCCCTCGCTTTGGCTGGCGTTGACATTGATTTGGGCTGTAGAGTCGCTCGTCATTGCTTGCTTTTCCTCGCTTTCTTCACCTGATTGCTGGTTTGTGTTGTTTTGCTGTTTATCTTCGTCTATCATTTTGCACTCTTCCCAGATGCTGTGTTGGGTAGTTATCCCCATATCAAAAAGTGGTCACCGTGTAGATGGCTTTCTATAAGATTGTATGAAGTATGAAGTGAAGTACATAATATTTCATCCTTCATCTTTAATTGGTCACCGTCATCTATTTTGACAAATGCTGAGTATGTTGGCGTATACACTTCTTGGGCGGCTTACCGTAAGGTAAAGAATTTGCCAAGAGCACAAGCTTGCTTTCTATAGGTTATTGTTTTTTTGCGAAATCAAGCCAGCCTAAAATATCTGCAATTATTTAAGCGCATTCTCGTAATATAGCTGTCATATTTATTTATTTTTGTGCTGAACTTTCCCTAAGTGTGCAAATGCTTCTCTGGGAGGCGCTCAAATGCACGCTTAAAAGGTTGCAGCTTCATAGCCGTATTGACGACTTTTGTTAATTGCCCAATGACTTCTTGTGTAGACATTAGTAGACAGTGAAGTACCCCATCTTGCCTATGCCTGACGGCACGCTGCGCGAACGGCTGATAGCGAAGCGTGGCGGAATAGATGGGGCTTCCCCAAATCCAACTAGTACAAGGACGGTTTTATTCGTCTTTTGGGCTTCCCGTTTCATCGGGCAACGCCTCTTCAAACACGCCAGATACGACGTTGAGTTATCAGGGAATTGTCACAAAGTCCGGTTGATGTTGTCTGTGCTTGGGTTAGAGTATGAGCTTGTACCCGTTGTTTTGAAAGGTGGCGAACAAAAAACAGAAGAATTTTTGAAACTCAACCCATTAGGACAAGTGCCAGTTCTTAGAGATGGCGATGTGGTGATTCGGGATGCCCAAGCAATTTTAGTTTATTTGGCACGGCGTTACGGCGGTGAAGACTGGTTGCCCACAGAGGCAGAATCTATGAGTCAAGTGGTGCAGTGGTTGTCTACTGCAGCTAACGAAATTCAACATGGTGTTGCTGCACTCAGAAAACATTTCTTGTTAAACGCGCAAATCGATTTTACTTATGCGATAACTGATACGAACGTTGCTTATGTATCAATTTCGAGAGCTTCAACCTCCGGCTATTATGGACATAAGTAAACATCCCTGCCGACTTATGGACTACCACGACATCATCACAATCGAACCTGGCAAACGCAGTGGTAAACTTTGCATTCGAGGAATGCGAATCACAGTGTACGACATATTGGAATATCTTGCAAGTGGTATGACCCAAGAAGAGATTCTGGAAGACTTTTCTGAACTCACCTCCGAAGACATCAAAGCTTGTCTTGCTTTTGCCGCAGATCGTGAGAAAAGGTTATTCGTGGTATCTGTGTGAAACTGCTTTTGGACGAAAACCTTTCTGACCGGATCATTCCTAGAATTACAGATCTGTATACTGACTCAGTGCATGTTAAAACATTAGCACTCATCGAAAGTGAAGATGTGTTGATTTGGGAATATGCTAAAGCAAATGATTTCGTGATTGTTTCCAAAGACTCTGATTTCCATCAACGTAGTCTTCTCTACGGTCATCCTCCAAAATTTATCTACCTTCGTGTCGGTAATTGTCCAACATCTAGAATCGTACAAATCTTGCGGGACAATTATGTCACAATTAGTCAGTTTGGAAACGCACAGCAAGAAAGTATTCTGGTGTTAACTTGAAGAGCGATCGCGCTCTTCCTCGGAAGAGCGCGATCGCTCATAATAGAGCTGTTGAAATTATTGGTTAAGCTGAGAGTTTCTGGTTAACTTGATAAGCAGCAGTTAGTAAATTCGCCTTCACGTATGTCGTTGTCTGTAGAACAAATCGAGAAGAGAATAAAAGAAATAGAGTGTTTCGTTGACCCCTCAAGTGAGCGATACGGGCGTTTACTCAACTGGCAAAATCCACCTGATCCATTTTGGCATTATGGGATTGGTCTATCAGATACACATATTTTTGATACAGGTCGTGGGTTATGTCCATTTGAGAGAAAGGAGGCAAAATTTGTTGCCGGTATTGACCACATTGCTTTTGACCCAGAGCGAACAATTGAGCGGCTCAAACAAGCCCTTCATGTTTTTGCTGATTGGGAGTACACTTTTCCCGCTTGGAATTGTGAACACCTTGGTCGGTTAATTGCGACAGATAAACCGAGATGTTATCAAAGTAGAGCTATATGGTTTTTGTGTAATCTTACCCCAAAAGGCGATCACAAAACAGCACATCAAATCTTTCGAGCTTACCTAGAGAAGGTTGCTCCTACTCTCAAACGGTAGTCATTTTAAAAATTTTTACCTGAATTTAACTCAGTGTAGATGTCAATTCCGCCTCACAGCATGGGAATAATCTATTTAGAGTTCCCATAACTAAATTGCTCATATATGTCTGACTCGTTACCACAAAGGCGTAGTACTGCTATTACTGCAAAACTAGAGTTCTCGCCCTTTGGCAACAAACTAGTGGAATCTGGCTTTGTCAATAGCGAACAGATGAGACACGCATTGATTGAAAGCCGTAAGTCTGGCAAACCCTTGACACAAGTGCTCGAATCAATTTCGGGACAACGGTTATCACCAGAGCTATATAGGTTACACAAAAAGCAGCAGCTGTTTGAACTCAAAATATTATACGGTGTTGAATCTCTTGATTTAGAGGTGAGTCAGATTGGCACAACCCAAATTGATCAACTGATTGATACTCTAATTCCAGTGGATATCTGTCGTCGTCATCACTTGATTCCATTAACAAAGAACGCAGACAAAAATCCGCCCTCGGTTTTGGTGGCGATGGTAGATCCGGATAATTTAGAGGCTTCGGATGACTTGAACCGCATCTTGCGTCCCCAAGGATGGACATTGCAGCGGATGGTGATGACTCAAGAAGATTATCAGCAACTTATTAACCAATATTTAGATGAACTGACTGTTCGGAAAAAGAACTTAGAACAAGAAAAGTTTACAGATATCAATCAGGACTTAGAAAATCTAGACAATCTCAATTTAGATGATGCGTCTGAAGATAAGGAAGCTGATTTAGCCGCAGCGATGAAGGGTGCTGAGGATGCTCCCATCATCAATTTGGTGAACAGAATCCTTGCCAAAGCACTACATGAGAGGGTTTCTGATATTCACGTAGAACCACAGGAAGAAAACTTACGCATTCGTTTTCGTAAGGATGGTGTGCTGAGTCAGGCTTTTGCTCCTCTGCCCAAAAAAATCATTCCTGCTGTCACAACTCGTTTCAAAATTATTGCCAATTTAGATATTGCTGAACGGCGTTTACCTCAAGACGGACGCATTAGACGAGTGTTTGAGGGACGCAAGGTGGACTTTCGCGTCAGTACTTTACCCAGTCGCTACGGGGAAAAGGTTGTACTGCGGATTTTGGATAACTCTGCCACTCAATTGGGATTGGATCAGCTGATTACTGATGCAGAAACTTTGCAACTTGTCAAGGAAATGGTCAGTCGTCCCTTTGGTTTGATTCTAGTGACTGGACCGACAGGTTCTGGTAAAACAACAACGTTATACTCGGCACTCTCGGAGCGGAATTCTTCAGGTATCAACATCTGTACGGTAGAAGACCCAATTGAGTATAGCTTACCTGGGATTACTCAAGTGCAGGTGATTCGAGAAAAAGGTTTGGATTTTGCAACAACTTTGCGAGCCTTTTTGCGTCAAGATCCTGATGTGCTTCTCGTGGGTGAGGCGCGAGACAAGGAAACGGCAAAAACAGCAATTGAGGCAGCTTTGACTGGTCATTTGGTTTTAACAACTTTACATACGAATGATGCGCCTGGGGCGATCGCCCGTTTGGGAGAAATGGATATTGAGTCTTTCATGATTTCTGGTTCTCTCATTGGTGTACTAGCACAACGCTTAGTACGACGCGTCTGTCATAACTGTTGCATTTCCTATATTCCCACTACAGCAGAACTAGCTCGCTACGGTTTATCAGCAAGCCAAGAAGCAGGTATTATTTTCTATAAGGCAAACACCCTTACTTGCGAGCAAATTCAACAAGCTAAAGCAAACAATCAGCTTTGCCCAGAATGTCATGGTGTAGGTTACAAAGGACGTTGTGGTGTTTATGAAGTTATGCGAATCACAGAACGCCTGCAAGCTTTAATTTCCAAAAATGCACCAACAGAATGCATTAAAGAAGTCGCAGTGGAAGAAGGAATGAAAACCTTACTGGATTACAGCCTTGATTTAGTGCGTCAAGGTTACACCACTTTAGAAGAAGTAGAACGAGTCACCTTCACTGATACAGGTTTGGAAGCAGAGTTAAAAGCTAAACGTAAGAGCAGTCTAACTTGTCGAACTTGTCATGCCCAACTCCAATCTGAATGGCTAGATTGTCCATATTGTATGACACCACGATTTCAAGATTAATTAGTCATTAGTTACAGCAATCCTAGATAGATCGTGAACAAAAAATAAAAAAAACGAACCGCAAAGACGCAAAGAGCGCAAAGAAAAGAAAGAGAAGAGGAAGAAGGTGTTTACATCCTATTTAGGAAGGCTGTATGAGTCATTACTTTGGAATAAAGGAAGTAGAAAAATATAAATGATGATTGAATATTTTATGGAAAAGTTGATAGAAATGGGTGGTTCAGATATGCACTTATCTGCAGGTTTACCTCCTTACTTTCGACTCAGTGGCAAACTGACACCTATTGGTGAACCTTTATCAGCAGATGAGTGTCAGAGGCTAATTTTCAGTATCCTCAATAATTCCCAGCGTCAAACCTTGGAGGAAAACTGGGAGCTAGATTGCTCTTATGGTGTTAAGGGATTGGCTCGTTCTCGGGTCAATGTTTATAAAGAACGTGGTACTTATGCCGCTTGTTTGCGGGCGTTAAGTTCTAAAATTCCAAGCTTTGAAAAATTAGGTTTGCCAGACGTTGTACGAGAAATGTCAGAAAAACCAAGAGGATTAATTTTGGTAACAGGTCCTACGGGTTCTGGTAAAACAACTACCTTAGCTGCCATAATTGACTTCATTAATCGCACCAGGGCAGAGCATATTTTAACAATAGAAGACCCGATTGAATTTATTTATGAACCTATAAAAAGTTTGATTCATCAAAGGGAGCTAGGTGAAGATACAAAAAGTTTTGCCAATGCTTTGAGAGCAGCCTTGCGCGAAGACCCAGATATTATTTTGGTAGGAGAAATGCGTGATTTAGAAACAATTTCGTTAGCTATTTCTGCAGCGGAAACAGGACATTTGGTTTTTGGAACTTTGCACACAAGTTCAGCAGCACAAACTGTAGACAGAATTATTGACGTTTTTCCATCAGAAAAACAAACTCAAGTGCGGGTGCAGTTGTCTAACTCACTGGTGGCAGTATTTAGCCAAACTCTGGTTCCTAGAAAAAATCCCAAGCCAGGTGAGTTTGATCGAGTAATGGCTCAAGAAATTATGGTTGTGACTCCTGCTATTTCTAACTTGATTCGTGAAGGGAAAACATCTCAAATTTACTCTGCTATTCAGATTGGAGGTAAATTAGGAATGCAAACTCTAGAAAAAGCTTTAGCAGATTTACATAAAGCCGGAGTTATCTCCTTGGAAGCAATGATGTCTAAAACTTCTAAGCCAGATGAAATCAAGCGTATTATTAGTAGTGCTGTACTACCAATAGGAATAAGAACAGGAGGAGCAGTCAAGATTCAATGAACAATTATCAATGAACAATGAACAGTGAACAATAAACAGTGAACAGTGATAACTGATAATTGATAACTGGTAACTGATAACTGATAACTGATAACTGATAACTGATAACTGATAATTGACAATTTCTTGTTCAAAGCCAATTAAACTTTAAGTTAACAAAGTCAACAAGCAGGATACTTGGATAGTCGTGGATTTCTTGTTTTTAAATTTTGTTAGTGCAGCGGGACGCAGCGGAGCCGGAGCCGCTCCGCCTCCGGTCCATTTTGAATTATTTAATATGCCAATATTTGTTGCTCGTGTGAAGAACTCGCAAGGAAAATCGAAAAGAGAAAAATTTGCGGCTAATTCCTTAGCTCAAGCCCATACTCATCTTAGGCGAAAGGGTTATGTGGTACAAGACCTCAAAAAACAATCTCAAGGCTTTGACTTTAAACAACTTAAAACACAATTGACACATGTTTCTGTGAAGGATAAAGCTGTTTTTTCTCGTCAATTTGCTGCTTTAGTTCATGCAGGAGTGCCAATTCTTAGAAGCTTGAGTGTGTTAGCGCAGCAATCTAACAATCCTAAACTGAAACAAGCTATTTTGGGCATTAGTACCGATGTTCAAAGTGGTGTGAATCTTTCTGAAGCAATGCGGAAATATCCTGATTGCTTTGATAGTTTGTATGTCAGTATGATTCAGGCTGGCGAAGTCGGTGGTGTTTTAGATGAAGTGCTAGATCGTTTAGCGAAGTTGTTAGAAGATATTGCTCGATTACAAAACCAAATTAAATCAGCATTGGCTTATCCTGTGGTTGTGGGATTTTTGGCGATCGCCATCTTTATCGGTATGACAGTTTTCCTTCTCCCAATTTTTGCCAATATTTTTAAAGAATTGGGAACTGAGTTGCCTGTTTTGACACAATTGATGCTATCGATAAGTGAAGTCTTAAGAAGTTGGTGGTTTTTAGTTATTCTTAGTATTGTTGCAGTAAGTGTTACGTATCAACAATACTACAAAACTCAAGTTGGACGTGAAACCATAGACCGTCTTTCGTTAAAGATACCGTTGTTTGGTGAGTTAATCCAAAAATCATCAGTTGCCCGCTTTAGTCGCACCTTTGGTTCTTTAACTCGTTCAGGAGTTCCAATTCTCACTTCCTTGGAAATTGTGCGGAATACGTCAGGAAACCAGGTGGTTGCTAATGCTATTGATACTGCACGTGTAGAAATTCAACAAGGAGGTATGATTAGCATTGCTTTGCAAAAAGAGAAAGTTTTTCCTCCAATGGCAATTCAGATGATTAGCATCTCAGAAGAAACTGGTGAATTAGATGCGATGTTAATGAAAATTGCGGATTTCTATGAAGATGAAGTCGAACAGACAGTCAAAGCACTCACTAGCATTTTGGAACCGATTATGATTGTTGTTTTAGGAGGGATGATTGGTGCAATTTTGTTATCAATGTATCTGCCTATGTTTAAGGTGTTCGATCAGCTAGGCTAGATGATGAAATCAGTCATCACTCATCAGTTATCAGTTTGAAGAAGAATTCAGCAATTCTGAATTCAGTATTCACCAAGGAAGAAATAAAGAATTGAGTTTTTCGACTTCCGACTTCTGACGACTGACGTCACGACTCCTGACTCCTTCATTGGTCACTGTTCACTGTTCATTGTTAAAAGCTGCTTTTCTAAGCACCATCTCAGCTCGCCATCTCAATACTAGTGTAGTTCCAGCTGTAAATAATATACCAAGTAACACGGTTTTCAGATTGAGACTTTTGCCACTGTCATTTACCAAAATACTTTCGAGCATTAGAGAAGGTAATAATATGCCGCTAACAAGTAATAACCTATTAAAAGGTAACTTTCTTTTAGCTAGAGTTATCAAGAGTGCTAAGCAAAGCCCAAGAGGGATAAAAGTCAGTGCATAGTAAAAAATTTTCTGCTCTTTCGGAACCAATTCCAGGAGATTAAAAGAGTAGGAATTTTGTAATTTATCGACATAAACTTGAATAGTCGCCCCAGAATAAGTAATAACTATATGATGGAGATGAGTATCTGCTAAAATACCAGGGATACTTAATTTTGTGTCTGTCCCGTTTGCTCCAGTAATCGGTGTTCGTATTCGCAAATCTAAGTCACTTCCTTGCTGTCCTAGTGTAAAATTGCGATGAAGAGGATTAGCTGAAAGTGAAATTATGCGTGCTGGTCCAATCTGAACTGTATTAGCTGTAGCAATGTTAGTAATGATTGTAAATTGGGAACTTTCACGTATTCTTTTACTCAAGAAGGTGACAGGTTCTGGTGTTGCTAACCAGTGCCTGGCATTCAAAGTAACACCTTTTTCATCTTCTACATCTGATGATTGTCCTTGCGACAATAAATCAGGAAGTTGACCATTGTTATCACGATAAGTTCTTTCACCAGTTAATTGATAAGAAGCTAACAAAGACTTCCCAAGAATCTTACTGTCATTTTTATGATTCAAGATTTGTGAAACTTCATTTTTAGAAATAGCTCTATCAGCAATAGAAAGTTCTGAAACATATCCCTGCCAAGGTCTATCACCTGTTTGTTCATTACCAATCAACAGTGGATAATTCAAAGACCAATTGCTTAGAGTAGTTGTATGTTGCCAAGCAATTGAAATAATAAAGGATATGAGTATGTATCCAATAAAAAATAGTGTTAATTTCTTGATAGAACTCTTGGCTCTACTATTTTCTATACGCATTAAAGTAGATAGAAAACTTTGTGAGTTCCATAAAGAAAAGCAGAGTAGACCCACCAATCCACCGATGGTATTGTTAAAAACATCAGCAGGAGTAGGTGTTCTGGAAGGCAGAAAAACTTGCAGAACTTCAACCGTCAATGATAAACCTGCACTCACAAGTATCACTGTTAGAAATTGACTTGTCGCTTTCATCCTTGTTCTCTGTAAGAGACTGGTGAAACCGAAACCTAAAGGCGTAAACAACAAAATATTGTTGACTTGGTCTTTAAAAAAGCTTGTATTGTCAAAACTGATAACCAGTTCTGCTAGGGAAAAACTCTCTGGAAAGTAGAATTTCAATGGATAAAGTGTAGCTATTAGTACAACTAATATGCTAAAAATGACCAGTAAAAAATCTCCGGAAATTACCAATTGGTTATGCAGTAAAGTAAAATTTTTGCGTCTCTTCATAATGATCCATTTTCTTTGTATTTTAATAATAGGTAATTGAACTACTGATTATTAGTATACGGTTAAATACAAGTCATTAACAAAAAGTAAGTGAACGCTTTTCTTCATGTTATTTGTTCGTAAATCTTCGTGTTGAAAGACTTGTAAATTTTTCATAAAAACGTCATGAAGATAGGCTCTTCTAAAATACATATAGTAAATACATTGGCAAATCAGCTTTTTCCGGATCTCAAAGTCTCGTCAAGTAATAAATAATACATAGACAACAACTGATACACACTAACTAAGTCTAAAGTTGTGCTAAGTGTTTTCAATGAAATTCAGTTTATTGCTGCAAAAACTATGTCTTTTACACTACTGATAATTTGTCAACTACTTTATAAAAATGGCAATTTCCTGAGTCTAAGTTATCACAATAATTTTTTATTAATGAGAAATAACTTTAAGTCATCTCAACCTGAGATGGTAGTCGTTATTTCTCCAAAAAAGCAGTCTGATAAAAGCAAGGGAAGTTTCCAAGATATGCTGGAAGCACTTGGAGTGCGTGAAACAGGACTTTCATCAGGAGATCCAAATCAGTACCGATTTGAAAACCCACTTTCATTTATCGGTAAGTATCAATTTGGGGAAATATTGCTGATTCGTCTTGGTTACTATAAAGCCGATGTTTATTATGGACGTGGTGCTAATAAGAATAACTGGCGAGGTAAATGGACAAACAAGAACGGTATTGATAGCAAATTAAAATTTCTCAATTCTCCTCATGTCCAAGAAGAAGCGATTCGTGAGGCTTTTGGAGTGTATTGGAAAGATATCAATGATATTCTTAGTAAGCAAGGTAAGTCTATAAACAATTATCTTAATCAGAAAAAGACCTTTAATGATAGAGGTAAGTCAAGAGCAATAACAATAACCCTTTCTGGTATTCTAGCAGGGGCACATTTGAGAGGTCCTGATAAAGTCGTAGAGCTTTTACTTAAAGATAAAGTATCTGACGATGAGTTTGGCACTTCTATTGTTGAATATATCGAGATGTTCGGTGGTTACGACACGACGACAAAAGATTTGTCTAACTTCCAAAGTTCAATAAATAAGCTGGGTTGAAAAATAAAACCCAGCTGACAAAATATAAATCATTAAATGAAATAATTACCTCACAAACTGAGGCATAATTTCAGCAGCAGTGAATAATCCATAGATACCTTGCTGATGCAATTTAATGCCAGCTTTAAGATAGCCAAAGGCAGGTCCACAGACGTTTGCTGCCATACTGGTTTCATCTCCTAATGTGAAGGTATGAGTGGAAATTTTACCTTCAAAGGTGCGACCAGTGATTTTAACGTTGGTGCTAATGGGCTTTTTAGGGTTACGTGTATCAACGATACCACCAACGCTCACGCGATCGCGCCCGACAATGCCTGCTAACTCTAGCATCACATCATCAGCGTGTTCCATGTTCTCTAAAGTCAGCACGCCATTGGTTTTATCAAGCAGTGCTTCTACTTCCTCATCCGTCATTGCCTTAGCAGTTTCCACGTCATAACCTGGCATATGGGCAATATCTTCGCGGATAGTGGCGCGGTAAGCTTCCCAGTTAGCTATTCCTACCCCAAAGACAATTTTGACTTGATGAATTTCGGCGTAGCTTTGGGCCGCTAATGCTGCTGCTGCTGTTAAGAGTCCTGGTGTCGCCCCACATCCTGTCATGTAGGTAATTCCTGCTGCTTGCAGTTCTTCTTTCATCGCCAGCAGTTGTTCCACAGCACTAGTGCGCTTAATTGCATCCACTAGGACTCCGCGCCAACCAGATTTGATAAATTGCCTCGCGACAGAGGCGATGAAATCATTGGGTAGGTTTGGTAACGCCAAAAAATATCCATCTACAGGATAAGATTTTTCTATTAAATCCTCTACACTACGATTTGTTAAAGTTCCGAGGGGTTCTAAATAACCCACTGAACCTTGAGATTGATAAGTTGCAATGCATTCTTGAGCATTTAAACCATCAGCAGCATAGGCGTAGCCTTGTTTGTCTGCTGCTGCGACTAAAAGCATTTCACGTTTTGGGGCGAGTACTTTAGCAGCTGCTTGCCCCAGTCCGCCAAAGCCCAGCACTCCTGTGCGCATCGCTTTGGAAAGATGAGTAGAACCTGTCACTTGCTCTGCATTCATGGTCAACTTTTGAGAGTTAAATAAGAGCGTGAAGTACCGTTAGCAGTCCTTGTTTGGGATTTCTTGCTACTGAGTACACACCCATAGCTGATCATACACTTTGGCTAGTTTTATAGCTGAGAATTAGATGATTTTCGATAATAATGATAAAGTTTTTCAAAAATTATCGCTATTTATACACCTCTTTCTACTGCTAATGCCCGTTTTTAGGCATTTCCCCACTGAAATGACAAGTTGAATTTTTAGCTTGACTAAATAGATAAGATTAAGGGAAACTTACAAATAACGAATGTAAGAACTAATAAGAATAATAACTTTTGTTAAGTTTCTGAGATATATATTTTGAGAGATGGAACATTAATTAACAAATGGCAAATTTGTAGCTAAGGAAAAATTCTGTATCAAATGGCTACATTTATAGTCAATTGCTACAGCACTACTGTCCAAGCCTAGTATTTTGGTTGGCAAGAAGCATGGAGACTTTAGAGTTCGTAATTTATCCAGACGGTCGGGTACAAGAAAAAGTCACTGGCATTGTGGGTGCTTCGTGTGCTGAAGTTACAGCAGCGATAGAAGCACAGCTAGGACATGTACTAACGCACGAGCCAACCTCAGAATACTTTGCTACCAAGGTCCAGCAATCGGGTGTGGTGAATACGCAAACCACTTTCAGCGATTGGTAAGTTTTCAAACATACTTTAGTTTCATTCACAACCACCATGTCACACTTTAGCCAAATTAAAACCCAAATCCGTAACATTGATTCCTTGAAAGATGCACTGAGCGATTTAGGTGTAGACTGGAAGCAAGGTTCACGTGAAGTACGTGGTTATCGCGGTCAAACCCATAATGCCGAAGTCACCATTGAGCAAGAAAATGGTTACGATATCGGGTTTAGATGGAATGGCAAAGAATACGAATTGGTTGCTGACTTACAATATTGGCAACAAAATTTATCAGTTGAAGGTTTTTTACGCCAAGTGACACAGCGATACGCATACCATACAGTCGTTAAAGAAACTGCTCGTGTTGGATTTCAAGTTGCTGAACAACAAAAAAATGAAGATGGTTCCATTCGCTTAGTCGTACAGCGCTGGAGTGCGTAATGTCTGATTTTTTGCCGTCGCCGGAAGAAAGGGAAGATGATCGTTCAGGTTTTGAACCAGAATTGGGCGGTTTTTTACGAGACGCCCCAGAACGTTCTGGTTTAGAACCGGAACTGGGAGGAGTTTTGCGGCAAAAAGGTGTTTATGTTGACGAAATTACCTGTATTGGCTGCAAACACTGTGCCCACGTTGCCCGTAATACGTTTTATATTGAACCAGATTACGGGCGATCGCGTGTGATTCGTCAAGATGCCGATCCAGAGGAAGTTATTCAAGAGGCAATTGACACTTGTCCTGTTGATTGCATCCACTGGGTTAATTACACCAAATTGAAAAATTTAGAACAAGAGCGCAAATATCAGGTCATACCCTTGATTGGATACCCTGTAGAAGGAGCAGTGACGACTGCTGAACGGCGACGCAAAAAGCAAAAACTGACCCGTAAAAAATCCCGTTATTAAACTCAAGTTAGTTTCAAGTTAGTTTCACGTTATTTTGCAGGGCTGGTGGAGGACTAGTTTGATGAGTCCTCCTATTCTTTCATTATTGATCTGGTGTTATTGATCTGGAAAGGTCTGCACCTTGCCATCAGGACTAAAAACAGCTCGGATTCTTGAAGCTTGTCCATTTCTATTGGGAGAAACAAAAGGTTCACCAATTAAAGGCAAGCCCGTGCGGTCAACATAATCTCTCGCAGCTTTTCCTAAGGGTAGAATTCGCTCAATTTTGCCGTCAATACCCACTACTAGACTATATTCAATGCTTTGGCTCAACCCTGAAGGTGGTTGCCAGCGTTTTTTCAATACATCTCGGGCTTCTGACACTTGAACTGTATCAAACAGTGTATCATTACCACGACCCGTATTAGTCGTCGCAACTTCTGTGGAAAGATTTGCCCTACTTCTTCGAGCTTCCCGCAATCTAGAAATTAATGCATCCGTACCAACACTTCGTTCAGGAGTGCCTGGCTGTGAATAAACTGGTTCACGGCTACTGCTTGCGGTGGGTTCGGGTAAGGTTGCTGGTGCTGACGAAGCTGTTAAGTCATTTGGAGTGTTATTTGTGCTCGGTAAATTATTAAGTGTAGTATTGGTATTGGTATTCTTTTCAATTGATGTAGAAGAAGACTGACTCTTTGGCATTAATGGCTTTAATGCCGCAGCGTTGGGTTGTGGTTTGGGTTGAAGAGCAATTTGTTGCTCTGGTACTGTGTTTGATGGGGAAGTTGAGAGGGTTGGAATTTTTGTTGTTCCAGGGATATTCAGGGTAGTTCCTAAAGGTGGTAATGGTGCTTGAGAGACTCCTCCAAGAGTAGGAGATGTTTTGGGCACAGGCACAGAAGAAAGTGTGGATTTGGCAGATGTTTGAGGCGTCGCAGGTACACTCGGCAACGATGGTGTAGCAGGTAGACTCGGCAACGATTGAGTTATCGGTGGAGAAACCTTGGAAGTGGGTACAGATGAAGTCGAACCCACAGGTGGAAGTGGCGGGAAACTATTTGAGGGAGCGAATGTAGGTAGAGCCGTTGGTGTGGATAAAGGCTGTGCAGGCGAGGGTTCTAGAGCAATCTTTTGTTCTGGCGAAGTTTGTTTTCTTGCTCTGGCTGCCTCTTGTTGTCTGACACGGTTAGCATATTGCCAAGTGACTGGTGCTAAACCCACGGCTATCACGAGAACAGCTGCAACAGGTGCCCAAGCAGGTACTCCTCTTCTTGCAGAACGAGGCGTCGTATCTGGTAACGCCATAACATCAGCAGAATATTCATCCAGAGCTGTTGCTAAATCAAATAATTGCAGCAAACTCAGTTGAATAACATTACCAGATACTGGGTTTGCTAAAGAACCAAGATACAGATTGTGAGTTAAGTGATTGCTAGGTTTGATTTGTATATCTGCGTGTGGTGTGCGGGTAAAGGAGTTTATCGTTTGAGTTTCTTGTGAAGGGAAGTTGTTAAAATTAACCAGTTCAGTCTCATCAGATACTACGTCTACATCCTCTGTTCGTGAGAAACTTGCCCCTGAGAAATTTGCCCAAAAGCTTTCAGGAGACATTTGCATGAATTCTTGGACGTAGCCTGTCACCACTGCACACAAAGTCTCCAGCTGGTCGCTGTCACCTCTAATTGCGATTCTTTTTTCCTCTGGCAATCGCGGATCATCAAAGCGAAGCTCAAACTGTAGCTGCTTCAAAACAGATTTATTTGTCCACTGAGACAAAGCTGAGCTTTGCGCTAAGACTTCTAGCGTGCAGGTGGGCGGTGTATACCGACGGATCACAGAATTTGATACAGGCATGGCAGAAACTGCGAGCAGAATATTTTTAATTTTTGATTTTTGATCAGAGAATCTCAAATCTCAAATCTAGAATTTGGTTGAACGGTCGATAAGTGCTAGCCACAGACGGCGATGTCCACCAGGTCCACTGTAAAAAAGTACATCTATCAGCAGTTTCAGTGCGAGGTGGGTTAGTTCATCAGTGGAGATTGTTGTGTCTTCCTCCATCCGCTCTTGGTAAGTGTTGCAGAAAGCATCAATATAATCTCCAAGCAAAGCAGCCTGATGAGGTTCGCGGTTGTTTTCCGCCATTTGTTCTAAAAGCCCAACAGCACGGCGAATTAACTCTTGGTGCTGTTTAGCAAGGTAACAAATAATTAAAACAAGCGCTCTAGCTTCCTCCACATCTAGTTTTTTTCGTCCTCCTTGACCTTTACGTAGCGGATTGGATTGGCGCAGTCGCCATAACGCTACACGGTCTGGCACTCTTGACTCTAGATTCAGATTAACTGCCGCTTGTAGCATTGCCTCGGAGCCAATGCCAGTCAAAGTTTCTAACGCTAACAGCACTAAGTCCAGCTGAGTCTTAATATTGTCCCAATGAACTGAGTTTGGGGCTGGAAGCTTGATTAAATCCTCCCACTGAGAAGTTGGAGCGGGTGAATCGGCGGCAGAGTGCATAACTTTTAGCATAGGTGATCAGGCTAGTAGGAGCGGTTGCTGTTACCCATTTTGAAACCAGACTCTTAAGGGTTAAGATTGGTTTCCCATCACTATTAGCCGAAGCCGAGAGCTACGGCTTCTATTACTTTGGTCAACAGCAAAGGTGTTTGTTTTAAACTCTATGACAAAAAACTATTTTGAAAAAAGTATAGGCTTTATCAATTGTGCTTTATCTGCTAAACACAAATAGCTTTTTTTATTTTTTAGTAACAATAAACATTAGTACATAAATAATTGCCGGTAGCCAATTGCTACTTAATAGTAGCGCAATTGTTTACAAGCCATTCTCTTAGTTATACTTGTGACTTTCATAAAAACCCGGATTTTTTCAAAAACCGGGTTTGCGGTCCTCTATTGTTTGACGTTTTAACTGACGTAGGCAATTGTCACACCAGTACCACCATCAGCTTGTTCTGCTGCTTCATAACGGCTAACTCTGGGGTGCTGATGCAAGAAAGCATGAACTCCTTGGCGTAGCTTACCCGTGCCATGTCCGTGAATAATCCATATTGGTCCTGTTGCTTCTGAAATTGCCTTGTCTAAGATGATTTCTGAATCTGCTACCCTGCGTCCGCGTATATCTACTGTATTTTGAGACGTACGAATTGCAGGAGTTTCTGTCAAGGTTACAATTTTTGCCTCTGGTCGGCTTTTAGTTTCCTTAACAGCTGGTTCAGCTTTTTGACCATCTAATGATTCTACGTCTTCTAGCTTCACCGTCATCTTCATGATTCCAAAGCGGACAGTCAATTCTCCATCTTCATCAGGAGCAGTTAAGACTTCCGCTGTCTGCCCTAGCTTCGGTATACGGATGCGATCGCCGACTTTGGGAAGAAATCCCACTTTTGCTTTTGGAGGCGGCTCTGGTATAAATTTTTTTGTGATTTCACCTAACGCTTTTGTTGCGTTTTGGGCATCTTGTGCTGTTGGTTGACCTTGCTGTAAGCGGCGAATCACTTGAGCTATCTCACTTTTGGCTTGGGCGATCGCCTGCTGTACTGCCACCTCTTGCGAGACACGCAGAGCTCGTTCTCTTTCTTGTAATGCTGTGGCTTTCTCGGATACCTCTTTGTATAAACGCTCAGCTTGCTGCAACAAATCTTGTGCTTCTTCTGCTTTCGTTTCCTGACGACGGCGTTGTGCTTCCAACCCAGCAATCACCTGATTTACGTCATCTGTTGCGCCTCCTAGTTCCGTTTTCGCCTTTTCCACAACTTCTGCTTTTAATCCCAAGCGACGGGCGATCGTCAAGGCGTTGGAACGCCCAGGAATTCCCCAAAGAAGACGGTAAGTTGGTGAAAGCGTACTTTCATCAAATTCTACAGAAGCATTTTCAAACCGCTCATCTTGATATTTCAGTGCTTTGAGTTCACCAAAGTGAGTGGTGGCGATCGTCAACAGGGCATGGTCTGCTAGATATTGTAGGAGCGATATTGCCAAAGCACTTCCTTCTGCCGGATCTGTTCCTGCACCCACTTCATCGAGAAGAATGAGGGAGGATGGGATAGTCTTTTCTCCCCCTGCTTCCTTGTCCTCGTCTATTGCTTCTAAAATTCGACTAATGCGGCGGATATGACCAGAAAAAGTAGATAAACTTTGCTGTAGGGATTGTTCATCACCGATGTCTGATAGTATCATGTCGAACCACGGTAATTCCACTGGTTCGCGTGCAGGTACGAATAAACCGCCTTTCGCCATCAATGCTGCCAAACCTAGGGTTTTCAAAGTGACAGTCTTTCCCCCAGTATTTGGTCCAGTTATTGTAACTACCCGTATTTGTGGCTGAATGAGCAAATCAACGGGAACTACAGAATGTCCTTGCTCGTGGTTATACTGCCACTCCAAAAGCGGATGACGCAACTGTCTTAGGGTAATACTTTCATTTTCTTCTCGGTTAATGAAGCGTGGAGGATTTGCTTTTAGCCACAAACTATAACGCGCTTTTGCCAATGCCAAATCTAAGGTTGTGACAATTGCTAGCAACCGTTCCAAATCTGGCTTGACTGCTGCGACTTGTTCTGTTAATGTGCGACGGATTGCTTCTTCTTCTGTTTGCTCTCTTCTAATGAGTTGCCGCAGTTGGTTTCCTAATGGAACGATAGAATTTGGTTCTACATACAACGTTGCGCCTGAGGTAGAAGTGTCGTGGACAATACCCGGTATGGCGTCTTTTTGAGGCGCTTTCACGGGAATAACAAAGCGATCGCCTCTTTGAGTTATGATCTGCTCTTGGACGGCATTTGCTTTAACTTGTAATATGTTTTGCAGTTTTTGAGTGATTTGGCTGCGTAACTGCCGTAAGGAAGTGCGAATTTCACCGAGTTTTTGGCTGGCGCGATCAGTGACTTGCCCTCTTTCGTCTATGCATCTGTGAATTTCTTGTTCTAATTCTGGATAGGTTCGTAAATCGGCAACCAAAGCATTCAATACTGTTAAATCGGGGTGGTTATCGATGACACGGCGTACGTTTCTCGCACCTGCAACAGTGGTGGCGATCGCCAACAATTCCTCCCCCAGCAAAATGCTTTGCAGTTCTGCGCGTTCTAGGGAATCACCGATATCTTGAATTCCATCAAACGAAAGCCCTGTACCGAGGCGGCTTTCCAGTTCGTAGACTTCTTTTGTTTGTGCTAACAACTGCTCACTTTGGGTTTGCGAGGCAGGAATTTGTAGATGGCGTGCAGCAATAGTCCCCAGCTTTGTTGCCGCGAAGGTAGACAAATGCTGGCACAGGCGAGACCATTCAAGTAATTCTAGAGTTTCAGATTGGATCAAGGACTTCTAATCTGATATGGATTCTAAAATTATTGTAACAATTCTGTGCTCTAAGCGGCTTAACCTTTACAGCTGAAATTGACGATTGATTTAGTGGTTACAACTAAGTCGGGCGTAAATTCTTCACAGGTTTTGATAACGAACCGGGCTTCAACGCCTGTATTCACAAAATAGAATCCTTGTCAAGAAATACTAAATTTCTGCGTCTGTTCACCGCCACTATCGCGCCACATCCACTATTGCACGGGCAATTTCTGCCGTTGCTGCTTCACCACCTAATGCAAAGATAACTGGAAATAATGCCTTGATATCTTCCAGTCAGACTGAATAGTTTTAGCAGCCGAAAGTGCTTCTGGTAACAACTCAGGTGGTATTTTGTCTGCTAAGGTACTCAAGGCAAGAGTGCGAGAAGGCTTATCCTGAATCAACTTTTTCTGACGATAGCTAGCCCCTTAGGGGGCCTGCGCTAACGCTTGCCTTACGAGCGCAAAGCGCACGCTACGCGCTTCGGCAGATCGCTTGTGAGACTCACTTTGTACTTAACGCTACCACTGAGTGTGAAGTAAAATGAGTAACCGTGCAGAAAGTTACGCTAAGGCACAAAGCCCTACAAGATTGACTGAATAAAATATTTGACAGACAATTGCAACTGTGTTTCTCTCTCGTCGTGTGCGTTCTGGCGTTGCCTAGTGGGGTTTCATCCAAAAAACCCCTGCAAATGCTCCCATAATTTTGATACCCTATCTAAAACAGATTTGGGAGCATCAAGCGTGAATATTCAAATTGGGCGGGGAAAAACAGCTCGCAGGGCATACGGCATTGATGAAATTGCTCTGGTTCCCGGTAATAGAACACTCGATCCAAGTTTGGCAGACACTCAGTGGCGTCTTGGCAATATTGAGCGCAAAATCCCAATTATTGCGAGTGCGATGGATAGCGTAGTAGATGTCCGTATGGCTGTGCTTTTGTCACACTTAGGAGCATTGGGCGTCCTGAACTTAGAAGGAATTTACACTCGTTACGCAAATCCAGAACCTATTTTAGACCGTATTGCCTCAGTTGGCAAAGAAGAATTTGTTCCCTTGATGCAAGAACTTTATGCTGAACCAATTAAACCGGAATTAATTGAACAACGGATTAGAGAAATTAAACAACAAGGTGGTATCGCCGCCGTTAGTGCGACTCCCGTAGGAGCAAGCAAATTTGGTTCTGTGGTGGCAAAAGCTGGTGCGGATTTATTTTTTATACAAGCAACTGTGGTTTCTACTGCACACCTTTCACCAGATTCTGTGATACCACTCGACTTGGCAAAATTTTGCCAAGAAATGCCTATACCAGTGGTACTGGGAAACTGTGTGACTTATGAAGTGACTCTCAATTTGCTCAAAGCAGGTGCAGCCGCCGTACTGGTGGGAATTGGTCCTGGTGCAGCGTGTACATCTCGTGGTGTACTGGGTGTAGGTGTACCACAAGCTACGGCGATCGCCGACTGTGCTGCTGCACGCGATGATTATTACCAAGAAAGTGGTAAATATGTACCAATTATTGCTGATGGTGGTTTAATCACAGGTGGCGACATTTGTAAATGTATTGCTTGTGGTGCAGATGGAGTGATGATTGGCTCTCCGTTTGCGAGAGCCGCCGAAGCTCCTGGACGAGGTTATCATTGGGGCATGGCAACTCCTAGTCCAGTCTTGCCACGTGGTACACGCATTCGTGTCAGCACCACTGGCACCCTGGAGCAAATTCTCACTGGACCAGCACAACTTGACGATGGAACTCATAATCTTTTGGGAGCTTTGAAAACAAGTATGGGTACTTTGGGAGCAAAAAATATTAAAGAAATGCAACAAGTTGAAGTTGTCATTGCTCCTTCTTTGTTAACGGAAGGTAAAGTTTATCAAAAAGCACAACAATTAGGTATGGGTAAATGAAGGAGCTAGATACTGGTTAGGGGCTGATTTAAAATTGAAGCGAAGCTCACGCTCCATGCCTGAAGCTAAAGATCGAATTTGTTAATGAAATTTTTCCAGACTCTTAAACTATGACTGGAAAAATCCTATATGTCGCCTAGAATAGAGATAGCGGAGACGCATGTTTCCGTTCACTCCTCACACCACACTCCGCCCGGACGATGTTCGGGCGGTTCCTTAATAATTATTTTTGAATGAGTTTAAAATCTATATGCAAAAGTTAGCCGTCACTGCTTGGCAGTGGTTTTTGCTATGGTAGAATTTTCAGCAAACTCAAATATAATAATTGGCGAGGGTTTTAGGCATGTCAGCAACCGAACAAGTTGGACAAGTTAAGGACTCTGACTTTAAACAGGAAGTACTAGATAGCGAAATTCCTGTTTTAGTAGACTTTTGGGCACCCTGGTGCGGACCTTGTCGGATGGTCGCTCCTGTCGTTGAAGAAATTGCCGAACAGTACAAAAATCAAATCAAGGTTGTCAAACTCAACACCGATGAAAATCCCCAAGTTGCTAGCCAGTATGGCATTCGCAGCATTCCCACATTAATGATTTTTAAAGGTGGTCAAAAAGTTGACATGGTAGTCGGTGCTGTACCAAAAACAACGCTAGCTAACACTTTGGAAAAATATCTTTGAATCAGTACACTTGTGTACAGTAAACAGTTATTCAGGTTTCAAACGGGGATGCACAACCCCGATTGAAACGCACCACAATAAGACGTGAAAAACTCTGACTTCCAACGGAAGAATCAACGCATCTTATCTGAATAATCAATAACTGTTGAATATAACCACCTAAAAACTGCCAAAAAATGTTCGATTTGCTCAAGCGTCAGATAAACATTCGTAAACAGTGGAGTGGCAACAATCGCCTCTCCACAGATTGCTCGCCTTTTTGGTTCAGGCAATGTTTAGCAGCGAGCGGGCGATTGGGTTATCGTCGCTGAGGTACTTTGTTGTGAGCGGTAATTTGTAAAGTAAACATTAAATTATTGTCGGGTGAATGATTAGGCTCTGTGTTGATTTTTAACTATGTCCAAGACAAAAAAGTGTAGCGGATGATGTTAAAACGGCAATGCGTGATACCCTTTTGATTCACCCTACGGCTGCGTAAATCCTATTACGTCATCCATAACACAACAATTAGCCAAAGCAGTCAGACAGATATTTATAAGGGGAATGCTGAAAACCCTGTGGCTTTAGCCCAGGGGGGTCTTACACGTAGAAAAATAAGCCAGCCCCGGAACAATTCAAAATCGCGTAGCGTTGCGAGTGAAGCGAAGCAATCTCAAAGTTCAAAAAAGAGTAATTGTGAATCACTTCTTAATTTTGAATTTATAATGCGTGAATTTTGAATTCCCCGCAGGGGGTTGGGCTGGCTTATTTTTCCGGGGTCGAGGTCTCACAAGAAGGAAGCAGAACCTTTCTCGGTTGATCGAAAAAGCGTCGCGAGTTCGAGTGTTGTTAATAAGGTTCCGCTTCCTTCCAGACAAAGTGCGTGGACTTCGGCGTCGGATGAAAGCTGATTGCAGCTTTTAAGCTGCCGTAATACAATAGGGACATCAGTACAAGATTTAAAAACCTACCCGTGGACTGCGGGAAAGTAGACGCCCGAAACAACCTTGAGGAGATGAGCCAGTGCGTTGCCGAGCCAGTGCTGCGGGAGGGTAACCCTGGCGCAGGCATCTGGCGTTGGGGTCCCCCCGGTTGAAGCACCTGGCGTATCACTACGCACTTTGTGTGCAAACGTGGTGAGCCTGGGAACCTGATGACTCAGGATATTAGGACTGCGAAGTCTTAAGAATCTCCTAGCCTTTAGGCAGAAGAGTGTCAACAAGACAGGTTGGCGACGACAGCCGTCAGCAGCGCCTTGGATTATCTTTAACCAAAGGTGCTTTTTATTGTCAAAAAGTACTTAAGAGTTAAAAAAAAGGCAAAAGGGAAGATAATTTAGTGGGGGCTTGAGTCTCCACTGATTGAAGAACATTAAATTAAAGCCCACCGGGAGACTCCGAACTCCCCAGAGGGGATGCATAAGCCTTCTGTTTTAGCAATTTCTGTCGGACTGGCGTCCTTGTTTATAAATTCCACATGAAATTTAGATAAAATGTAATGCCATTTTGGCAGCAGTTCTCATGACTTCATCTGCGTCGTTTGACACATTAGAGTCTCTTCAAGCGGATATCGCTCAATTATTTGAACACTTACCGACTTCAAAGCATCGACAGTATGTTATCCAAGCACTAGCGACTATAGTGCGTCTGGCTCAAAAAAGTGAAGAAATTGAGCGCCTCGATTGGAAGATATTGTCTTCTGCTTTAACAGATATGGAGCGTGGTTTCCAGCTGTTTTACGCTTATCGACATGTTCGTAAAGTCACTATCTTTGGTTCGGCTCGTTTATCGCCAGAAACACCAGAATATCGCATGGCATATGAATTTGCTCGCGATGTCTGTCGATTGGGATTTATGGTTATGACAGGTGGCGGTGGCGGAATTATGCAAGCGGGTAATGAAGGTGCTGGACGAGAAAACTCTTTTGGCTTAAACATTCAGCTCCCCTTTGAACAACAAGCAAACCCAATCATTGAGGGAGATCCGAAGCTGATTCATTTCAAGTATTTTTTCACCCGGAAGCTGTTTCTCCTCAAAGAAAGTGATGCTGTAGCTTTATTTCCAGGTGGTTTTGGTACGCAAGACGAAGCTTTTGAGTGCATGACTCTCAGCCAGACAGGTAAATTTGGTCCAGTACCTTTGGTTTTAATTGATCACCCTGGAGGCAATTATTGGCGGTCTTGGAGCGAATATATTGACAAGCAACTGGTGCAAAAAGGTTTAGTGAGTCCTGATGATCCCAGCCTTTACACGGTGACAGATAACTTGGATGTGGCTTGTAAAGCGATTACCAGTTTTTACCAAGTTTATCACTCTAGCCGCTACGTAGGCGATCGCCTGGTTATTCGTCTGAAATCAGAGTTATCAGATACACAGCTAGAACAACTCAATGCTGATTTCAGCGACATTCTTGTCACAGGACAAATTGAAAAAAGTCAGGTCTTACCACAAGAAGCTCAGGATGAAACTTTTGAGCTACCCCGCCTAGTTTTGTACTTTAATCAAAGAGATTTAGGACGCTTGTACCAGCTCATCGCAGTCATTAACCGCATAGGAACTCCTTCAGCAGAAGAAAAAGCACACCCAGAAAGGAAGTGAAACCTTCTAAGCTCTATGCCTATGACTCACGCCATAGGCATAGAGCTTAGGGTGCTCATATTGGTTAGTGTATACACTAATGCTTGTATACACTTGACCACTTACGTCTAAACACTGTACAAAGAAATAAGTTCCCTAAAAAATATACTTTGCGTGTAAATATGACAACATCAGTTAGCCCAAAAGTTACGTCATGTACTTTACATAAATTATTATACATAGCTTGACGAAATACCTTGAGTCGAGCTAAAGATTCCATGACGTACACAAAATTGATCAGAGCTTCTGTTACATTCCGTTAATGGGCATATGTGTTTAACACTGTTTAGGAGTCTATGGATGGCTTTTTTGATTTAGCTGTAGTGCAACTATAATATCGCTGACAAGAAGCTAAAATCAGCATATTCAACAGATATTGATTGTCTGGGTTTTTTTACTAGAAAAACCTAAAAAAACTGTCATTTATTGGAAGATTATTGGGCAAGAATTCTTGATTTTCTATTTTTATATAGAAAATTTTCGCATGAAAAAACAATATCTATATAGTAATTTATCATATTTACTCCATAATTTTATGGACATATTTCTTGGGTGTTCATGTCAAGAAAATTAACTTTATGCTAAAAACTCATCTTTTTAAGAGTTGATTCTCATACATCTAGGACCATAAAATTCAAATGTACTTATGTCAGAAATTTAAACTTCTTCCATCTCAACTTGTTACTGTAACAGTCGTGCTGACATTATTATTGTTTTTGCCTCAAACTTGGATTACTTGGGAAGCATACTATAACTTCAATAGTATTATCAAAAATGAATTAAAATTACAAAGTATAAGTGACCGAATTACCTATTTTGATGAAGTTTTAACCATGTCAGCAAGCATGAATGCTGCTACAGGTAATCCTATTTGGGAACAACGGTATCGTCAATTTGAACCCAAACTAAATGCTGCAATTGAGGAATCCGTTAAGCTGGCTCCAAAAGCATATCAAAATAAGGATGCTAAAAAAGTTGATGCTGCTAATCAGCGCTTGGTGGAAATAGAGTATCAGTCTTTTGATTTAGTAAGGAATGGTAAAAAGGAAGCAGCACAAAGACTATTGTCAAGTCACGAATATACAACTCAAAAACACTTCTATGCCGATGGTGTAGCGAAAAGAAACCATACTATTGTGTTTCACTTGCATCAAAAAGTTACTGAATATCGAAAAAAACTGTTTTGGTCAATTTTGGCATCAGTTTTAAGTTTAGCAATGCTCATCCCAGCATGGCTTTTAGTATTGCGCTTGTTACAAGAATACTTAAAAGCTCGAAAAGTTGCCCAAGCAGCCTTGGAAAAAACAAATCAGGAATTAGAAATTCGAGTTGCGACAAGGACAAAGGAATTAAAACAGAAAAATATCCAACTGCAACAAATGCTACAAAAATTGCAACAAACTCAAGTACAACTCATTCAAACTGAAAAAATGTCTAGTTTGGGTCAGATGATGGCTGGTATTGCCCATGAAATTAATAATCCTATCAGCTTTGTTGCTGGCAATCTTGTTTATGCCGAGGAGTACACCAAAAACTTATTAAGAGTGGTAGAACTCTATCAGCAACATTATCTTAATCTTTCACCATCAGCTAAAACAGAAATCGATGCTATGGAGCTGGATTACTTAAAACAAGATTTTCTTCAACTCGTCAAATCTATGAAGATGGGAACGGAAAGAATTCAGGATATTGTTAAATCTCTTCGCACGTTTTCTCGCTTAGATGAGGCTGCTATCAAGAAAGTTGATATTCATGAAGGTATTGATAGTACATTAATGATTCTACACCACCGCTTGAAGGCAACTGATAAACGTCCAAAAATTTCTGTCATTAAAGAGTATGGCTTGTTACCGCTGATTGAGTGTAACCCTAGTCTACTAAATCAAGTCTTTATGAATCTGATTGCCAATGCGATTGAAGCTTTGGATGAGTACAACTCGCAACGTAGATTTGAGAATATCAAAGCTAACCCTAGTTATATTCGCATTTGCACTCAGGTCATTTCAAAAAACTGGATTGCAATCCGAATCATTGACAATGGTCCTGGTATTCCAGAAGAAATTCGTTCCAAGCTATTTGACCCTTTCTTTACGACTAAACCTGTGGGTAAAGGTACAGGGCTTGGGCTGTCTATCAGTTACCAGATTGTAGTAGACAAGCATGGTGGAAGGCTATATTGTCACTCGGTACCTGGACAAGGTACAGAATTTTTTATTGAGATTCCAATTACTCCCTTCCCAATGTAAGATTACCTATCAAACGAAGTGTGTTTTCTGGTGCGTTCTGGAGCGCCTCTGCGGTTTTAAAATCGGTAATCTTTTGGCGAGAAGGGAGTAGTTGTTCATAAAGAAAAGAGGGAACAAAGCCCTCAATTCCTCACTTTTTGATCAGCTGATCGCTGCATCAACTATCGCCTAGCACCCAATTAACTAGAGTACGAACACCGAAGCCAGTTGCGCCGGAACCGTTGTAACCATTTTCCTTGTCTGACCAAACTGGACCTGCAATATCTAGGTGCGCCCAAGGAGTTTCTTTAACGAACTGCTTAAGGAATAATGCAGCAGTAATTGAACCACCAGGACGTGGTCCTGTATTCTTCATATCCGCAATACCAGATTTTAGCCCTTCAAAGTATTTTTCTTCCATTGGAAGTCGCCAAATCTTTTCCCCAGAGGTTTGAGCAGCTTTTTCTAGCTGTCCAGCTAAAGCATCATCAGGAGAGAATAAACCAGCAATATCATCTCCCAAAGCAATGACACAAGCACCTGTGAGGGTGGCTAAATCAACAACTGCATCGACTCCTAGTTTCTCAGCAAATACCAAAGCATCTGCTAAGGTTAAACGTCCTTCCGCATCGGTATTATTTACTTCAATCGTTTTGCCATTGGATGCAGTCAAAATGTCACCTGGGTGCATAGCACGACCGCTGATCATATTCTCAGTCACAGCCGAGATAAAGTGAACTTCAACATCTGGTTTGAGTTGACTAATAGCTTTTGCTGCACCTAAAGTAGCCGCAGCACCACCCATGTCAATTTTCATGGTTTCGATACCGCTACCAGCTCCTTTGATGTTGAGTCCACCAGAGTCAAAGGTTAAACCTTTACCAATAATTGCTAACTTACGTTTAGGTGTCCCTTCTGGTTTGTAAGTTAAGTGAATAAACTTAGGTGGTAACTCAGAAGCTTTTGCGACTCCTAAAAAAGCTCCCATGCCTAACTTTTCACAGTCTTCCTGTTCTAAGATTTCTATTTGTAAACCGTGTTCGGAGGCAATTTGGGTGGCGGTGTCTGCCATAGTAATTGGTGTCACAGAATTCGCAGGAGCTGCGACCAACTGCCGTGCTAAGAATACACCAGAGGCAATTTGATTGGCACGGCTAATTGCTGCTTCTTGTCCACCTAGTCCTAGTAAATCGACTCGTTCAACTTGTGGTCCTTTATCCTCTGGTTCAGATTTAAAGCGATTATCTTGATATAGCGCTAACTGAACTCCTTCAGCAAGTGCTTGTGCGGTTTGTGTTGCGTCGTTGTTCCAAATAGGTAGGCTAATCCCCAGAGTTTTGCACTTCTGCTTTTTCGCCAACCGAGCAATGCTAGCTGCACCTCGCCGCAAAGTTTCTAGTTTTAGAGCTTCGGTTTTCCCTAAACCTACCAGTATGATTTTACGAACTGGGCTATTACTACCCACTCGCGTCACAACACTGCTGTTTTGCTTTCCTTTAAATTCCTCTTCGGTAATCAGCTCTTTTATACTACCAGCCAACTTTTCATCTAAAGTTGCCAGTTCACCAGTTAACTCTACAGCATCTTCAAATAATCCAATTGCTAAAGCATCCCCCGTCCACTCTAGAAGGGGGGTATCAGTCGTAAGAATTTCCATACCTTGTCTTCTGTGTAAAACTTCTTGTACCAGTATTGCGCAAAATATGTTTTTTCTGCTTTTGAAAGCGTTGAAAACAATACTACAGCGGACGGGGGAATAGAGCTAATGTTCAATTCCTTGACTACTGACGGTTAAGTTTTTCCTTACATCTGCCAAAAAAATAAATTTGGCTCGAAGTACAATTTGTTGCGGTGCGTTGTGGCGATTTACGAACCTTTCTAGCTCTTTTACTAATCTTAATTGGCTGGGATGTTACGTACTCTAACAAATGTCAACTTTCCTAACTTTTCACTGTTCGTTCTGAAACTACGAAACACAGGTAATCATTCATAACTGGCAAACTATAAAATCAGAAAGAGCACCGACGACTGGCCGTGTTTCGTCTCGGTGCTCTTGCTGGTTCGCTCCTCACACAATGGATAATATACACTAGGAAATATGACGAGTCAATGTTTGTTAAGAAACTTTATTTTTTCCCGAGACTTTGATGGTTTATACTTCACACAGAGCAAAAGTACCTAATTTTTCTTCTAATACAGACTTCAATACAGACTGTGTAGCCAAAGCCAATCCGATTCTGGCTTGAGCGAGTTCTGGTGAATCAGTTTTTATCTCGCCGAAAATCCGGCATTTACACCAAAAAGTTTCAAACACTCGACTTAAATCCAACGCAGCTTTTTCCCAGTTGAATGATTGAACAAAATCTGGCTCCTCTAGTTTGTCTACGACTCGTACTAACTCGTTAATGAGGAGATAGCAAGCCGAGTGATTGAAGCGCAGTTTTTGATCACTGTTGAGCCAAGGAATAGGATTGGGAGTCACAATATTTGACAAAATGCTTGGCTTAGTGCTCTGACACTCATCAAAATTTGATTCCCTATGTTTAATCAATCCCTCGTGAACAGCTAGCCGTAAGAGCGAACAGCAGCGTGCATGAGCATATTGAGCAGTGAATAAGGAACCAGAGGAAGAAACTCTTGTGATCAAGAACTCCTCTACTGCCCGACTCAAGAACTCAACACCTCCTCCCACAGCAATCTTCTGCAACCAAGCAGCCAGAAGCGGGTGAGTCACTTCCAAATGAATCCAGCCAGGAGAAACGATTTGAATGTCGAAATCTTTGTCATCGTTTGCTGAAATATGAGAAACTATGCCATTGGCAATCTCCATAACGGGATATTTTTCCAGCTTTGCTAGCTGCAAAGCTAAACCGGAAATATAAACAATTTTTCTTTCATTTCTACCCTGAGATAGAGGAATGTTTTTATATTTTATGCTTTTTTTTCCTCTAGAGCTAGTATAAGTACTTAATGCTCTCTCTAGTCTGCTGTATACTAACTGTTTAACTGCTGTATCCTCGCTTACTAGTAACTTTAGCTACACATAACTCTTCAGTTAATTCACGATAAGCTAGATGTCTTGACTTAATGTCATCTGTCTTAGGAAAGAACTTAATTTTAAAAAAAGAAAAATTAGAAAAATGCAAAATTTAATGAATTTAGAGTAAATTTTACTACCATCATTGTACAGTAAGAAGTATAACAAAAGAGTAGAAGCTATGCTTTCTACCTTTTGGATGGCTGGCACTGTTCGGTTTTATGCCTTTTGTGCCAACATTGAAGACACTCCTTGCACCTTTGTTTATGACGTCTTTGTCTTCAGCCAAACGCTCTTTGTTACCTATGCAATCTCCATCCTCCTTTTCTGAGGCATCACGTCCTTTCTTGACTTGGCAACGAATTCTTGATTGGGCTCAGGAACACTATCGCTGCCGCACCTTTAGCAAAGATGAGCGCATTCCAGCCCGGCCTGGATTGCTGTATTTGGTGCAAAGGGGTGCAATCCGCATGGTAGGAACCGCCCAAGTTAGTGCAACTGCAAGTCAGCTAACATCTCGACGCATCAATAGAACTCCCGAAGAAGCTTTCTTAGGGTTTGTTGGTGCAGGGCAACCATTTGAAATTGTTGCTCAGTCACCATTTACGCTCCAGGCTTATGCTCATGTTGACCAAACTGCTGTACTGTGGATGTACTGGCACGATTTGGATAACTGGCCTCACTTCCGCCGCGAAGTGATGGATGCCTTTAGATATCAGCACCAGCGCAAGCTGCTTTGGCTGAGTGCCCTAGGGCAACGACGCACGATTGACCGACTTTTAGGATTCCTCACATTGTTAATTGAGGAATATGGAGAACCGGCAATGAGCGACACCGATCCAGACGTGATTCGCGGTTATTGCCTGCCTTTCCCCCTCACCCATGCCCAAATTGGCAGCGCGATCGGCTCGACTCGCGTCACCGTCACCCGCTTAATGGGTAAATTGCGTCAACGTGGCTTAATCCTTACTCAAGGCGACAATCTCATTTGCTTGCCAGCAGAGTCAATTAACAGAGCCAGCTAAAGCAACACCGAATGCAGTGGAGAGCGAATTTTCACAAACCCGACTTGGATTATGAATTCGATATCCCTGCTCAGCTAGCAGTTAAGTTGGCAAAAGGGACACCCACTGACTGCTTGAATTGACAATCTGTTTGACCACCACAAACAGATTGCACACGGTTTATCTACTTTCCGATACGGAAAGCCTCAATGTTCAATACGTTCGGTTGACCAAAACATTCAAAAGGGAGGACGAATGATTTTTGGTTAGCAAGCAATAATTGCCTTTGTATCTGTCCCAAAGGCAAAACTCATCTAGGGCATTGAGGAACAATCTCTAGGGCAGAAGCGTAGTACATGCTACTAAGACGACCAGCCACTTTTTTGCAGGGCTTGGGTGGTTGTGGGCATAAACTCCACGTTAAGCAAGGCAAACTTGACCACCCAAAACGTCTTGCACAAATGGTTTTAACAATCAGAAATTCATCAAGGCTTGAAAACTTTGAAACAGCTTTGAGTTAACTCATGTGTATCAAGGTTGACAAAAACTCTATAATGAAACTGTTCACTTAATTCTGACAAATCCAGCCTTTTCAATCAGCTCTTGAGCCTGAGGTGTAAGCAGCCAATTTGCATAAGCTTCCCCCGCTTGCTGATCTATTTGATTATTTTCTTTTAAGATGACGAATAAATTGCGTGTAATTGGGTAGTCACCACTACGAAACGCCTGAGCATTCAACTGGTTACGCTTGGTGGGACATTCAGATGGAGGTACAAAAGGTTCTTGGTAGGGAGTAACCAATTGCCCCGACTTGCTTAACATTGGCAGGGACTTAATCACGCACTGAGGCACAACTTCTGGTGCAGAAGCATAGTAAATTCCGCCAGGACTCGAAGCCACTTTTCTGAGAGCCTCAGTAGTTGTGCTAACATAATTTACATTTTTACCAAAATTCTCTTTATTAAGAACATTTTCGACAAAGAACTCCACTGTACCTCCTGCTTCTTTGCTGCGAGTGTATGGTACAATAAGCAAATTTGGACCACTCACCTCTTGCCAGTTGGTTATCTTGCCAGTGTAAATATCTTTGATTTGAGAGACAGTTAAACCAGAAATGTTAAGATTTTGGTTGACGGCGATCGCAATACCATCAATAGCTACTGGAATTTCTTTAAGACTAAATCCTTTTTGTTGAGCTTTTTGGTTTTCTTCACCCTTGATTGAGCGAGAAGACTGAGAAAAAGCGAGTTGATTATCTATCAACATCTGAATACCAGTTCCAGACCCTGGCTTTTCAACTATAGGTTGAACGTAGCGTAAAATAAACTGAGGGCAGCTGCTTTGAAGCACAGAGTCTACATCCTTACGAATGGGTGCCCATGTTGTGCTACCACCGTAGTTGAATGTCCCTGCTGGTAGATTTGACACGCTACAACTGGTCGCCGTAGAGTTTGCAGTAGCAGAGGAATTAACTGAGTTATTATTCACCGAGGGGTTAACAACAGGAGTGGAACTAGTTGAGTTTTTATTTATTTGAGTTATTTGAGCCCACCGTTCCATAAGAAACCACAAGCCGCCAAAGGTTAAGCCAAGGGTTGCGATAATGGCTAAGAAAAGGCTAAGCGTTTCGTTTTTCTGAGACATAAACGGGTATTAGCACAGAAAGTAGTTTACAGCAGCAGAGATAATAATTTGTAAATAAGACGAAACAGAGCCGTGAATGCGATAGCAACTAATCCAGAGACGATAGATAACAGTATTATTTGCTGAATACTAAGACCACTGTGCAAAAATGGTAAAAAATATATAATTGCAAAAGTAATACCTGGAATAATTAATAAATCCCATTTTTCAATCCAGCGCCTAGTTTGGGCAAAAATCAGTATTCCTAAAATCAGGGCGCAAGCAGTGAAAGTTATTATTGGTGATTGCAGCAAACCAAAAAGAGTCACTGCAATCAATCCGCCTTCAAACCCACTAAACGCTGCCCCACCCAGTATCTCTAGTATAGAAAATGGTTGTATGGGGCGAGAGCCAACCGGTGACTGCTTTGGAGGTTGTGGTTGAGATTGGATTGGCTGTGGTTGTGGCTGTGACTGCTGTGGTGAAGAGGGTTGACGGGGATTAATGTGTGTAGGGGCTAGAGACTGTGCAGGTTTATCAAGGGCATCCAGAACCTCCTGCGCTGACTGATAGCGTTGATTAGCAGCGCTTAAGAGCATTTTGTCCAGAACATCAGCAAAGTGTTGGCTGACAGTGACTTTACTTTGCCACTTCCACTGGTTGCTATAGGCATCAAATAGCTGAGTTATTTCTACTTCGCCTGTTAGTAACATCAGGACTGTTACAGCCAAAGCATACAAGTCTGTAGATGGAAAGACCTGACCTCCAGACATTTGCTCAGGGGGAGCAAATCCCATAGAATATATACCAGTAGAAGCAGTAGATCCTCCAATCGGAGAATTGGTAACCTGTTTGACCGCACCAAAATCTAGCAAATAAAGTTTGCCATTACGATGGCGCATAATGTTAGAAGGTTTGATGTCTCTGTGAATAATGCCTTTTTCATGGACAAACTTGAGTACCTTGAGAATTTCTCGCAGGATTTCCAAAGCTTCTTGTTCTGAGTACTTGCCCTTTTGGGTTAGCTCTTCCTCTAAATTTTGTCCGTCAATATATTCTTGTACTAAATAAAAAAACTGCTCTTGCTGTTCTGCTTGCAAGCTAGGAACTATCACTGGAAAGTAAGCAAACAAGTCGGGGATTTGCTCATGTTGGTGTCCTATCTCTTCTAAAACAACTGCTTCTCGCTCAAATAAATCTTGTGCTAGTTGCAACTGAGTCGGACTTAAATTATTTGCTGGTTGAAATTGCTTCACCACGCATTCGCGCATTCCTGGAGTATAGCGATCGCGTGCTAAAAAAGCTGCTCCAAACCCGCCCCGTCCCAGTAATCTTTTTGGTAGATAGCGTCCCACCAAAATCAGTGGCATTCCACAGGTTGTACAGTATTTTTGCTGCGCGGTTCTTAGAGTTGCATGATCATCTAAATCTGGAAAATGGTTTTGTGGGCGAGGGCAGCGTGGACGAGTGCAGTAAATTTCCATGATTTGTCAAAAATCCATAGTCCATAATCTATAGTCAATGGTCAATAGTCAATAGTCCTTGACTAATGACTATGGACTAATGACTAATGACTACATCTTAATCATCGTCAGAATTATGTGCTCCTAGATCCATTGCACTGACCATTATGGGTTTGTGTGACGTTTTTAACACTTCCAGATTCCATCCAGGTGTAGCAAACTGCGGTAGAATTTCCTGACTAAACGCTTCTGCTGCCTTAGATCTGTAACGATTGGGATTAAAAACCAGCCTCAACATCCGCTTAACAATTACACCTTCGATGGGAGCACGGTGTAGCACTCCCATTTGTAACTCTTTAGCAATTGCTGAGGTTGAGACAAAAGCAGCCCCCAAACCTGATTGCACAGCATTTTTAATGGCTTCTATGGAGTTCAGTTCCATTTCGATTTTAAAACGGCGTGTGTCAATGTCACAGCGTGATAATACTTGGTCAATCACTTTGCGGATAGTAGATTGAGAATCGAGAGCTATGAACTGTAATTTATATAGGTCTTCTCTTTGAATCGTTTCAAGTCTGGTGAAGGGATGGACTACGGGTATGATGAGCGCCAATTCATCCTCAGCGTATGGAACAATTTCCAAAGATTCCACGAGTTCACCGGGAATTTCGCCACCGATGATTGCTAAATCTACCTGCCCATTCGCTACACTCCAAGCAGTTCTGCGGGTGGAGTGGACATGCAATTGCACTGCCACATCTGGATATTTTTGTCGGAACATCCCAATCATTCGGGGTAAAAGATAAGTGCCAGTCGTTTGAGAGGCACCAATAATTAAAGTACCGCCTTGGAGATTTTGTAAATCCTCTATAGCGCGGCAGGTTTCCTGACACAGGCTAAGGATTTTCTCACCATAGCTCAGAAGTAAATGTCCAGCTTCGGTTAGTTGTGCGCGACGTCCTCCACGGTCAAATAATGGAACATCTAGCTGCCGTTCTAGATTTTGCACTTGCAAACTAACGGCAGGCTGGGAGACATAGAGGCTATCAGCAGCACGCTTGAAGCTTCCTTCTGCGGCGATCGCTTTGAGAATACGTAACTGATCTAAAGTGAAAGGAAGGTCAGACATAAGGCTTAACCCACAAACTTTGAGCATGAGCAGCACAGCAACAAACCAGCTTAAAAAGCCTTCACAGCAGGGTCTGATTTATTGCATCTTAAACTTGGAGACTTTACTCGAAAAGACGCATATCTTCTTCACCAAGAAAGAACTCAGAATTTAGGAGTTATAAATCAGCTTGAGGATTTCTGTACAAATGGCTTGCAAGTCAACAGTAGGCAGCAATCATAAAAAACTGATAACTGATAACTGGTAACTGATTGATCAGTAGGGATATTTGGAGTTCCGTATTTTGCATTCTGAGTGCTCCTCATAAAAGTTATCTTTTTTACTTTCCAGCTCTAATAAGTATATTTTGAGAGGAATTTTGTCTCAACTCTATTGTCAGTTTCAAAACCTTGAAGGCTTTTCAGTTTTCGTTTCAAAATCCGATACACCCCTCTACGCTCTCTTTTGGAACCAGAGACGATCGTCTTGTGGCCCCAGAATAGAGAAACTTTCTGGGGACGAACTGTGACAAGAATTTCTTCATGACAATCGTCTTGCCGGAATAACAACGTTCTCATTGCGACATTTTGCCCTCCAATCAAATCTGCACATAACTCAAACCCACGGCTTCTGTTACAGTGAATCGTTAATCCTTGCTTGAGACAATTGTGTTTGTTTGTATGTCCGTAACAAGAATAAGACTGACTGCAATAGTCAGGATCCACTTTCATTGCTGAAGAATTATTCATGACAACTTTATAGTGGATGAAGCCATCTAATTCAGCATACGACCATTTGGACTGAGAGACATTTGCTTTTCGACGTTGATGGTCATAAAAAACAGGGTACAGATGATAGTACTGTCTGCTGTTTCCTATCCTCTGCTCCTCAAAAATGTATAATAAAATACTTTCTAACAAAGCAAAAACACTCAAAAATAAAGTCAATTTTTCCAGATCAATGAAGTTCTTGCCAATGACAACTTGTTTCGTAATATGGTTATTAATATCAGTAGTAAATTGTTTACCTGTTCGAGAGAGTGCCACTAATCTACATTCAACACAACGAGTTCCTTGGTGCTTTAGTATGGTTTGGGCTTGGCTATGACGACTGGCTTGTTGTTGTACCTCATTTTCGGATTTACCCAGAGCTAGATTTTTTTGTAACCTAATATTTGAGGGAGGTTTATCAGTCCCAAAAAGTATCCACGTGGTATTGTTAAAACAAATTTGCTCAGTCAAAGGCTGTTCTTGCAATAAATTTTCTTTATCTGAAGTCGCAACTAACTTCAGGTGGGCAATAAATCTCTGGCAAAAATTGTTACTTCGTCTTGGCAGAATGCAGAACACGAAACGCAGAACACAGAAGAATTCTTTTTTTTGTTCATTCTGAGTCGCAGCAGTTCTGAGTAATGAGTTCTCTGCTTGCAAGAAATCTTTTTTTGCAAGAAGATATCTAATCAGAGTTGGCTTAGCTTCAGACGGTAGCTTGTTCATCCGGTGATTTTATCTTTCTGGTGCGGATGTTGGTTATCAACTTGTGTTCATCCAACGCACATGCTCTATGGGAGCAGGTATCCTGCCATAAATTTTTTACATAGTTTGTGGTATTCGTTGTACTAATATTAGGCTTTCTTTAAATTACTTCATTTGTGTGTATTATGCAGCAGACTTGGTTGACCCTTAGTCATTTTGTCATGCTAGGGCTACTCTTTGGTTTTGCAATTGTTCATAGTGGAGGTGCAGCCCTGCGCCCTTGGGCAGAAAAGCTTATTGGATGTAGGCTTTATCGCATTCTTTTTGCATTGAGCAGCCTACCGTTGGCTGTCATACTGATTATTTACTTTTTTAACCACCGCTACGATGGGTTGCAACTCTGGAATGTTCAAGATTTGCCGGGAGTACAGCAATTTGTTTGGGCGTTGTCAGCGATTTCGTTCTTGTTTTTGTATCCTGCTACTTTCAATCTACTAGAAATTGCTGCTGTCCAAAAGCCTCAAGTCCATCTTTATGAAACAGGAATTATTCGGATCACTCGCCATCCACAGATGGTGGGACAGATTATCTGGTGTATTGCTCACACCCTTTGGCTAGGTACGAGTTTTACTCTTGTCACTTCAATTGGGTTGGTGTTACACCATTTATTTGGAGTATGGCATGGTGAACGCCGTTTGATTCATCGCTATGGAGAAGCCTTTGTTCAAGTCAAACAGCGCACTTCTATCATACCTTTTGGGGCTGTTCTTGATGGTCGTCAATCCATCTTGTGGCAGGAGTTTTTTCGTCCAGCTTATCTGGGGGTTGTCATTTTTGTGTTCTTGCTTTGGTGGTCACACCCTTTCTTGTTGCAAGCAACAGGTAAAATTAATATATGATTTTAACATCATCGTATTTATCAACAGATGTTGATAAGATGAAATATCCTTTTTATCTTATCAACTGCTACCAAATCAATGTACGATGAACTGAAGTAGCTGTCAGTGGGGGTGTACTTAGTCGTTTTGAAATTGTAAATTTGGGAAATTGCTAGTCAACTACCAAAAGACTAAAAAACTTGATAATTCGCCATTTTCTTTTCTATAATCGGCTTTAGTTGATTAAAATTGGTGAAAAACAAGATAGCCAACTGCGACCAAATACTTGAGAAAATCCTCAATACTTGTGCAAGAGCATCTAGCTCCTCCAGCGGAGCCTACGCCAAAAAGAAAGTCTCTCCCTTTGTTTCACAAAGGAAAACGACTTCATGTATTGTCGTAGGTATCTGGAGGTAAGCCTGGTACACAGGCAAGGTTAACAGCAGATTGGCGAAAAACACAGCTTCAATCGCGACTATTAAAAGTAAAAAATTTGAGAAAGTTACCATCTTGAATACATTACTGAATTTTTTGGTCAGCGTTGCAGTAGACAATGTTTACAGAATTTTGACAACGTATGCCCCCCTGCTGACAGTTAGTTTTGATATCAAAACTATATAAATCCAGAGGCGTCATGGTGTTGTCGGTTAGTGAGCGGACATTTTCTCAAGAAGTTTTAGAATCTCCAATTCCTGTTTTAGTAAATTTTGGAGCACCTTGGTGTGGATTGTGTCGAATTATTCACCCCTTGTTGTTACAATTTAAAACTCAATGCGGCGACCAAATTAAATTAGTGGGAGTAAACGCCGATGACAATTTTAAACTGGCTACAAAATATAAGCTGAAATCACTGCCGACTTTAGTGTTGATTGAAAATGGCATAGTCCGCCAGCGTTTGGAAGGTTTTCGTGGACGAGAAGATTTACTCTTAGCTTTAGAAGAGATTAAAGTCTGTTACACCCACCGCCCTAAAACTTACCATAGGCAAAAAACAGCAGATTTAGGTTGTCGTTCTGCTTGAAGAGTCATTAGTCATCAGTCATGAACTCAGAATTTTTTCATTTAATTGGTAAAGTTTATCACCAAAAACTAGGGATTTTGAGTCTGAATTGGTCTAATCCTGACGCATTGTCCCCTAAAAATTTGGGTCGAGGGTCGCGCCACGTACCACCAGACAGCCAGCCTTTCTGGTTAATCTGTGTCGAGGTCTTACACGAAAAAAATTGGGACGGGGGTCTTACACGTTTGCGCAGCGCCCCGTTGGCGCAGCCGCCCTGAAAGGGCTAGGGGACAATGCGTCGGCAGCCTTATTACTACGGGTACTCGTCTTGGAAAACAGTGAAATCAGACAAAGGAGCCAGTGCGCCCTTGCGGGTTTCCCGACAGTCCCGCACCTGGCG
>NZ_QMEA01000059.1 GCF_012912105.1 Brasilonema sp. UFV-L1
GTAAGGTATGAAGCGTCTTTAGAGAGTAGGAATGATATCAAGTTCGCTTAATCACTTATAAATCCCGAAATACCCCACCCGCCCTATCGGGCACCCTCCCCGAGCTCGCGGGGAGGGTTGGGGAGGGGTAACACGAGGACTGCAATGATAACTAATCATCCGAACTTGATATGAGCCGCAGGGCACCGCATCTAGTGGTGCGTTACGCGTTGCTTTAACGCACCCTACAATTTAAGGTTTACTTTATAAATCATCTCTTAGCTTGTAAACCCAAACAATTACCTGAAAAAGACAAAACTCTTTGATTAATATCTGCTAAAGCTGTTATGAAAACTTGCTTTAGCTCAAAGCCTTCTAACTGTAGGAGATATGGTAGAGGTGGCATAATACCAATTCAAAATTCGCTGCCTACGGCACGCTACGCTAACATTCAATCCGGAAGAAAGCCTAAGATAACAAGGGTTTGGGAGTGTGTATCTGTCGCATTCTTTTTTCAAATTGGCATAACTTATATTTAAATGTCCTCAACTAAAAACTTCAGACTGTTGGTATATTTATTTGTTGAACTTCTCACTTGTTGATGGGAATGCCTACGGCACTTTCCGCAGTCCAGAAACCCGGTTTTTGCCAGAAACCGGGTTTCTCATTTTTCATTCGCGCAGCGGGCAAGGGAGGGCTTATGATTTAGGATTGCGATGTTTGTGGAACTTCTCAATCTTTGACTGAATTTTAGAGACATAACACCTTTAATTGTGCCTATAAAAGAGAGAAAAAAAGCTTGAGTTTATGAGTTTTTTCAGGAATGATATTATCAATGATTTCACCAGAAAGGTTTTATCATAGCCTGACTCAACCCACAATTTCTTTCGTTACGAGGACAAGAAAAATGGCGATTATCAAAATAGATGAACTGCGTCCCACTGGTGCTGAATTGTTCCAAGATTCTGAAAGCTTCCTCAATGAGTTAAGCGATTCGGAAATGTCAATTTTTGGAGGTAAGGACAAGGATAGTGATCCTACTGTTCTTAGTATAGACACCTATAGTATATCGATTTATTCGGAGAGTGTTATTACCAACTACTACGATGTAGATATTAAAATTAAAGTGAAAAATAAATAAAGCTTCTTCGCTGACATGAGAATACTTGTCATAGTTGTATTCTATGAAATAGTTAGATTTCAACTCCATTGTTGGCAGACAATGCTGTTCAGTTAAAGTCTTTATTAAGATTGTCTGGATATAGAGACGCTTCAAATAGCTCGTCTCTACAAAGGCTATCGTTCTTAACAGTTATTTTATCTGAACAGTATTGTTTTTATCGAGACATCATTTTCCCTGTATTACCATAAGGTAGAAATCGATTGTTTTGACGAGTCATTAAAATTTCATATCACCTGATATTGAGGTAGTCAAGAAATTTTTTTTAAAAATCTAATCTCTTTTGACTAAACGTAAACAAAGTAGAGACAATTCTTTAAGACTTACATAGAAACCAGGTTTTTCAAGTTTATCTGAAAAACCTGGCTATTGTTGTGTTTATATGTAAGTTTTCTTGTTGAATCATCTCTACTTTTTCTTTTTTGAATTTAAAAAGACAAAATTTCTTCACTATAGTCTATTTCAGAGCTATGACTCAAACTTGCTTCCTGACTGAGATCTACAATTACATCAATAGATATCTCCACTTGAAGGTTTGCTCTCATTCATGAAACAGAAATATTCTAGTTCCACTGCCAAAACATCTTAAAATGTCATTTTGGTAAGTATTTTCAGCTTTTTTTTGATAAAAATTATTGTTATCAAATATTTAAAATTGAAGACAAAATAACCATAATTGTGCCAAAAAAGTAGATCAAAAAAGCTTGTTTTTCTAACTGAAATCATTCATTATGAAATCAAGGATGAAACAAACAAATGTTAAATCCTTGCATCACCAAACACACTATTGTTTATCAGGAGAAAGAACATGGCTATTATCAAAATCTCTGAACTGCGTCCAGCTGGTTCTGAATTGTTCCAAGATTCTGAAAGCTACCTTAACGAATTGAACGAACAAGAAGTTTCCATGGCAATTGGTGGAGAAGGTGGAAGTGACGTTACCAGTTCTGTGATCAGTATTAACTCTCAAACTGTATCACTTCAAACACAGAGCGTTATCACTCAAGTGAAAACAGATGTCACCAAAAACGTCACTTGGTAATCTATTTAGTATTTTTGAATGAGACATAGAGAGCAAGTAAATTAACTGTTTCATACATTTAAGTCTTGTTCTTCGCTGTTACTCACATTTGTACCTAAATACAACATTGCACAAATTCGTAGCGTCATAGTTCGTAGTTGCGATGACTGCGCGCTCAGCGCAATTACAAAGCTTTATGGCGATACGAATTTATGAAATGCAGTACTAAGTTACTGGTACATATTAATGTGACTAGTCAAATAGAATCGGAGCTGTTTCAGCTCCGATTATTCTTAATAATGAAGGATTTTAGTTCTCAGTCTGCAAATTAAATTATAGACAGTTCTTAAACCAAGTTCATGAAGAGAGGATTAGAATGTCTAGCATTAAAATTTCTCAGTTACGTCGTCCAGTGGGTTCAGAACTATTCGAGGATACTGAAAGCTTTTTGCATGAGCTAACAAGCGAGGAGATTCGAGAGATTAAGGGAGGTTTGATAGTCAGTGTTGTTAGTGAAAGTATGTCAATTTATACTCAATCACAAATAGTCATTCCGGTTAATGATCGTGCTATTTTTGCAGAAGATATTAGCCTAGATAACAAAACTGCTGCTCTGCTTCTAGAACAAAATATAAAGTTTATATAAAATCAACTGTAGTCTGATATTAAGAAGAGGGCAACTTGTTTTTTAGACACATCTGTGGGAATTATGTCTGAAAAATAAATGCATAAAGCTTGACTTGCTAGCTTCATTACCTTAAGGATAAAAGAAAGAGATAATCTCAAGCTTAGTAAAAGCTTTAGATTATATTTTTTTCATAAAAATCTGTAAAAAACAGAAAGATTTTCCAATTTATACATTTTGGTGTTATCAAAAAATCAACACTAAAAAACCTGTTTTTGTATTTTTTGATAGTTTGAATTTATGGCATTTGTATTAAGTTCTTTAAATGTTTTCGAGTATCTGATTAAGCAGGGACTCTGTTCTTCAGAAGCAGAGGCTCAGAGTAAAATAGAAAGAAAACACGCCAAAAACTTTAACTTGTTACTGAATTTGCCAGAGGGGCGTCAACTTCTTGTCAAGCAAGAACCTAGAGCTAAAGATGGTGAAACAGCAGGGGAGTTTTTACGAGAGTGGCGAATTCATGAATTTTTCAAAGAATTTCCAGAATTAAACGAGATTCGTGACTCAATTTCGGCTGCGCTCTATTTTGATGCCCAAGAGTCCATCATTGTTTTTAATTATTTGAATGATTACCGCGACTTAATCGATTTCTACGCCAAAGAAAATATCTTCCCGCCCGCAATTGCCACTGCCCTGGGTACTATTCTAGCCAAAATTCATCGCCTAACTTTTGAGCGTAAAGACTATCAAGAATTTTTCTCTGGAAAGCAAGAGGAAGTAACTGATGTCGCTCATTTTTTGGTAAAAAGGTTGGAACGTATTGGTCCAGAAATGTTTGGTTTGGTTCCCGCTGATGGAATTAAATTCTTTGCTCTTTATCAACGTTATGACAGCTTGGGGCAAGCGATCGCAGAACTTGCTTCTTCTTTAAACTCCTGTTGTTTGACACACAATGACCTGAAGCTGAACAATATCTTATTGTCCACTCATTGGGAGCAGGCTGAATTTCAAGAGTCATCATCCGATAATAGCAAGCTGCGAATCATTGATTGGGAACGTTGCAGTTGGGGAGATCCAGCATTCGATTTAGGTTTTCTTATCGGTAGCTATTTACATATTTGGTTGGGCAGCTTGATGGCTGGTAAAGCGATGAGTATCGATGAATCTCTGCGCTTAGCAATAACTCCTCTAGAACAATTGCAACCATCCCTGAGTGCTTTAGTGATTGCTTATTTGACCCACTTTGAAGAAATTTTAGATCGTCGCCCTGATTTCTTGCGACGAGTGGTGCAATTTTCGGGTTGGTCGTTGATTAGCATTATTCAAGCAACCCTTCAATACCAAAAATCCTTTGGCAATCGTGGGATTTGTATGCTTCAGGTGGCTAAGTCTTTATTATGCCGTCCCGAACAATCCATCCCAACGATTTTTGGCAAGCAAGCATCAGAACTCACTCCCACAAGCTTCTCTCCACTCGCTTAATGACATACCAAGCACCCATGCAACTATTAAATTCGCTGCAAACTCAACCACAAACTGCGCCTGATTTAGTGCAGACATCACTGCAAGATATCATAAATAAGCTGCAGATTGAATCTCATGTGTGTATTCGTCATCCAGACTACAAACCCTTAGAGTTGCCATCTGAGGCTGTCGCGCGCTTTCAAAAATTGCCCTCTGATTTGCAGAATAAGTATCTCAATGTGCAACTGCGTAATTTTCTTTACGGTACTTATTACAACGGTTCACTCAAACGTATCTTGGCATCAGATACAGATACAGATGATACGAATTTAGCACTGAACCAGAATTTAGAAGAGAATAACACTTTTTTAGGTGTAGATATAGCGTTTTATGACCGCTTGCATAAAAGCAATACCGGTGAAGGGTACTTTAGCCCCGGTTGGATAGTCGTAAAAGAAGAAACTGATGGGGCAATAGCGGTACAACATGGAGGATTGACACTGCATATCGAACGCGATCGCCATTTGCCACCAGAAAACCAAACCGTAAATATAGGTGACGTGGTAGCCATCAAAATGCCCAAGAATTTGGTGCAAAGCGGCTTTTATATGGCAGTTAGCAATGCAGGATCCTATCGCGAAGCAAATATCGTACGCATTTACTTTAACTTAACAACTGAAGGCGCAGTTGCAGTCATGAATAGCTTAACTGCTGAACTGAACGCCATCCCAATTCCCTTCAACTTTAAGGCGCTATACAACCCCCAAGATTATGGGCGTTACGACTCTGCGGTGCTTTATTTTGATAAAAACAAGTATGAAATTTTCCGTGCTGTACTAGAGAGAGTATACACACAAAATCAATCTCATTTTCAACCTGAAGTGCCTTTATTTACGAAGTTTCTTGCACCAGGATTAGCACTCGCTGAAGAACCAGACCAAAAATTTGGAGAACAAGAAAGTTTTGGTATGAATCGTTGCCAAATAGTGGCGAATGCAATACTTGAAACTTGGCACCAAGGAGACAATTCTCCAGAAAGTCGGATGACATCAATTCAGCAACAATTCTCTTTGCTAAACATTGAATTGCAACGTCCTTATCTCAATGCCAGTTCTGAGGATATCTACACCCCGTTGAACTTATGAAAATCACGAATCTTGTCCCCAATACTGAGCAAAAACCCGTCAACCAAGAGGATGAACTTGCCCTTGCTAACAGTAGATTCCCAAAGTCGGACTTACCTTTTTACCGCAAACTTGGGCGAACTGACTTAACGGTTAGTTGTTTGGGATTGGGTGGTGGTGGTCATATTTCCAGTGAAAATACCCTGTACGCTTTTGATCAAGGAATTAATTACTTTTTCTATTCCAGTGATCTGCATCAATATCTATACAGTTCTATGCGAGAAGCACTCCGCAAATTATGCGGACGCGGTTCCTCGGTGCGCGAAAAGGTGGTTCTGGCAACTGTCACTTATATGATCAGAACTCCAGACACAGTAACCACTTATTTATTTGACCAGTTTGTAGACTTGGGTATAGACTACGTTGATGTGTTTTTCTGGGGCTGGATTGATGAACATAATGCGAATTCTTTCGAGAAGTGCATCAGCGCCTCTAATGATATTCGGGGGCGTGATACGCTTTGTCAGCGAAACATAGAAAGAATGTTTGGCGTTTCAGAACGTTTGAAAAAAATGGGTGCTGTACGCTATATTGGTGCTTCTTTCCACGACCACGATTTAGCACAGCAGTGGTTAAATAGTTCATTGTTAGATGTTGTCATGGTTAGGCATAACATTGCACATCGCACAGCTCAAAAAAAGGTTTTCTCTCATTTGGATGCGAAAGATCCACACCGCCCAGGTATCGTTACCTTTAAGTCAGCTGGTATGTTTAATGCATTATGGCATCCTCCAGCAGGCTTACCATCTCAATGCTGGCAACCTTCAGTCCCAGATTTATATCGCTATTCCTTGAGTCAGAATTGTGTAGATGTGGCATTAGCTGGTTGGGAAAAGCGTGAACATATAGACGCCGCGATTAAGGCTGTCCAAAAGGGTAAATTAACGCCTCAGGAAATAGAATACCTCAATTTATATGGCGACATGCATCGCAACCGCGTCAATATCCAAGAAGTTCCACCAGAAAAACTTTTTGTCCACAGTTCTAAATAGCGCTGATCACTGATTCAAAAAAACCGGTTTTTTTTCTGATGTTAAAAACCCGAATCGATAAATTTTACAATAAACACTCGTAAAAACCGCTATGCACGATTTGGAAGAATCTTACAAAACAAAAGACCTTATTGCCCAATCGCAAAAAAATCAAGAATTTTCTTTACCAGAAATTCCTTCCGCAACAGAACAAGATGTGATTGCATATCTGCGTCGTTCTGCTAAATTTGCTGAAATGGCTGCTGCGACTGAACGGGATGCATTAATCTTATCCATTTGCGAAAAATTAGGAATTAATGTGTCCGAAGAAGAATGGCAAGAAGCTGGAGATGTTTTTCGCCAGAAACACAAGTTATGGGGAATTGAAGAAACTTTGGCGTGGTTAAACCAGCAGCGTATTAGTGTAGAGGAATGGTCAGAAGGAATTAGAGTAGAACTTTTAGACAAAAAACTTAAAGAATATTTATTTGGTGCAGCTGTAGATGGTGAATATACCCTCAATCGCGATCGCTACGCAAGAGTAGCACTATCACAAATTCTAGTTCCTGATCTGGCAACTGCTTGGAAAATTGTTCAGATACTGCGCGAGGAACACACTTCTTTCTGTGCTTTAGCTTTGGAATACTCCAAGGGTAAAAAATCCCAAGAAAACGGTGGCTTTGTCGGTATTCGTTATGTAGTAGAACTCTTACCGGAAATTGCTGAAGCTATCAACAACGCGAAAGAAGGCGAAATCATTGGTCCGGTTCAAAGTTCATTAGGTTATCACGTTCTCAAAGTAGAAAAGTGGTTCCCCATTGAATTAAATCAAGAAGTCAGAGAGCAAATAATAAACGTATCATTTCAACTTTGGCTACAAGCTTGGAAAGATACGAAACCTCTAGATTAGACAAGTGTATGTGTACAAATTAAGGTGTGTTACTATTCGATAACACACCTTACAATCTTAGGTTTTCTCTTTACTCGCGCTCACCTGCATAACAGCAATTGGTCTTGTCATGATATCATGTCCGCCTAATGACAAATCAATTCAAAACTCTCCGCGTCCCGTGTCCGGTGTGTCATCCCTTATTACAAGTGTTCATCCGGACATGATATGAATTAGTCTTCTCATGCTGCTTCACGCTGCATCCACTGATTGTGATTGTTCTGTTTTTGATTGAACATTGCTGTCTAAATTTAGCTGAGTCAGAATTTTAATTTCTGCAATTTGTTGCTTTAACCAATTTGCAAATAAATCCCCCAAAATCTTAACATATAATGGCTGATCTAATTGTGGTTGAATAATTTCCTCAACCCAAATGAGATGTGATCCTTTTTGTGTACTTATTGGCTTAAGGATTTGTGGAGGATTAGCAGCAAAAACCGCTGCAGCAATTTCTGGTCTAAAATCTGTGCGACGTTGGATTCCTTGATAACCACCTGCACGGCGAATATCTGGATTTTGAATATATTGCCGAACAATATCTTGGAATGTGATTTCTTTTTCTTCTACACAATCATACAATTCCATAGCTAAATCTTCATCATCTAAAATCACTTCATATGTGACTGCTCCCGTAAAATCAAGTATGTGTTCGTAAAAAAAGTGTTCGACTTTATCTGCAAATAGATGCATCGCCAATTTATTAGAGATGACATTGATTTGTGCTATTTCTTCAAAGTTATCTACTGAAAGATGATATTTTTCCAACCATGCCCAAGTATCCTCGGCTTTCAAGAGGTTATGTGCTAATCGCAAACTATCTGCCGATTGCTGAAGTTCTTCTTTTTCAGCTTTAATGCCAGCTTGGTTAGCAGCATCAAGAATAATTTTTCGAGTGGCAATACCTTCCAATAAAGTAGGAATTTGGCAAGAAATTTTGAGTTGATAAAAAATGTCTTCCTGGGATACGTTTAAAACTTGTAACACTGTGTCACCTCGTCATTAATCTTGGTTGAAATCAAAAGTTAAGATTTTTTAGCTAAAATTCTTAATTCATCACTCAAAGCTCTTGACAAATCAGTTATCAGTTACCAGTTACCAGTTATCAGTTACCAGTTATTACTGTTCACTGTTTATTGTTCATTGATCTTGAGTTTTACAAATCTAGACCTCCTTTTTGCAGTTTTTTAAACGGATCTAAAACATAGTCAATCACTCGGCGTTGGCGGACAATAACCTCTGCTGTTGCTGTTTGACCGGGAGTCAAGAGAATGCGTTTGCTGCCATTTTGAATGTAAGATTGAGCTAAAGTAATTTCCACCTCAAAAATCTCCATGTTGCCTTGCTTGGTTTCTACCACTTTGGAGTCTGGTGAAATTCGACTAACGTGTCCGAGTACAACTCCATAATCTTGGAAGGGATAGGCATCAAACTTGACTTTGACAGGGTTTCCCACTTGCAAAAAACCACTTTCTTGACTAGGTAATTGCGCTCTGATCACCAGAGGATCTCCCTTGGCTGCAATTTGGGCAATCATCTGACCGACTTGTACTACAGCTCCTGGCTTTTGAAAAGGAAATGCAAAAATGACACCGTCAATCGGCGATCGCACAATCCGTTGGTTCAACTGAATATTCAAGGATATTTCTTGGCTTTTTGTCTGATTGATTTCTGATTGCAGTGTTTTGATTTGTGTTTGCAATTGTTTGAGTTCTTCTTCTGTTTTCAGGTATGCTAATTGACCTGTATAAAGCTGAGTTTGGTAATTGCGTTGTTCTTGTTGCAAGCGGAGTTCGGCTTGTTGGATTTCAGATTGAGCTTGATGAAGCATCTTTTGATAAGCACTTTGTTGCTCTTTAAGGCTTTCTTCCGTCTGAAAAGTGTCAGAACGAGCTTTTATAAGGCGTTCATGGTTTTCTTTCGCCAACTGATCTGTTTCTAAGTAACGATCTTGAGACATGACACCATCCCTCCAAGCTTGTTCATAACGTGATACTCTTTCTTGAGAAGCTTGAAAACTCACTCCTGCGAGCTTTTCGGCTGCCTTGTTAGACTCAACAGCTCGCTGCATCTGATTGACTTTAGCCAGTTTTTCTTGTTTCTGTAAGTTGTAGACAGATTTAAGAGAATTGAGATTCTGTTGCGCCTGTTCTATCCGAGAAAGTTGTGCTGACTGTTGAGCCTGGTTTTGTTGCTGTTGAGTGCGCATAGACAGCGTCAACTGTTTTTTGAGTAGTTCTAAATTCTCCAGTTTATTTTGCAGCCCTTCTAGCTTTTTTAAAACTTGTTCTAAATCAGTTTTTAAGACATTTGAGTCCAACTCTAATAGAATCTGATCTGACTTGACGCTTTCACCTTCTTTAACGTTTACATGAGTCACACTCGCGCTGACTGGACTATCCAATTTTTGTGTTGCTTTTAGCGGTTCTAGACGCCCTCTCGCGCTTCCTATCTCATCTACTTTAGACAGTACCGCCCAAGGTAAGACGACTCCACTCAAGCTAAGTAGGAGATACATAACAGAACGCGGCCAAACTCGCGGTAAAGCATCTAACAATTCTTCAGTCGCGTAATACCAATCGCTCGCTTTACCTACTGTATCTGTCCCAAGTGTATCTGTCCCAAGTGTATCTGTCTGATGGTGAAGCACCTCAGAAGTCTCAACCTTCTGAGGTGGGAGGAGTACAGATGATGAACTCTGAGATGAGTGTGGCATAGTTTTTTTTCCAAGATAGCAAGATGAACAGACAGCCTAAGTTCTAATTTCTGTACAGACAATTTTGAACTCAAATTTTGAACTCAAACTGTTTGAGCTAACTGTTGCTGATTCAAGTAGAAGTAATGACCTTTTTTGGCGATTAATTCATTGTGGGTACCGCTTTCCACTAACACGCCTCGATCCAAAACCAAAATCAAATCCGCGTTGCGTACAGTGGAAAGGCGATGGGCAATAATTAAGCTAGTACGACCTTGAAGAATGGTTTTAAGGTTTTTCTGAATAATGCGTTCTGATTCACTATCCAAATGACTAGTTGCTTCATCAAGAATTAAAAAGCGGGGATTACCCAACAATGCACGAGCGATCGCTAAGCGTTGGCGTTGTCCACCAGAAAGCATTCCGCCTCCTTCACCAATTTGAGTTTCATAACCCATTGGTAGTCGCTGAATAAACTCATCTGCACCAGCCAAATGGGCGGCTGTGATAACTTCTTCAACAGAGGCTTCTGGGTGAGCGATGCTGATATTTTCCTGAATTGTACCACCAAATAGAAAGGTGTCTTGATCGACAACGCCAATTTGCTGTCGGAGCGATCGCAGGGAGATAGCAGTCAGATCGTGACCGTCAATTAACACCTTACCATCTGTAGGAAGATATAAACCTAACAACAGCTTGGAAAGAGTAGTTTTTCCAGAACCACTTCGCCCCACGACTGCCACAGTTTGTTCGGGCTGAATTTCAAAACTGAGATTTTCCAGCACGTTGTTTTCACTTTCTGGGTGATAGCGGAAAGTGACACGCTCAAAGCGAATTCTCCCTTGAAGCTTCGGCAATAATCGACGAGATGAAGATTGTAAATTTTCTTCTGGTTCTGCTTCCAACACATCGTTAATACGTTCGGTAGAAACGAGAACTTCTTGCAATTGGTTCCATAGTGTACTCAAACGCTGAAAAGGCTGAATAATATGGCCCAACAACATATTCAGAGCAACCAATTGCCCAATCGTGAGCTGCTGTTGAATCACAAGCCACGCCCCAAACCATAGCAATCCCGTGGTGACTAGCGATTCAATTGTAGAAGCAAAAATTTGCATTTGGTTGTTCACCAGCTGCCCGTGGAACATTTTTTTGATCAAGTTATTCAGCAATTCCTCCCAATGCCAGCGCACCGTCTGCTCAATAGCCATTGAGCGAATTGAGCGAATTCCTGTCAGAGATTGAATTAAATAACTATTCTCATCAGCGACAGCGTTAAAAATCTCACGGCTGATGCGGCGAAATAAAGGTGTAGCAATAAGTACTAGCAGAAAAAAGGGCGGCACAATTAACAGGACGAACAATGCCATTTGCCAGTTGTACCAGAACATTAACCCTACGTAAATAAACACTGTCAGTAAGTCCAGACAAATTGACAGTGCCTCACCTGTCAGAAAACTCTGAATCTTCTGATTTTCTTGAACACGAGAAATAATGTCCCCAACATAACGCGATTCAAAGAATGAGAGAGGTAATGCGAAAGTGTGTTTAATAAAACCCACCATCAATGCCATCCCGACTCGGTTTGCTGTGTGATCCAGCAGATATTGCCGCACTCCGTTCATCGCAATCCGGAACAAACTAAAAATCACCAAACCAAAGCCAACAGCGTTGAGTGTCAGGGTACTTCCTTGGACAATCACACGGTCTAACAACAGTTGAGTCAGTAAAGGCGTCACCAGTCCAAACACCTGAATTAACACTGAAGCGATGAACACTTCTAGCAGTATCCAAGCGTGTGGTGTGACTAACTCAAAAAACTTCCAGAAGGGTGTACCCTCTTGTTGAGCGTCTTTGAGTTCTATTGTGGGTTGTAATAATAATGCATAACCCGTCCAACCAGCTTTGAATTCTGCCGTAGTCAGAGTCCGTTGACCAATCGCGGGATCGCCAACAATCACTTGTTTGGGAGTGATTTCATAAACAACGATGAAGTGCTTTCCTTCCCAATGCGCGATCGCAGGCAGAGGTTGTTGTCCAAGTTTATCAAGACTAGCTTTTACCGGACGTGTAGAAAAACCAATGCTTTCTGCAGCTGCTGTCACACCTCGCAAAGATGCCCCACTACGACTGGTGTTAGCGACATCCCGCAATCTGTTGATACTAAAGCGTTTGCCCCAATAGCGACCAATCATGACTAAGCAGGCTGCACCACAGTCAGAAGCACTTTGTTGTTCAAAGAAAGGATACCGTTTGGTTAAGTGTCCCCACAGTTGACCGAAAGTTACCTTTGGGGTAGGAAAATATGCTCGTCGTACCTTTTGCTCTTGTTTTGGTAATGCATCTGATGGCGGAAATGGAATAACGTTGTTAATAACATTGTTAATAACATTGTTATTAGTTAATGGTTCTGCAAATGCTTTAGAAGTGGTCTGATTGTTATTGATACTTGAAACAGAACTGGTGAATTCTGCTAATTGTGACCAGTGTTCTTGTGCTGGAGAAATCAGAGAATTCTTTAGAATGTAAACAATTGTTGGTTGCTTTACTTGCCAACTACCTGGCTTTAGATCCGCATAGATAATACCCGGTGTCAAATAGCTACCATCAGAATGCTGGACTTGACCCCGACGTAGTAGCCACAATTTGGCATCTTTTGGAACAGACAACTCACCTAGTGTCTCTATATTATGCCTCTCGAAGAGTGACAAGGCTTTGAGCATTTCTTCGGGAGAACTCTTATTTTGTTGAGAATTCTTTTGATATAACAGCAGCAAATCCCACAGTTCTGCACGTCTAGTAAGGTTAGAGCGGATGTTAGGATATTTACCCATCAAAGCCTGTAATATCTCTGCCTTGAAATAGCAAAGCTTTAAGCCTGTAGAAGCTCTAGCAGCGTATTGCTCAAAACTATCTTCTCGAAACAGAGTAGTCTCTCCAAATGATGCTCCTACAGAAAGGGTGGTGATGCGGTTATTAGCGCTATCTAGCAGTCTGACTTTACCTGCAAGGACAATGTAGATACCAGAAACAGCATCTGTTGCTTGCCAGAACACCTTTGCTACTGGTGGCTCGATGATTTCTACTGAGTCCAAGCAGCTTTGTAGTTCTTGTTGTGAAAGTGTCTCACTCAAAATTGCAGTGAATTTTTCACCGAGAGTCGCTTGAGAAAAAACAGAAGTCATTTGCTTAGCTCCATTTTAAGAGCGAGTTACTCGTCGGCATGAAATGAAATGACAACTGAAAATTATGCGCATCTGTGGATTGAAGATCATCAATTTTAATACCATCATCCTTCGTGTGGTTGGTGACTTGTTCGCGGTCTCTATTGCGTGTTTGTTTGGTAGAAAGCCCCATTTGTTTTAGCAAACGGTTGATGTGGCGATCGCTGATTTCAATACCAAATTCTTGTGCCAAATGTTTACTCAAACATTGGGCTGTCCAATAACCAAATGCATAGCCGTACTCTCGTGGACTGTCGCTGACTAATTCTTTTAACCGTTCGATGTATTGATCATTGACTGTCTTCGGTCTACCGATAGGTCGTTCTAACCATTTGTCTGCCAGACCTGCTTGTGCTACAGCAATCCAATACCGTGCCATTTCCTGGGAACAACCCAATATTTGACAAATTTGGGTTTGAGTTTTCCCCATATCCGCTAGCAACATAATTTCCATTCGCCGACGGTATTCAGGTTGCAAATTCGCTTGCAAATTCTTCAGCAACACCTGACGTTGAAAAGGTGTTAAATATTTACCGACATTATTATAGTCGTAGTTTTCAAAAGCTCGCTCTACAAGAACTTGTTGTTTGCTGGAATGGTGTGTCATAATCTTTGCCAGTTGCTATCAAAATGTGAAACAAACGCACATGCGCTTGTCGCAGATGTTGAGTAAGATGGTGAATCCTCAGCGTTCATGGCTGCATCATCAATGAGCCCTAGCAGGCTCATTGATGGCTTCTTTGAAGATATGCAACTAACCCGGAAGTGTCCTCCCTATTGGTTTGGCAGCCCAGGGAGGCCATATCTGGGGGAACTTACGCATTGTCAAAAAGTTGATGATGCGTATTCAGTCCAAGCTTCAGCTTTAGCCGTTGCAGGATGCATGACTTAGGCTTAACTAGAATCTTCATGTTCAAAATAGATTTCAAAACTGAGGAATTGATGAGGAAGTCATAAAAACTTGGTAAATCCTTTTTAGGAAAAACCCGCTATGCTTGCAGTTTTGCAGATGCATATCATCCTCTACTTGTATACTGTGTAAGTTCTATTTGAGTTCTCTAAAATTTCGCTTGCCAAATCTTCAACTTCAATCTGTCTTCTTTGTATATCAGAAAACAGTTAGGGGAAAATTGCCTGTACATCAACTTAACTTCTCCACCCAATCTAAATTTTTTTGTCAACCTAAATTTCTATTCTATTTTTTTGCTAGCCTAATATTAGGCTAATAACATCATGAGCAAATTTCAGGCATGTCAAACGCATCTAAAGTTAGTCTTGAGAAAAATCTTGACTAAGGTATCCACCAAAGGATATTATTTACGATTTCAGTGATTTTTCTCTAGTTAAAACTAGCGCCGACATTTTTGTCAATAAGGAGGCAAAAATTAGGATGTTTTTTTCATTTGCTTGAAATTGAGATGTTCTTATTGACAATGTACGCTTGGTTTAGGATTTCGGAGGAAGGCTCTCGTGGTGTTTTAGCCACTAAACCCCACTCATCACCATTCATGAAATAGTGATAATCTCAAAACCATATAAGACCAGTGAATACATGAAATGTACCAACGCTATTTTTGCTATAGTGCATTAGAACCACACTTTCTTATTTAGATACCTACAGCAATTCTTGTCAAGCTCTCTTCACAGAAATTTTAATTTCTACATAAATTTATTTCTAGATGGAGTTGTCAAGTATTTATTTTAACTAGTGGTGAATACAGAATTATTGGGTGTATCGCAATGCATACAAGAAGACAAGAAAAAGGAGAATGAATTCGCCAGTTATTATAGACTTTGTTGGTAAATTTCTGAAACCCTTATGAGTTTCCAGGTTAAGTAGAAGGAAGTCAAACCCAACATTTCCCAAGGTAACCGTTTTTTTGGAAGTTCTACATGTTAAGTCATATTTCGCTAACAGAATTGTTAATTATCGCTAATAAAGAGGGAGACGCATTCAAATGAGCTTGACAAAAACCTTGGTTAATGCAGAGACGCAAGAATCAGGATTTATCGTTTGATGAATGTTCTCAGCGTGAAGGCTCACTGCCGAAGGCTCATGCGCTCGCGCTTTGCGCTCGTAAGGCAACAAGCGAAGCGATCGCATGAGCGCAAGCCTCTGCTGGGCTTACGCGTAGCTCTCACTGATGTCCTTTAGACATGCACTCGCACTCCAAATAGAGAAAAGACTTATCGGGGCGTATCGCCACGAACGAAAACGCACCGTCTTTGTCACGCGAGTCCAACCAACTTGGCGCTTAGGTCCCACAGTTTTTCAGCTTTTTTGTTATCTAGCGCCTCATTAGACATCTCTTGTTCAAAAGACTTGCGATTAGGCTTCTGTCGATTTCCCCAACTCCAATAGGAACCAGATTTGTTGTATTCAGGTGAAGCGACGACTTCGGCGACGCGATCGCCCGCCAACTCCTCAGACACAAATCCCCCAGTGATGTTCTTCTGGAAGAGTGGGAAGAGTTTCTGGAACAAGGGAAAGTGGTTGCGGAACAACCCTGTTGTGGCCACACATCCAGGATACAGAGAACTAAAAACGATACCCGTTGACTCGTGATAGCGTCGATGCAGTTCCCGCATCGTCAACACATTGCAGAGTTTGCTATCTTTGTATGCCTTACCTGGTTTAAACTTTTTGCCGTTAATCATTGAGATCGGCGCTTTAAAACCTGCCTCAAAACCCTCCAGATTTCCCAAATCTGGAGGTGCTGGAATCGGAATCTTACCTCCCAACTCCTTCGGATTAGCCGTCACAGTACCCAAAATGACGAGTCTCGGCTCCTTAGCACCTGAGTTTTTCAAATCCTCTAGCATAAGATTACACAAGAGGAAATGTCCGAGGTGATTTGTCGCAACGCTCAATTCATATCCGTCTGGGCTGTACAAAGGTTCTTTTAATAAAGGCATATAAACTGCAGCATTGCACACCAAAGCATCCAAGGATCTACCGCTTTCCCTGAAGTTTTTCACAAACTGGCGAACGCTTTCTAAGCGAGCTAAATCAAGATGCATGATTGTGTAATGCTCTGGTGATATTCCCACAGTCTGAGCCGCTTTTTCTGTCTTCGGGAGATCCCGACAAGCCATTACCACATACCATCCCTTTTGTGCAAGCGCTCTCGCGGCTTGCAAACCGACTCCCGATGATGCACCCGTGATCACGACCGTTGACTTTTGATGTTGTTCCATTTTATTCACACTCCGTTGTATTGACTGTTTACTAGGATCTCACGCCCTGGTTGTTAGATGTCAATTTTCTGGAGCGAATGGCGACAATTAAGTAGGTTAACCAAAAAAAACAAAAAAAACGTAGTATGTGCCAAATAGAAAAAACCCCGCTAGAGCTTGAGGAACGCAACGGGGTTAACTTGTGTTACATGTTTTGACAACGGAACAATTACAATTCAACTTTCTGCAGGGCGACTACAACTATATAGGTTAAAAGTAACTATTTCTTCATAGTGCTTCCAGTATGAGAGGCTTTGTGCTTGCCATGATGTTTTTGATGACCGACTAAAGTCGCTTTGTTACTAGTAACAGGTTTGGCAGCAACAGTTTGAGTTTTGGAAAGAGTAGCAGTTTTAGCTTGGACAGCAGCTGCATTCAAGGCTGCAGGGGCAGCAAATACTACAACGACGAGTAAAACTTTTGCTAGCTTGTTAATTTGGGAATTTTCATTTGAAAACCAACAATCTTACTATTTCAGAAAGTTGTGTCAGCCTTATGTTGTTGATGTGGAGTTTTTGTGTAGATTTCTGCAGACTTGACATATCAGATCCCCAAACTATGGTTACAACGAAAAGTTGCAAGCTGACAACATTTTTTCATCTCAGAATTCACAATCAGATCTCCTCAGCTTTGTGGTCACCACTATTTAATGTGTTCTACTTCTACTGCTAGGACAATTCTCCAGTAAGATGTTATATTAAAGCTCAAGCCATCACAGCCATCAGTTGTTCTGACATATCAAAATTAGCAGTGACATTTTGTACATCATCTAGACTTTCTAAAGTATCGATTAACTTTAGAAGAGAGCGTGCCTGTTCTGGATCAGTCACTTCTACATTGTTACTAGGAATCCAGCGTAGTTCGGCATCAGTGACTTGAAAGCCCTTTTCTTTAAAAGTTTGACTCAAGTTCTCTAAATTAGTCACTTCAGTAAACACTTCAATCGTCTGCTCCTCAGTCATCTCATAAAATTCGGCACCGCCTTCTAGAGATGCTTCTAAAAGCTGTTCTTCATCAACGATTCCCTCAACAGTACAAACGCCTTTTTGAGAAAACATCCAGCTGACACAACCTGTTTCACCGAGATTACCGCCGTTTTTACTAAAAGCAACACGTAAGTCTGCAGCAGTACGATTACGATTATCACTCAAAGCTTCAATGAGGATAGCAACTCCTCCAGGACCGTAACCCTCGTATCGAATAGATTCAAAATTAGAAGCATCACCTGAGAGTGTACCTGCACCTTTGGCGATCGCCCTTTCTATGTTCTCATTCGGAAGACCCGCCGCCTTTGCTTTTTCAATTGCTGTACGCAGTTGAAAATTTCCCGCTGGATCTGGAACCCCACTTCTCGCCGCCACAATAATAGCACGCGACCACTGGGTAAAAGTCTTACCCTTTTTTGCATCCACGACCGCTTTTTGGCGTTTAATATTTGCCCATTTACTGTGTCCTGCCATATTCGGAAATTAACAATACTATCTACTCACCAGATACGATATAGCTAGATTCTAGCTCTTGCGTACTCATTCTTTTTCCTAAAAACTGGGAACTTAGCAATCAAAGTTATCAAACTTCCCATAACTCGTCTTTTGGTTAAAGGAAGTTTATGGAGTCTTGCTTATTTGTCGCTTGAGATGATATGAAGGTCGATGTGGGTGAGCGAACGCACGAGTTTATTAATCAAAGATCCACCAAGCAAAATTTCCCATCTTGAGCGACGAGTTTGACCTAACAGCACCTGAGTAATCCGGTAAGATTTGGCAACCTTGGCAACTTCTTCTGCTACATTACAACCGGATACTTGCAAGAACTCACTCTTATACTCTTGACAAATTTGCTTACAAGTTTCAATGTGTAGTGCTTCCAGTTTTGTCAGGAAATGGTCGGGGTTATTGACAAACAAAACGTAGAGTGGTGCGTTCATATAATCAGCAAGTATTGCTCCCCGTCGAATCAATCGCAGAGAGTTTGGTTCACAAGAAACACAAACTAGGATTCGTTCATGGATATTGCAGACGTTAGCGCTGTTAGCTTTACCGTTGCAGTTCAATCGGTTTGCTTCCTGGATTTCTTTTTTTTCTATATTGTCTGCAACTTGTCTGAGTGCTAATTCTCGCAGAGCAACCAGGTTGGAGCGAGTGAATAAATTTTCTAGAGGTTGCGAAATCTTTTCTATTGGATAAATCTTACCATCCAACAATCGTTCTTTTAGTGTTTCTGGTGTCACATCAACAACGAGGACTTGATCTGCCACTTCTAATAAACGATCAGGAATGCACTCATGCACAATAATCCCAGTCATTTGAGTGATCTGATTTCTGAGGCTTTCTAAGTGTTGTATATTAACTGTAGAGTAAACATCAATCCCTGCTGCCAGAATTGTCTCTACATCTTTATAGCGCTTGTTTCGCTCTTCTCCAGGAACGTTTGCATACGCTAGTTCATCCACCAAAACAAGTTGAGGTTGACGCTCAAGAATAGCATTTGTATCCATCTGAGTGAAACTTAACCCACCCCATTGTATCTTCTTTTGTGGAATCACCTCTAACCCAAGGGCTTTAGCAGCCGTTTCTGGGCGACCATAAGTTTCCAGCCATCCAATCACGACATCAATACCATCGCGTTTTAATCGGCTCGCTTCATCCAGCATCCTATAGGTTTTGCCCACACCGGGAGCCATGCCAATAAAAATCTTGTGTTTACCGCAACGAGCAGGACGAGTATAGGTAATGTTGGGTGAGAAAGCCAAGGAATCAGACATAATTTGCGTATTAAAGTTGACAAAAGTCATCTTACTTTCGTCCTGTGCATAATGTTTACTAAAAAAGTCTCAACTTTTCAATATTTTCTCTAATTTTGAGGAGGTAACACTCAAGTGTGATTGAACTTCTCAAGCAAGACAAGCGAACTTAGCTAAGTAAAAGGGCTATCAGCAATCACTATTGAGAACCTCCATTATTTCCTACTTTTTATTTTATCAGCGAATTGCACAAGAGCGTTACTAGTACGGAGATTTTGCCTTAGGGCTTCATTTTCCATATCTTTTCTAAAATCTCAATCTGTTTTTTTCTTTGAGAATGAATCATCTCGTCATCCTCATATTTTCTCTCCCGTGTCTTTTTTAAGGTTTCAATTTCTTGGAGGATTTCCGCTGTTTTTTTAGCACGTTTATGCTTATATTTTCTGTACTGAATCAAACATCCTAAGAAAAAACCAATAAACACGAAAATCAGGAAAAAACCGACAAGAAAACTTATATTCTCATCGGCTTGCCTATTTATATGTGATTGACTAGACTGAGTTGTCTGGGAAATGCTTGCAACTAAAAGAGATTGCATATTCTTAGCAGAGAGTATGCACATGATTTGCATATCAGTGTTAACAGAACTCATCTCAGTTTTGTCCTCAAGTTTTCTACTTTCGGTGGTAGTAGAAGTCAGGTGTGATTGAGTTTCTAAAATCAGGCAAGCAAGAGTACACAAGGCAACAGAGTTAGGATTAAGCAATTCAAAATGGACCGGAGGCGGAGCGGCTCCGGCTCCGCTGCGTCCCGCTGCGCTAACAATCGGGGACTGCGTTCTTGCACTCTACGAAAATTCATAAGGTACGGCATCAAGAAAATTAATGTTAGCGTAGCGTACCGTAGGGAGCGAATGCGTGAATTGTTTACTAACTTGCAGGTTTTAATGCATCCAAAGCCAGATTCAGCTTAAAGACGTTAATTCCTGGCTCACCAAAGATACCAAGAAAACGACCATCAGTGTTTTGCTGAATCAGGGTTTCCAACTGATTAGGCTGAAGTTCTCGTGTCTTTGCCACTCGTGCAATTTGTGCTTTAGCAGCTTCTGGAGTAATGTGAGGGTCAAGGCTGGAACCAGAGGTGTAAACCAAATCAGCAGTAGGCAGCACACCCGCACTTTTAAGACGATTCAAATCACCTTCAATGCGCTTGCTTGGATTGGGGTCATTTTTACCTTTAATACGTTCCAGCAACGCCGGATTACTAGGAGCTAAATTACTAGCTCCCGACACCCCTGTTTTCAAGATTTCCGCATCATCTTTTTTTGGATCTGCGGTGCTGTAGCTGGTAGTGCTGGGGCGACTATTGAAGTAGCGATCAGAAGTAAAAGGTTGACCAATCAAGGCAGAACCAACAACATTACCCTGAGCATTTTTAATCAGACTACCATTTGCTTGAGACGGAAATAAAATCTGTCCAAAAGCAATCATTACAAAAGGATAAATTATAGCTGTAATGACCCAAAGTACGATAGTAGAACGAACAGCTCTACTTGCATCACGTGCAAAACTCATCAGAATCTCTCCGGTACAAACATCACAAAAAAGAGATAGACAGAAAGACCAACAGTCACTATTCCTAATAATCCTAATGCCCAAGATTGAGTGTGAGATAATTTTTGGTCAGCAGCTAAGACAAGAGGCGAAACCACTAGGTTAAAGCACATCGCCAGGAACAGATATAGTGGTAGCTTTTGTCTACGCCAAGCAGACCAAATTTCAGTCACTTCTTCAAGTACATTCATCCAGATTTTGGGTGTAAGGATAGTAGGTTGTACGCGACGAACAAGTTTCATGGTAGTTATTTGTTGTTAGTTTGTTGTTATATACAGCCTTCCTAAATAGGATGTGAACACCCTCCTCGCCTTCTCTTTCTTTTCTTTGCGCCCTTTGCGCCCTTTGCGGTTCGTTTTTTTGTTCACGACTTATCTAGGATTGCTCTAGCAGTCATAAATCAGTGAAAAATTAGAAACCCGGTTTCTGGACTCCAGCAATTTATGCGCTGCGCGCAGGCACTTTCACACAACTCATATACGATTGCCATAGTAGTATGAAAGGCTAATTGCTACCTACTGACTGCTTATGATAACGGCAAAATAATATCGATGAGTTTGATAGCAATAAACGGAGCAATAATCCCACCAACACCATAAATAAGGATGTTGCGTCTAAGCAATTGATCTGCGGTTAGAGGACGGAACTTTACTCCTTTTAGTGCTAAAGGAATAAGTACCGGGATAATCAAAGCGTTGTAAATCAAAGCCGAGACAATAGCAGATTGAGCACTTTTTAACCCCATAATGTTGAGTGCGCCAATTCCAGCAGCGGCAAAGATAGTAGGAATAATGGCAAAATACTTAGCGATATCATTAGCAACAGAGAATGTTGTCAATGCTCCACGAGTGATAAGCAATTGTTTTCCAATTGTCACCAAGTCAATCAGCTTAGTAGGATCAGAATCCAAATCCACCATATTGGCGGCTTCTTTAGCAGCTTGCGTACCAGAGTTCATCGCCAAACCGACATTTGCTTGAGCTAAGGCTGGTGCGTCGTTGGTACCATCCCCAGTCATTGCTACCAACTTACCCTGAGATTGTTCAGAGCGAATCACCTCAATCTTGTCTTCTGGGGTAGCTTCCGCGATAAAATCATCCACACCTGCCTCTTGAGCAATGACTGAAGCTGTAATCCGGTTGTCACCTGTGAGCATGATAGTCTTAACTCCCATGCGGCGCAGTTGATCAAACCGTTCCCGTAAACCTGGTTTAACAACATCTTTGAGGTAGATAACGCCATATATCTCGTTGTCGGAACAAACAGCTAATGGTGTACCTCCTAACCGAGAAACTCGTTCATAGGCGGCGTCTAGTTCACTGGGAACTTTGCCATTACGAGAACGCACAAATCCTTTAATCGCGTCCACAGCTCCCTTGCGGACTTGTTTTCCATTAGGAAAATCGGTTCCACTCATGCGGGTTTTGGCGGAAAACTCCACACCTTCTGCTTTACTGGTGTCGAAGTCTACCCTTACTTGCTGCCTTTCTGCCAGTCCCACAATTGACTTGCCTTCAGGCGTATCATCGAAAACACTAGCAGCAAAGGACATCCGTGCAACATCTTCGACAGAATGACCATTTACAGGAATAAACTCATCAGCCATACGGTTACCTAAAGTGATAGTACCTGTTTTATCCAACACCAGGGAGTTGATATCACCACAAGCTTCTACCGCTCGTCCAGAAGTAGCTATCACATTAAACTGAGCAACTCTATCCATCCCAGCGATACCAATAGCACTGAGCAAACCACCAATTGTGGTAGGAATTAACGCAACCAGCAGCGAAATCAGGATGGCAATACTTGCACCCGCGCGTAAACTGTTTCCTGCTTCTGCTCCGTAGATAGTGCTGATAAAGTTAGCGATGTAGCCAGCGAACGGCGGAATCGTTGAGACTACAATTAGGAAGACTTGCGTCAGGACTGCGAGCAGTACTGTTAACGCAATTTCGTTAGGAGTTTTACTACGTTCCGCTCCTTCTACTAAAGAAATCATACGATCAATAAAGCCCTGACCAGGATCAGCAGTAATCCGAATAGTCAACTCGTCAGATAACAGCCGTGTCCCTCCCGTTACTGAACTGGCAATATCTGTACCAGGTTGCTTCAAAACAGGAGCAGATTCTCCAGTAATCGCAGACTCATCCACAGAGCCAATGCCTTGAGTCACTTCTCCATCAGCAGGAATCATGTCACCTGCAACCACTTTGACAATATCACCTCGTCGCAGCTGTGTAGAATTAATTTCCTCAATCGAACCATCAGCTTTAATTTTACGGGCAACGGTATCTGAGCGCGTTGAGCGAAGCGAATCTGCTTGTGCTTTTCCACGTCCTTCAGCAACGGCTTCTGCAAAATTCGCAAACACAACTGTGAAAAATAAAATTAAGGTAATCAACCCATTTAACAAGCGTTGCTGGTTAACATCTGCCTGTACTGTGCCAAATAAATTAGGGTCAACAGTTACTAAGAAAGTGACGATTGTCCCCACCCAAACGACAAACATCACTGGATTTCTAACGGCAATTCTTGGGTTGAGCTTGACAAATGACTCTTTAATCGCTCTCTGGTAAAGTCCCCGCATGTCTGCCTTGGGGGTATGCCTCCGTGAGTCACGAGCTCCACTGGGAACACGAGGCGAACGGGAAGAAGAGGATTGCTCAGTAGTGGTTCGCATATATTAATCAGTTATCAGTTATCAAGTATCAGTTATCAGTTGTCAGGTATTAGTTATCAGTTTTTGCTGTTTACTGATAAGTGTTCACTGATGACTGTTAGCCAATACCTTTGGCAATTTGGAAGGCTTCGCCAATTGGTCCCAAAGCTAGTACCGGGAAGAAAGTCAGTGCGCCTAAAATTAAAATCACACCTGCGGTGACGCCGGTAAATAATCCGGTATCGGTTCGTAATGTACCAGTTGTGAAGGGAACTGTTTGCTTGCGGGACATACTGTCTGCTAGTAGCAATAAACCTGTGATTGGGATGTACCGTCCTGCTATGAGACTGAAACAGGTGCTCAAGTTCCACCACAAAGCTGTTACAGTTGTTTTTGCACCAGTTGCGATCGCTATCGGAGATGGCTGTGAATCACCTAACCCTTCAAACCCAGAGCCGTTGTTAGCAGCAGCTGAGGCATATTCATAGATAACCTGAGAAAATCCGTGGAAGCCTGGATTGCTAATCCCTGCGAGTTGGTCGGGAAATGCCAAAGCAATCCCCGCTGGAATTAAAATAGCGATTGGGTGAACCAGCAAAATCAAGAAACTGGCAAGTACAACCTCACGCTTTTCAATCTTGCGTCCCAAAAATTCCGGTGTGCGTCCTACCATCAGACCTGTGACAAATACTGCCAAAATCAGGTAAGCAAATAAATAAGCTGTTCCTGTTCCTTGTCCACCAAAGACAATTTGAAAGAACATATTAGAAAGAGTTACGAAACCACCATTAGGCATAAATGAATCGTGCAAGCTATTGACGGCTCCGCACATAGTCGCAGTTGTAATCACAGCATATAAGGCAGATTGTGCCCAACCAAACCGGACTTCTTTTCCTTCTAAGTTTGGCTGCTCGCTTCCTAAAAGCGTGTTGATGGCAGGATTTCCGTTGTATTCTCCAATTGCTGTTACAATAATGAAGCCTATTAAAATGGCAAACGGAATGCAATAGACTAACCATGCTTGCTTGATGTTATTGGCAAAAATGCCATAGGTGTAAATCAGCGAGGTGGGTATTGAAAGAATTGCGACAAGTTGAATCAGATTAGTTAAGCCACTTGGATTTTCAAATGGATGTGCTGAATTGATGGCGAAGAAGCCGCCGCCGTTCTCGCCTAGTTCCTTGATGATTTCATAGTGAGCAACGGGACCACGAGCGATCGCCTGAGAGATACTAGGATTTTCTAATGTCGGAACCACCACAGGACCTCCCAGAGTTTCTGGAACACCAGCCACAATCAGAACAATTGCCCCTACAATGCTGATAGGCAGCAAAATCCGCGTGATTGCTCGAATCAAGTCTACGTAAAAGTTGCCCAACGATCTACCAGTTAACCCGCGAATAAAGGCGATCGCCACCACTATACCTGTTGCAGCCGAGGTGAACATATGATAACCCAGCCCCCACATTTGGCTAGCGTAGCTCATATAAGTTTCACCGCTATAGTGCTGTTGGTTGGTATTGGTGATGAAGGAAATTGTCGTGTGCAAAGCTGTGTCCCAAGTTGGGGCACCTATCTTAGTAGGATTAAGAGGCAACCATCCCTGATTTAGAATGATGAAAAAAATCAGCAACCCCATCACGATATTGCTGTACACAATTGCTCGCGCATATTGCCAGCCTGTCATGTCTTCTTTTCCCGAAACACCAATTAAGGAGTAAAGTACTCGCTCTATTCGGTTCAAAATTGGGTCAAGAAAAGTCTGCTGCTCCTGAAACACACGCGCCATGTATCGCCCAAAAAATGGAGTTATTGCTACCACAATCAGTAGCGTTAATGCTATTTGAATCCATCCTTGTATCATGAGCTTAATTTAACTCCGATATGAAGCAAATTGAATTCTATTTAAATGGTTTGAAATTCGGAATCCAAAAAATATACAGCAGAATTCAGCAAGTCCTGATTCAGAAGCGTTCCCCCTGCTTACTCCGGAACTGCAGTAAGAAGTAAAAAGAACTGTATGTCTGGCTTTTAGCTCTCAGCAATGTACTTGACACACAAAACTTTGTGCTGTAAGTGTATGAACATCCTTTCCTTGCAAATAGTTTCTGGAATGTTTTGGAAATTGAGCAGACTCAAAGGCAAAGCCATAGAATGACCGAATTAGTTATCAGTTATCAGTTATCAGTTATCAGTTATCACTGTTCATTGTGTACTGTTTACTGTGTACTGTGTACTGTTAATACCAAATATAAATAGAGCCGCTGTTATAGCCGCTCTTTTATGATATGCTCAGGCTGAATTGAGCTTCAATTCAGCCACTTTGGAAAATTTTTATACATATTTTACCTTACGTTTTTGCCTTACTTTTAGGCGTTTATTTAACTTTTTATTATCAGACTTTTCTGAAGAAAATACAAGGTATAAATTGTCTTTTCTGAATTTTATATGTCAGAGGATATATTTTGATAACTAAGAACGTTTAGTGAGTTTAGAGGATATATATATCTCTAAATATATATGCAAAATAAACAGCTATTTGGACTCAAAGTTAACTAGCTTTTGGAGGAATTGTTATATAATAGATAAACTCAGTATTTATTCAGTTTCCAGATGTTACCACTCAAACTGACTACCCTTAAGAGTAACCCATGTTTGAGAACATTCTGGTTAATAGTAGGATTTTTTACAGTTGTCGTACTGTTGGAGTTCTCTAGTCCACCAGACTACGTGTTTGGTTACCTTTATATCGGTCCCATTTTGTTAGCAAATCCTCGTTTGAGTCGAGTAGCAACAGTGCAAGTGACTGCATGTGCTTGTTTTCTAACGATTCTAAACATCTGGGTTCCAGAGTTTCAGGCAGTTAGGGCTTCTACAATAGCCAGCCGATTAATAGCCATTTTAGCAATGGTTGTGACAGGTGTTCTGTGCGATCGCAATCGCGTCTACCAAGAAGTTCTTTTGCAACAACAAGCAAGGCTTCATGCACACCAAAAACTCGCCAGCGTGCGTGAAGACTTCGCTTCTACTCTCACCCATGATTTAAAAACTCCTTTGTTAGGAGCAATTGAAACCTTACAAGCTTTTCAAAGAGAAAATTTTGGTTCTGTTGTTCCTGCCCAGAAAAAAGTTTTAGCGACTATGATTAAGAGTCATCAAACGAGTTTACAAATAGTAGAAACGCTCTTGGATGTTTATCGCAATGATATAGAGGGGTTAAAGCTACAGTTAGCACCTGTTGATCTGGTTGAAGTTGCTCGTGATGTCGCTCTTGAGTTAACCGAATTAGCTTCCAATCGTCGCGTCTACATTTGTTTTAACTATGGTGAATCAGACTTTCGTAAGTTTATGTGGGTTTATGGTGATGCTTTTCAACTCAAACGAGTTTTTGCCAATCTTTTGACTAATGCTATTAATCATTCTCCTCGAGGTGGTAAAGTAGAAGTTGTGTTGGAACCAGGTTCCTCCTATCAAACTGCCAAAGTTATGGATGCTGGAGCAGGAATTAGATCCGAAGAACTGCCACACTTATTTGAGCGATTTTATCAGGGACACAGCGATCGCCAAGCAAAAGGCTCTGGATTAGGACTTTACCTATCTCGCCAAATTATTGAAGCGCATGGCGGTATAATTTGGGCAGAGAATAAACCACTCGCTCCCGATGCTGCATCTGATGCTCTTGGTGGAGCTATCTTTGGGTTTAAACTACCCGTTTACTGCTCCGAAAAACCTATGCAGAACTCGGCATACGCCTAGGTAAATCTGTACAAAGTCGGAGCATGCAGACTAAGACTCTAAAAGTCTACGATTTTTGAGTCATGACACCTACAAGTGAACGCCAGCTTGTAGCCACCGAAGTTTGTTACGGAGGGAAACCCTCCTGACAACTTCTCACTGTCGAGAACGATTAAGTAATCAGCAAACAGGTTTATAGCTGTAGTGTCGTTTTCGTGACAAGCTCTCAAATCATTGTCGAGGCAAACATTACCCGTAAGGGTTGGCAGAGTATGCCGCATGTATCTAGGCAGAATTGTAATTCTGCTTAGATATATCCATAAATTAAGTTACAGTTCCTCACCCCTTACCAGATGCCCGATTGTAATCTAAAAATTCTCTTAGTAGAGGATGACGAACTCTTCCGCTTAGGGTTACGTGTGCGCTTACAACAAGAACCAGGGTTAGAGATAGTCGCAGAAGCGGAAGATGGAGAAACAGCAGTGGAGTTAGTCAACCGCCATCAGCTTGATATTGTACTGTTAGATGTGGGTTTACCTGGAATTGGGGGAATTGAGGCGTGTCGTCAAATTAAACAGCAATATCCGAGTCTACCAATATTAGTTCTGACTTCCCATTCACAACAATCCATGATTGGGCGATTGATTGAAGTGGGTGCTCAAGGTTATTGTCTCAAAGGAATTGCAGTTGAAAAATTGGTGTTAGCACTTCGTTCTGTGGCTGCTGGTGCATCCTGGTGGGATGAAACTGCGACAAAAGAAATTCGTTCCACCTTTGCTGCGAATTCTATCCAGCCTCAGAGTACAAACCACTCCACACAATCCAATCCTCTAACTCAACGGGAACAGGAAATTCTATCGCTGTTGACTTCTGGTAAAACTAATCAACAAATTGCCGAGACATTACACATTTCACCGGGAACGGTTAGGGTTCATGTCCATGCAATTTTGAACAAGTTAGGAGTCAGCGATCGCACTCAAGCTGTGATTGTTGCTATACAAAAACGGTTGATCAAAAGTAATTTAATATTAGAAGAGTGAAGCAGCACAAAGTACTGCTGTTATTATTGTTTTGTTGACTCAACCAATTCCATCTTTCATTGATGATATTGGTTGCTCGATCTTGTTGTCAGCTGTTAACCAATAACCGGCGATGGCGATCGCAATTGCTACAGCACCAATTGCGACATTTGGATAAATTGTAATTCCACCCAATTCTGGTTCACGAATATTGCCGAGAACCGGATCGTTTAGAAACCCGTAGGAAGTCCCAGGCCAAAATCCTGCTGCGATCAGTCCAATCCAGAAAGCGGAACCGAGAAATGCTGCAAGACCCATTGAAAAGCGATCGCTTACCGGACGAACCTTTAAAATCGCTAATGCGGCACTTCCTAACGAGATAGCAGCAAAAAACGACATAGCGCAATGCAGCTTAGCGTGGGGTAGCCACGCAGGATTGTTCATGTGACCGTTTCCCAGCAAGACTGCATCGACACCTATCGGAATGATAATTGTAGAAAGCGCGGCAGTTGTGAGAAGCCATTTGGCGACTTGTTCTCGACGCATGTTGATTTCCTTCGCTTCACCAAATATTAAAACATAATTTGATCACAACACATCCACATTATTGTTGCTTAAGATATTGAGCGTACTAATTTGAGCCTTCACTGAATGGTATTGGGTGATAACCTTGTAGCACAAATCGCAGCACCTATGAGTCCCACTTCCTGATTGAGAATAACATACACAGGTATATCTTCAAGAAGAGGACGCATTCTGCCTTTTTGGGTGAAATTGAGCATGAATCTGTCTTGTTGAATTAAAGGCAGTATTTTAGGGGCAATTCCACCAGCTATGTATAAACCACCGTAAGGGAGAAGTTTGAGTGCAAGATTACCTGCTTCTGCACCGTAAACTTCTACAAACAATTGCATCGTTTGTTCCGAAAGGCGATCGCTTTTCTCTAGTGCAGCTTTTCCAATCACAGCACCTGGATCTACACTTTTTTCTTGCCTTCCTGCTTCTTGTTCCCAGATTCTCACGATTTGGGCAATTTCTGGTGATTCAGCAGCAATTTTGCGGTCGCGTAGAAACTGGTAAATTGCGACAACTCCCATACCAGAAACCACGCGTTCCACAGAAACCCGTTGGATATCGTGCTTATCTAGCAGGTACTTTAACAGCTGAAACTCTAACTCAGTCCGGGGTGCAAAATCAGTGTGTCCACCTTCTGAAGGGAAGATTTGATAGCTATCTCCTTGCTTGATTAAAAATCCTTGTCCTAATCCAGTACCAGCCCCAATAATCGCAATCGGGGATTCAACATTGAGTTTGCCAGGTTGCAAAGTCAGCACATCTTGCTTATCTAGCCCCAAAATGCCGTAGCCAACAGCGGTAAAGTCGTTAATCAGAGAAACTTGGGATATACCTAGTTCCTGTTGTAGACGTTCAGCGTCAAGGAACCAAACTAAATTGGTCAGCTTAGCAGTATGATTTACCACAGGTCCTGCAATGGCAAAACAGGCTTTTTGTGGAGTTGGTGTGTTAGCTTTCAGCAAAAACTGCTGTACTATCGGTACCAAATCGAGAAAATCCCCACTTCGGTACCGTTCCTCATAGATAGTGCGTAATAAAGGCTTTTCTGATGCCTCAACCAGTCGTAAGATGGTTTTCGTGCCGCCTATGTCTCCTGCCAATAGTAATGTCATGTGAGTTCTTGTTAATTAAACCGAATGACTTCTTCTACTTGAGTTAAATGGGAGGTATCTCCCTTGAGTTCAAGTAACCACTCTGGGTGTTGACGTACAACTTTTACTAAGCTACATAGGGAAGCCTTCACTTCCGTTCTGGCAATTTCACCTACTAATCCTATTGTCGCTCCTAATACAGATGCACCGTGTCCCACTAAAAGAATATCCTCTGGGGAGAATTCTGTTGTTAGACATCTAGCAGTTTGTCCCGAACGTTGCTGCATTTGTTCATAAGTTTCTGGATAATTGACTGCGATGCGTGGAGTGTAGCTGGTGTCAATTCTGGGGAATAATTCTGCTAATGCGAAGGTTGAGAGTCGCTGTGGTTCTTCTGTCATCCAAACGGGGTTAAGCCATTCGCTTAAACCTATTTCTAGTTTTATTGGCAAATCAAGAACTTCTGCAACTGCGTTTGCTGTTTGCACCGTTCTCAGGAAGGGAGAAGCGAAAATATGAGCAATATTTTCTCCCTTAAGACGGTTGGCTAACTGCTGCGCCTGCACCATACCATCTTCAGAAAGCGGTGGATCGTAGCGTCGTTCTGCTGTGAGAAACCATTCAGGGTTGACAAAATCGAGGCGGTTGGCGTGTCTTGCGATCCAAACTATTTGATTCATAGTACGATTTGATACTTTAATTTTGCAAGCTAAAGCCTGTGGCTCTACGTATGCACCCCATCAGCGTAGGCTGTTAGTTAAATAATATTACAGAGTGTGTAACTATTTGTAATAGGATAATTTATAGAACTTACGCACTATCTGCTGCCAAACCGGTTTCTTCGTTTGTATTTGGTTGCGAAACAGAGATTTTTGGTAGAAACCGAGTTTGTTTGCCTAAGACGCAACGGTTCTGACAAAACATTAGTATCAAGCAGAAAACGGATGGTACTCAAAAAATGACCTCTGTTCCAGGTGAGTTATCACGAACGTCCTTAAACACCTCATCCGGATTAATGTTAGCCTCCTCAACATTATATTCTTGCCGGAATCGCTCTAATGCATGACCAAAACCTAGCTTTTCACGCAACAGAATATGATCTTCTGTTGCTGAGAGAATCACCGCTACCCGCTCTCCTTGTCGGATAAGTTGCATAGGAATTCCTTGTTCAACATCTTGAATGATTTGTTCAAGATGCTCCAAGACTTGTTCAATAGAATATTGATGAGCCATCATCAAGTCACCTTAATTTAACCTCTCGAATCTTAATTAGAATATGTTATTAACTTACAGTTTCAACCATCCAAATAACTCCTCTACACTCAATTGAAAATCGCTTACTAAACGAGGGACTGGTAATATTTCTTGTTCTTTCTGTAAAATTTGTGGCTGTTGTTTAGGTGGATAAACTAACACTGCTTGCTCATCTGGATCAATTAGCCAACCTAAGCGACTACCATGCTCAAGGCAGTGTAATATATTACTTGTTACTTTCGTCTGGCTTTGGTCTGGAGAAAGAATTTCTATTGTCCAATCTGGAGCAGCTTCAAAAACATTCGCTACATCTCCACGGTTATCTAAGGGAATTCGCTCCCAAGAAAACACAGCCACATCTGGTATAATCGAACGTCTACCAAAAGTACACCGCAACTCTGGGAAAGCAAGAGCAATTTTCTGAGGCTTTGTGATAGCATTTATGGCGCTAACTAGTTCACCTTGAATGATACTATGCTTTCCTTGTGGCATCGGTTTTTGAATAATTTGACCATTAATATATTCACTTGCTGGCTTAGTTTCTGGCTGTTTAAGAAACTCCTCCAGAGTTAAGGTTTTGCTTGGTAACTGTACCATCTACGATGCCTCCCAAGTCTCTACTGAAACAATAACTTTATCATCCTAAATAAGCTTTTTTCACTCGTTCATCACTCATCAATTTCGATGCTTCACCTGATAGGGTAATACAACCAGCTTCTAATACATAACCACGGTCTGCAATTTGCAGGGCAAGGTTAGCGTTTTGTTCAACTAGAACGATAGTAACGCCTGTCGCACGTAGATTCTGAATAATACTGAAAATCTCACGAACAATTGTAGGTGCTAAACCTAAACTAGGCTCATCTAAAAGCAAAAGTTTCGGTCTACTCATTAAAGCACGAGCTATAGCTAACATTTGCTGTTCACCACCACTGAGGGTTCCTGCAAGTTGATTGCGTCTTTGTGCTAAACGTGGGAACCTCTCAAATTGGTGCTGAATATCATTTCTGATTTCTGTTTGATTAGAGCGAATATAAGCACCCAATAGTAAATTATCTAAAACAGTTTGCCGAGCTAATACTCTTCTTCCCTCAGGACAGTGGGCAATACCTAATTGTACAACTTCATGAGATTGGCGGCGCGTAATATTGCGTCCATTGTACATAATTTTGCCATGACGAGGATTAATGATTTTGGAGATAGCTCGCAGAGTCGTTGTTTTGCCTGCACCATTAGCACCTATTAGGGTAACAACCTCACCATTGTTCACAAATAAATTAATATTTTGTAGAGCTTCGATACCTCCGTAGTTAACACAAAGGTCTTTAATTTCTAAAATTTGAAAATCCTGTTTATTATTTAATATATCTGTGTTCATCTGTGTGCATCTGTGGTTATCAGTTATCAGTTATCAGTTATCAGTTATCAGTTACCAGTTACCAGTTTGAAGAAGTATTCAGTATTGCTGAATCCAGAATTCAGAATAGAAGAATCAATTAACTCTTTTATTCTGACCGGAGGCGGAGCTTTCCTTGCTCCGCTCCTGACTCCTGACTCCTGACTCCTTCACTGTGTACTGTTCACTGCTCACTGTTCCTTGTTCACTGATTGAATATTCTTAATCGTTACCTAAATATGCTTCAACAACAGCTGGATCATTTCTGACAATAGATGGTTCTCCCAAAGCAATCAACTGACCAAAATCTAAGACAGCAATACGGTCACATAAACCCATAACCAAGGGGACATGATGCTCAATAAGAATTATCGTCAAGTTGTATTGGTCACGAAGGTTACGGATAAATTTACTCAGTTGTTGCTTTTCACTGGGATTCATACCCGCAGCCGGTTCATCTAATAGTAAAATTTGCGGTTCTAAAGCAAGAGCACGAGCAATTTCTAGTCGTCTCTGGTCGCCATAGGAGAAGTTTTTAGCTTTTTCATGGATACGTTCACCCAAACCGATAAGTTCTAGTAATTCTAATGCTTTTTGTCTACTGTTTTGTTCTTCTCTAGGAGCAGGAGGTAGTCCTAAGATACCTTTTATTATGTTATTATTAATATGGCTGTGACGCGCTATAATCACATTTTCTAACGCGGATAAATCAGCAAATAAACGAAGATTTTGGAATGTCCGGGCAATACCCAATCTTGCAATATTATGAGAATGTAATTGGGAAATATCGGTACCTTGATAAAGCAATTGCCCACTAGAAGGTGTGATGAAGCCTGTCATCAAATTAAACAGAGTTGTCTTACCAGCACCGTTGGGACCAATTAATCCAAAGATTTCATACTGTGTGATTGTAAAAGAGACATCATTTACCGCCACTAACCCCCCAAAGCGGCGAGTGAGATTTTTAGCTTCTAAGATAGGTAATCCAAATAGATTTTTTGTGGAATGTTCCTGAATCATTTTAGTTATTTCAAGACATTTTTTTTGCGTGTTTTGCGTTTTTGAAACAAATCTGGAGTCACAAGACCTTGAGGAAAAAATATTGTCCCAATAACTATAAGTAATCCAAAGATAATTAATCGACCATCTCGCAGAAATTGCGCTAACCAAGAAGGTAAACCGCCTGTATCTGCTATTGCTCTCAAGACTTCTGGTAAAGCCGTAAATACCATACCTCCAACGACCGAACCGAGAAAAGTTCTGGAACCACCAATTAACACAAAAGTTAAGTAGATAATGCTGGCATCAAAAGTGCCTTGACGTGCATTCCAAGTGTTGAGAAAATGGGCGCTAATTGCACCAACAACTCCTGCCAGAATACATCCTAGCGTGAATGCTAAAACTTTATAGTAAGTTGGATTAATTCCCATCGCACCTGCTGCTAATTCATCCTCACGGATAGCGATGAGTGCTCTTCCGATGCGGATGCGTTCTAAACGGTAAATGAATATAATACTAAGCAGGAGCAATGGCAAGGCAATCCACAAATATTCGATTGGTGTTTGAAAAGGTTGAGGAATGCCAAAAATGCCAACAGCACCACCTGTAATATCTAAATTTAAAGATATAACTCGCAGGACTTCCACAAAAGCAATAGTGGCGATCGCCAAATAAATCCCCCGCAACCGCAACGCCGGAATTCCCACCGCTACACCTAATAAACCAGAAACAACTGCAGCAATCAACATCTCCAGCAATAATATTGGAATCGGAAATGAACCAGTTGTGGAAGCGAAAACAGTTGTGGAGAGAATTGCAGCAATATAACCACCCAAAGCGTAAAAACCAGGACTTGCCAAAGATAATTGTCCAGCCATGAGTGGTAAGTATAGCGATAGCCCCAGCAACGCCCCTAATACCATAGAGACGATAAGTGAACCGTAAGTAGCAATAAATTCAGCCATTTTAATATAGTTTTAACTCAGTGGTGTAACACACCTTTTGGTTATGAGAAAAAACTCTCATAATCATCATGATTGCCAATCCAAAACCATGTCACTGTATCACCCTCCAAAATGCCAATAGCCCGATAGCTACGAGTTATCCTTACCGACCAGATACTTTCTTTTGCATTAATACACTTAAAGTGCAAAGAGGGGTGAAAAGGATTTTTTGTCCACAAACGATAGGCTTTTCTAGCTCCGCGCTTGATGTTATCATCCAACAGATTGTATGTCGCCCAAAAAGAAGGTAAAGTGGCAGAGTTCATAACTGGTTGTAGTCCAGTGGTTTCGCTTTTCCTTCTGCAATTTCCTGTTTAGCTTTTTGCGCCGCAGCTACAAGCTGTTGTTGAGTCCTCTGAAATGATATATCCCATTGCAACTCGTCTCGTAAGTCTTCTAGATACTCTCGTAAATGTTCGACAACTTGATCTTGCACAGCTTCGGGTAATGACTCCATCATTTTAATGACAGTGGCGATTGCTGCAGATGACATAACCAAACTCTCCATTAACTAAACTTTCTGGACAAACCGACGTCCAAGTAAACCTTGAGGTCGAACTAACAACATAATAAACAAGATGCCAAAGGAAACAGCATCTTTGTAGCCTGAATATTCTCCAGGGACAAACGCCTCCACCAGTCCAATAACCAAACCTCCTAGTACTGCACCAGGAATGCTACCCAAACCACCTAATACAATGACTGATAAACCCCTCAACCCAAAACCAATCCCAAAATAAGGTCCAGCAATGCTAACACTAGAGGCGACTAAAGTTCCCGCCACTCCTGCGAGAAAACTGCTGATGAAAAATGTCAGCACAATATAGCGATCGCTGTTAATTCCTAACAAACTTGCAGTTGTTGCATCTTCTGCGATCGCCTGCATTGCTTTACCATGTTTTGTGTAATTAATAAAGCAAGTCAGCATTGCGACAATCACGACAGATATCGCAAAAATCACTATTTGAACAGTGCGAATCGGAATCGGGTTTTCTGGAGTGCCAAAATTGATAGATGGTGGTAAATCCCCGTAAGTACCTATAGGGTACGTATAACTTTCTGCCCCAACCAAGTACTGGATTAAGTTAACAATAACCACTCCAACACCCAAACTAGAGACAACGGTTAGCAAAGGATCAGAACCTCGCTGTCGCAAAGGTAGAAAAGCAATGCGTTCAATCAACACTCCAACTAACCCCGCTATACTACTACCCAAAATCAAGGCAACAGCAAACGGTAATTGTATAGGTAGCGATGCATTAGCCAGTACTCCATTACCAAAAGTACCGCTCATAAGTGCATATGTAAAATATGCACCTAAAGTAAAAACCGCACCATGAGCTAAATTAATGATGCCTAGGATAGAGTAAACCAAAGTGTATCCTAAGGCAAATATCGCGTAAACACTGCCAATCGATAATCCATTCAAGAATTTTTGCAAAAATATAGATATATCCATGTTGCCACTATTTTAGAACTACAAATTTAGTTTTCTTGCTGTCTTTATCTATTTTAATTTGGGCAACATAAAACTCTTTTTGAATGACATCGCCGACAGGTGTGAAAGCAATTTCACCCAGAGGGGTATTATACTTTCCTGTCAGAAGTTGCTTATTCAATTCTGTACGTAATTGATTGAGAGGTACTTGACTAATTTTAGACTTTTTATCTAAAGCTTTCAAAGCTTCTACATAAACCTGCACGGCAGCAAAAGCTTGACCGCTAAACTGAGGTGGCTCTTCTTGATATTGTTTTAAATATGCCGCCCGGAATTCCTTATTCACTTCTCCCGGTTGCTCAGAATTGTAAGCTTGGGCAATAATGACACCCTCGCACGCTTGCTGACAGACTGCGAAGACTTTTGCCGTATTCAAACCATTCCCCGCAACAATAACGCCTTTGTAACCAAGTTCTCGTAATTGTCGTACTAAGTTACCACCATCAGCAGCTAAGCCAGAAATGACTATCAAATCTGGTTTTAAATTAAGAGCATTCGTGGCTTGAGACTGAAAGTCAGTATCGCTTGTTTGGTACTTTTGCACTGTGACTATTTCTAGTCCTTGTTCCTTAATCGTTTTTTGAAAAATTTCTGTTTCTGACTTGCTATACACATCATTTTGAGCAAAGAAAACCGCAACTTTTTTAATATTAGGATTTTGCTTCAGTGCAGCTTTTATTGAAAGAGGCGCAACGGTAGAAACGGGTGCGGAGACACGCGCTACATAATCTCCAATTTCTGGAATTCCTTTAGCGGTATTGGATGCGCCAATCACAGGAACTTTTGCTCTTTCTGCAATCGGGTCAGCGCTAAAAGCTTGCTGTGATAAAGTAGGACCAACAATACCAACAACTTTATCTTTATTAATTAAACTTTGAAAAGCGTTAATAGCTCCTGCTTCATCACCACTAGTATCTTGAAACACCAATTTAATCGGAGTGCCATTCACACCGCCTTTATCATTAAAATATTTCTCAGCAATCTTTACCCCAGCAACTCCCTCTTGACCTAATAATGCCACGTTGCTAGTTTGTGCAAAAGCAATACCGATAGGAATAGAACCAGATGTACTTGTTGTCGATGCGGTGTTAGTTGCAGAATTTGGGGTAGAGTTAGTTCCAGGATTTGTACTACTGTTAGTGCCACCACCGCAAGCCGTTAGCAGCATAGCACAAGTCGCAAATATCGCAGTTGTAAGAGTAGTAGGTTGTTTCATGGTCGAGTGGTCTTCACAAGAAGTAAAGTATATAAAGAGGTTTACAGTTTCAGACTGTTTTTGTGCAAGCATTGTACCCATTAAAAGTACTTTTGTAAGAATTTGTATGAAATCATTTTTATTTCTCAATCAAAAGCGAAGCCTCAATTGCGCGCTGGAAGCTTCAGCCTCCCCAGTCAAAAAACTTTACTGAGAGTCAGCACCATTTTCAATCAGAGGCGGATCCTCGATTTCTTGTTCCCAGGCTGAACCTGCGAACGAATGCTGAGAGGCGGAGGCTTCCTCAGTAACAGCTAACAAACAGACAAATTATGCAATAATTTAGTTCTCTATAAACTAAAGAAAAAAACTTGGGATACAATCCAAAGCTATTTGTGCGATCGTGAACAACCTGAAATTGCCTTCTTTGCCGGACATGGCAAATATTTGGCAGGAAACTCTCCATTGGACTCCTACTGTCCAACAGCAAGCGCAATTCCAACAGCTTTACGAATTCATTCTAGAGGGTAACAGCCAGCTTAATCTCACTCGCATCACAGACCCCCAAGAGTTTTGGGAAAAGCATCTTTGGGATTCTTTGCGAGGAATTGCCACATTGCTGAAAGATGAAACAATGGGGGAAGAAATGACTTCCTCATCTCCCTTCTCTTCCTCATCCCCCTTATCTTTCATTGACATCGGTACAGGTGCGGGTTTTCCGGGAATTCCAGTCGCCATTGCTGTAGCTAATTGTACTGTTACTCTCCTTGATTCTACCCGAAAAAAGATTGCATTTCTTGAACAAACAAGAACTGCACTTAATCTAACTAACGTTAAAACTTTGACAGGCAGAGCCGAAGAAGTCGGTCAACAACGCCAGCACAGACAAACTTACGATGTTGTCCTAATTCGCGCTGTAGGGACAGCCTCTGTGTGTGCTGAATATGCCCTACCATTACTTAAGCAAGGTGGTTTAGCTGTAATCTACCGTGGCAATTGGACAGAAGAAGAAACAAAGATTCTAGAAAATGTCGTTAACCAGTTGGGTGGCGTCATTGAATTAGTTGAAAAATTTACAACTCCCTTAAGTGGAAGTATTCGTCACTGCCTTTACTTACGAAAGGTAGCAGTTACACCTGTCCACTTTCCTCGTCCTGTTGGTGTACCAACTCAAAAACCACTTTAGCAAGAGTGAAGGAGATGGGGAACTCGAGGTCCCCACTCCTTGGGGATTAGGGGCAATGGGGAGATGGGGAGAT
>NZ_QMEA01000005.1 GCF_012912105.1 Brasilonema sp. UFV-L1
TACATTGGAACATCCTTTAAGAATCCCCGTGCATTTATGCCGGGGAGTACGTCAATAAGCCGCATCTTCTGTTTTTGAACCCGTGAGTCGTGCAATGGGGAATCACGGTGTGTTGGTCGGGTGTAGGACAAAATCGAATTCGGTTGTATAAAAAGGTTTGCTTTGGTTGTATGCTTTGAGTTTGTCGGGAGCCTCATGTTTTTGTAGCTTGACGATGGCAGATCTGACAGCGAATGTTGTATCTGAATCGAGGTGCGGATCTCCATCTATATAGATTTGTGTCGTCAGGGGTATATACCCTGCAGCACTCAACTTAAAATGGATATGGGCTGCTCGCTGGGTATGCCGCCCCAAGAGCTGGAGCACCTCACCGCACGGTCCGCTTGATGGGATGGTATATCCCACAGGCACAACTGTTTCAAATGTGTATCTGCCATCCGACTTGGTTCTGAAACGACCTCGGAAGTTACCTTTTGCCTGGGATGGATCATGAAGGTCATAGAGTCCTTTTGAATTTGATTGCCAGACATCAAGGAGCGCATTGGCAATTGGTTTACCATTCAAGTCTAAGACATGTCCTGACAAAAAGAGCGTATTGCCATCCTCATCAATCCCCAGGCGATCGCCCATGTTGCGTTCTGGTGCATCCGGTACATAAACAGGACCTTCCAGATTACTTTCGGTAGCTGTACTGTTCTGATTATGCAACAGAACCACTAGCTCTGAGATTCCCAACAAATCGAGCAGCATATGAATTTCCCCATTCGGTATTTCTTTTGTGTAGCGATCTGCCCGAATGATAAAATCGCGCAAGAGCGATAACTCCTGTTCTGTCAGATTCACCTCCCGTACGAAGGCGTGCAGATGTCGAATCAGGCTGGTATAAACTTCATAAAGGCGCGGATGACTTTTGCCTCCATCGCCGTGCTCAATCACGGCTTGAGTGATATTTTCGAGAGTAATGTTTCTCATGTTTATTTTCTGAATCTAAGACATTGAGAGCATCGCAATCCAAAAAGAAATGCTTAGCGTCAGCGAAATCGCGCGCTAGTTGCACCGACTTTCAGGCATGATTGCCGGATGCTCCCGTTTTTAGCTTACACTTGTCTCACACTTTACCTGAAAATACTGTCGATATAACCAACAACTAGGTATTGCAAAATTGTTATCCAACTTAATCAACCCCATACTGCTTAACTTGTAAGCAACAATCGATTCTAACTTCACAGGTTGGGTAGCATTCATGACTTTAGAAACAGCAAATGCTAATTCTGGCTGCGCCTGCAAAGTTGCCCAATGACGCTGCATATGATGGTAATAAATGCTCGTGGGTGTGGAAGCATCTTGTAGCAGTTGCCTCAAATTCACCTCTCCACGACTGAGGTGATAAAGTGTGAGGTGTATTAATGCAGGATGTCCTCCAACAATGTCCATCAGCAGCCTTGCTTCCTCATCATCTGTCCAATTGAGTTCAAAGCGTTGGGCTAAATGCTGCACCTGCTCTAAACTGAAATACGTTAATTGAATCGGTAGTCCGACATTAAATGGAGACTGATTGAGCTGCAGAGGAACATAAACTTCAGTCGAGTGAACCACAATCAGACGCAGCTTTTGCCAAATTGGTTGTCTTTTGGCATCTTCGTACCAAGAACGTAACAAAGGTAAGAATTCTTTGGCGACGTGCGGATGTTCAAAAACCTGGTGTACTTCATCCAACGCCAAAACCACAGGAGAATCAATCTGCTCTAACACATAATTTCGTAAATAAAGCGAGCAGCTGACTTTACTACCAATATCTTCATCCCAATACTCATCTAATTTTGGTTCAAGCTCAAGCTGACGAGAGACGTTAGCACACAACCAACGCAAAAAACGATTTAAATCGCTCAAAATAGCTTGATCAACTTGCTCTTGCAAATTCAAGCTCACTGTATGGTAGCCAATATGGTTAGCATACTCAAGAATCCTCAATAGCAGTGAGGTTTTACCCATTTCTTGAGGAGCTTTAATACGAATTAAAGCTCCTGGATTCATAATTTCTTCACAAATTTGTGTCGCAATCTCCGGTTGTTCAATGTAATAGGGAGAGCCAAGTGGGACTAAACCGCTAGGAAAGCGAGGTAAGATTTCTTCTTTGAGATGAGAACAATAATTGACAGGAGGATTTTCTTGTGCTGTGATTTGTGGAGAAGCTTGTGCAGTCACATACGACTCTAATATCGTGCGACAGTTTTTTTTGGTCACACGCTCGCCGATAATATGAGATAATTTTTGACACAATCCTCGGGCGATAACATTCGTAAAGTAGGTAGAACTATAGCCCCCCTGTTGAGCAATTTGATTGTAAGTTTGACTTTGCCAAATACCCCGTAAAACTAAAACCTCTTTGTGATTGAGAGGGTGATTCTCGTATTCTAGAAGCTTGCTATTTAGTATCTCAATGAGTGAATCGAGAGCCGTTGTTTTAGACAAAACTGAATTGACGACTGGGAATCGGATGTTTGTTTGCACATCTTTAGCATTTCTGTTGGAAATCAGTATTGAAGAATCTGTTTTCTGTTGCCATTTATTCCATACACTTTGCTGTGACCAAATCATAGATGGTTCAGCAGGATTTTGGAAAATCATTGGTAGCCAAGTCGCACAAGGATATTCCCCCTCTAATCCTTGCAGTCTTTCGCGTGCAGAACGCACTGCAGTATACAAAGATTTTCCACTCGAAAACTCTGCTAGAAAATACTTTAAAAATTCTTGAGCAACCACATCCGGGACAGGCTCACGCATTACAATCACTTGTGGAATATGCAAATCTTGGAGTTCCTGCGCTAACCCTAAACCATCACAAGAGTTGAAAATCGCTAGCTTTAACCCACGACTAATCGCTTGTCTAAGAGCATATTTCAACTGCTCAAGAGTAATCGTGTCTGTTTGATTGATTTGTAAAAATCCTTTTTCTTTACTAAAACTATGACCGGCAAAAAAGAGAATATCCCAACTTTGCTGCCATAGCTGCTCATTTAAATGATTGAGATTTGGCTCTACCAGAAACTTAATTTCTGCTTCAGTTGATAATTTCTCTAAAAGATTTTTATCACGACTAATATCAATTCCTTCACTATTCCCAAAAGTCGCCAAAATTTTGACTTGACTTTTGCGGTTCTTGATAATCAATTTATTTGGATTTTGGTATTCTGCTGCACTCAACGCAACTTCTGCATATGGGTAATCCTCAAAGAATTTCCATAGATGCCAAGGCAGTCGTCGCAATATATCATCGTTGGTTTCAATAACAAAGCGAATTTCTTCAGAGGTTTTTAAATGCGTGCGTAATTGTTGGTCTATTTTGCGAAACTTTGTTGAGTTAAGCCATGTATTGATTTTTGTTGACAACAATTGACACAAGCCATGAATATCAGCTTCTGAAATATTAGTTACATAATCTTCTTCTATTTCAAGATTATCATCGTTATCGAGACGCCAACTAAAACGTTGATAAAAAGCATAATAAACAAGCTGCCAACTTTGGTAGAGTTCAAAAATTTTGGGTGCGGCTGGTAAACTGGCAGAAAATTTCATCCGGTAGGGGTTGTCTGCTTCTCCAAGCTGTGCCGTCACCGTTGTACAGCCTTCGTGTAGGTTTCCTTGACCTAAGTTTAAAACAACTAACCTACTCATAGGAGTTTGATAAAATAAAGGCTAACTGTAGACGTAATGAATCCTTGGCAAAAATCGAGGAAATCTGATGAACGTACAAGTGTTTTGCTGTGATGGCAGCTACTTCTAGCATAGAACAGAACTAAGTCCAACGAAGTAAATATTTCTACACTCTTGATGTTTAATTTATTATCCCTATTTTAGTCAAAATCTCAATTTTTATTGATTTTTACAAATAAGTTATATATATTGATTGTTTTGATAAAAAAAATAACATGAATTTTTAAAACCTCTTCCTAAGCTTTTCCTGTATCCTATTTTAGTAGGAAATGACAGCGCTAAGTTTCTCAAAAACGTTTTCTTCCAGTATACTAAAATTTTTCTAAAATTTAAATTAGTATAAAACACCATACTTGAAGTAAAATTTAGCGCTTAAGAAAGTCTAGCAATTGTTTTGCTTTCGAGGATCATGAGGCGTTGTATATTTGCGGGATGAATTGAGATTTTCGACCACAGCTAAATGCATAGTTTTCGCGATACGATATTAGTTTACACCGTTAAGGAAAGCACAATGCCCTATGGCAAGAGCCATAGGGAGCCAGTCGCCGTGAGAGCGGGAGACAAGGGCTGTAGCGCTGGTCTGACCAGAACAAGGGTGAGGGACGCCACATGCTACCCTTCTGTTCTTAGTCCCAGTGGCTCCCCGATAAATTGGGGAGTGTCAAACGGATCATCACTGCTTGAGTTGGAAATCTTGATCAAAATCTTTCAGAGAAGGATAGACAATCGCAGGCGTCGCATTAACCATTAACAACCGCTGCTTGTATTCTTCTAAATAGGCTTGGCGACGTTCATCTTTGATGCGACTTGCGCTCCAAACAATGAAAGGTGGCAAAACATCAAAACCCACAAAGTGAAAAATTCCGTGATTAATCGGATAGAGAATGGTATGAATATCACCATTAACCCCGATTTCGGTGTACATGGTTAATGGACCGCCTGTGGTAAGAGACAACATAGCTTTTTTGCCTTTAAAAACCCCATTGTCATAAAATCTCCCGCCGCCATAAGTCCGCCCCATCGCAAAAACTTTATCAACCCAACCCTTGAGGATAGCAGGAAGTCCAAACCACCAAAGAGGAAACTGAAAAATCAGCACATCACACCAGTCGAGTTTCTCCATCTCCGCTTTGATATCTGGTGCAAAGCCATCAACTTCAGTAGCATACATTTCTTCTGTTTGCTGATTATAGTAGTTCTGTTGTTTATAAGAAATAAAGTTACGGCGGTCAGAAACTGGGTTAAACTGCATCGCGTAAAGGTCAGAAATAATGACCTCATGTCCTATGGTATGTAGTACTTCCTTAGCATAGCGAGTCAGGGCACCATTAAAACTGTTGGCTTCTGGATGGGCGTGAACAATAAAGAATTTCATCTTGATATCCCTAAACACTTATCCGAGTCTAATATGCTGCTTCTGATACAGATACTAAACCTAGAATCACGCAATGATTCGCAGCACCCTCTTTATGTCCTAACGGACACGCTACGCCAACATGCGCTGCGTGTCCTTTAGGACTTACAATGATACTTTAAAAAAACCCCATCTTTTAGGTTGTAGGCGTCTGAATTGTTTTTGCCGACTGGTTAAATAACAAATCTCTTGACTTGTCTACATCAAGCACCTGATTTTTGAAGGCTTCTGCCTTCTCGTAAGCGCGAATTGTTGCTGGACGCGCCTGAATTGTTTCAAACCAGCGCTTAAGGTGAGGAAAGTTCTCTAACTTTTGGCTTTGGCGCTCATATGGAACAATCCACGGATAGCTGGCAATATCAGCAATGGAATAATCGCCAGCAATAAATTCTCTATCAGCAAGCCGCTTATCTAGGACAGCGTACAAGCGTCCCGTCTCATTCACATAGCGGTTAATCGCATAGTCAATTTTCTCGGGAGCATATTGGCTGAAGTGGTGATTTTGTCCCGCCATCGGTCCTAAACCCCCCATTTGCCAAAATAGCCATTGCAGGACTTCAACGCGATCGCGTAAATTTGTTGGAATCAATTTCCCAGTTTTTTCTGCCAAATAAAGCAAGATTGCACCAGACTCAAAAACGGAAATCGGCTCACCTCCAATTGCAGGTTCGTGATCCACAATTGCCGGGATCCGATTGTTAGGAGAAATTTTGAGAAACTCAGGCTTAAACTGATCTCCAGCGCCAATGTTGACAGGAACAATTGTGTAAGGCAAACTGACTTCTTCAAGGAACATCGTGATTTTATGTCCGTTTGGTGTTGTCCAGTAATAAAGCTCAATCATTGGTTGTTTCCTAATGTTTAAATGAACTGTTTGTCACAACAAGCTTATACGACTATGAGTCAGTCGTATGAGCGACCATCAATCAATCCAGGCTCCAACTTCAAGGAATCAACGCCTTCCAAGCAGGCGACGTTAATTGCATAAAGCTCAGGAGCAGTGCGGGGTCTGTGGAAGGGATAAATACCGCAAACTTTGCAAAAATAGTGCTTTGCTGTTTTTGTGTGAAATTGGTAAAGTGTAAGATATTCTTCACCAGTAATGAGAGTGAATTGCTCAGCTTTCACACGATGCATAATTGCACCTCTTCTGGAGCATAAAGAGCAATTGCACCTGACAACTGGCTCAAGATTTGTTGTCACTTCAAATTGAACTTTGCCACAATGACAGCGACCACTATACTTTTTCATAACCACTTAACCCACGGTTGAACTTCCATTTCCCATATTCAAGCACTCCTGAGAATTTCTTGTGCTATGGCATTGATCAATACCCAATACCAAAACTGCTGCGATTAGGCACAGAAGAACGGGTTGGTGCAATCAACTTTGCAGCAAAGTTGATCGCACATGAGTCAATCAAATGAGCATTACTCTTTTGACTTACTGTCTACCCACAGTTTGCTCGTGTTGAATTTTTCTCAATATGGATAGTTTTCATCTCAACCCTCATAAGGGTTTCCCAGTCTATTCACAAAGACGTTGCGAGCAAATGGCAAACGTCCAGGATTGCGACGTGATTCTGCTGCATATCCAACAGGTACAACAACGGCGATCGCAATATCTGGATTATCCGCAGCACCAATCACTTCCTTGACTTTTTCTTCAACCCAACCATTCATAAAGCAAGTGGACAAGCCCAGACTTTCTGCTGCTAGCACCAAATGAGTTGCAGCAATCATGGCATCTTTGATGGCATACTCCCGTCGTTTGTCTCCAAGTCCTGCTTGATACTGTGGGATAGAACTTTTAAAGTAGTTTACTGTACCCTCAGTCCATGCACCAGTTGCGAGTCCCTGCTCGTAAATCGGTGTTAAGTCTTGTTCTCCAGCAGTCGCATCAGCAGCGAACACAAACGTCACAGGCGCTTCAACGATTTGCTTTTGATTGAAAGCTGCTTCAGAAAGCGCCGCCTTTTGTGCTTCATCTTGTACAAGAACAATTCGCCAATCTTGAAGATTATAGCTACTCGGCGCTGCGACAGTGAGATTTACCAGTTGCTGAAGTAGTTCTTTTGATATTGAGTCCGGTTTGAAAGTTTTGATTGAACGACGCTGATGAATAGCGCTAGGTACATCCAGAGGTTTGGTTTGAAGATTTCGTTGTTGAACCATTCGACCTATCCGTCAATTTCCAAAAAGATTATAAGATTGCATAACACCTGTTCATCATTCGTATTCTGAGCAGAGCCATGCCTATGCTCTGCCTTCAGTCTGAATTCTGAGTTGGTGAGTTCTTTTGAAAAATTAGTTTGCTCCTGCTAGAGAGGGATATTGCTCTTCCACTGTAGGATAGTCAGTGTAACCCTTTTCTCCACCACCATAAAAAGTCGTCGAATCTGCCTCAGTCAGCGGTGTATTCAGAGCTATACGTCGGGGTAAATCGGGATTTGAGATAAACAGTGTCCCAAAAGAAACCAGTTCCGCTTCTCCCTTTGCCAAAACCGCGTTACCTTTTTCAGGAGTGTATTCCCCATTGACCATGAGTGTACCGTGATAGCGCTCCCGTATGTGACTGGTTCGCACCACTGTCGCCCCATGTCGGATATCTGATTCGATCGCCTCAAAAATATGCAGATATGCTAAATCAAATTGGTTCAATGCTTCGGCTGCATAACCAAATGTGACCAGCGGATTCGAGTCTTGCATATCGTTAAATGTCCCACTAGGAGACAAGCGTACTCCAACCCGTTTTGCACCCCATACTCCAACAACTGCCTCAGTCACCTCTAGTAGCAGTCGGGTACGATTTTCCACAGAACCGCCATATTCATCTGTACGTTTATTCGTACCATCCCGGAGAAACTGGTCAAGTAAATAACCATTAGCACTGTGAACTTCTACACCATCAAAACCAGCCGCCAGAGCATTTTCTGCTCCTTTGCGATATTGTTCGATAATTTCAGGAATCTCCGACGTTTCTAAAGCACGAGGAGTCACATATGGTTTCATGCCTTCATAGGTAAATACCTGACCCTTGGGTGCGATCGCAGAAGGTGCTAGCGGTAACTCACCATTCGGTTGGAAATCAGGGTGTGAAATGCGTCCTACATGCCATAATTGCAGGAAAATCCTTCCTCCTTGAGCGTGTACTGCATCTGTGACTAATTTCCAACCCTCGACTTGTTCTTGTGAATGAATACCTGGTGTATAAGGATACCCTTGACCTTGTGGAGAAACCTGAGTGGCTTCAGTGATAATCAGCCCTGCGGAAGCGCGTTGAGTATAGTAGGTGGCGTTGAGTTGGTGCGGTACATTACCCTCCTTTGCACGATTACGTGTCAAGGGAGCCATCACAATACGGTTGGGCAGTTCTAAATCACCTAACTTGTAAGCAGAGAGTAAGTTGATGTTAGTGCTCATGAGTGAAATCTCCAAATTCTGTACTAAATCAAAAATCAAAATTCCTAATTCAGTTATCAGTTATCAGTTATCAGTGAGCAGATGCATGAAACTGGTAACTGGTGACTGGTAACTGTTAAATAACTGACTGCACAACCCCGCCATCTACCCGCAAAGCTGCGCCATTAGTCGCTGAGGATACAGGACTGGATAAATAAACGACCATTGCTGCAACCTCATCAGTTGTTGCAAAGCGTTTGATTAGGGAAGTTGGGCGAACATTTTTGAAAAAGTCAGCTTCGACTTCATTAGAAGTTATACCATTATCTTTTGCGATTTTTGCTACAAAATCTTCAACGCCTTCTGAACGAGTTGGTCCTGCAAGAACAGAGTTTACAGTGACTTGAGTCCCAACGGTCGATTGTGCTAAACCCCTTGCAACAGAAAGCTGAGCCGTTTTTGTCATGCCGTAGTGAATCATCTCAACAGGAATTTGAATCGCAGACTCACTGGAGATAAAAATAATACGTCCCCAGTTTCGCTCCAGCATCTTTGGTAGATAGTGGCGACTCAGGCGGACTCCACTGAGAACGTTAGCTTCAAAGATGTTGAACCAGTCCTCATCAGTAATATCTGAAAATGCTTTTGGCTCGTAAACACCAAGATTATTGACTAAAATATCAATGCTAGGGACTTGTTGAAAGACCTGCTCTGCTCCTTCCTTTTTTGCAAGGTCAGCGACAATACCGGACACTTTTGCTTGTGGGTTGCTGTGTAGAAGGGAGGCGATAGCCTGTTCCACTCGTTGAGAAGAACGTCCAGTGATAGTCACTGATGCACCCTCTTGTGCAAGCCCTTGAGCGATCGCAAAACCAATACCTGCAGTTGAACCACTCACCAGCGCTGATTTACCATGCAATTTCAAGTCCATTGGTTGAACTCCAGGAAATGATAGGATTTACGCACTATACTTGTTTGTTAAGACTGGTTGTAAAGGAGCCAGCACTGGCTCTCTTACACCAGTTCAAATCCTAATTCGTCATTGAGTTATTATTGATGACGAATCACCAATTGAACTACAGATACTGTGCCAAAGTCTTACTCAAGGTTGTTTTTGGCACTGCACCCACGACCGTATCGACTTGCCGACCGCCTTTAAACACCATGAGCGTAGGAATGCTACGAATCCCATAATGGCTGGCTACAGTCGGATATTGATCCGTGTTCAGCTTCACGACTTTTACCTGTCCTGTGTATTCACTAGCAATCTCATCTACCACGGGAGCAAGCATACGACAAGGTCCACACCATGGTGCCCAAAAGTCTACCAACACTGGCATTTCACTTTCAAGAACTTCTTGCTTAAACGTGCTCTCTGTTACATTTGCAACGGATGACATACTTGCCCTCCATTAATTCGTTAATTCGATAATATCGAATAAATAAAATATAGTCAACTTGATGAGATAATGCAAGTATGAGATTCTTATATCACCCAGACCGAAAACATATTTCTTTAGCAGGAGTGCTGTACGCTTTGGGCGATCCGGTGCGGCTGGAAATCGTGCGACGGTTGGCAGTTAAGGAAGAGCAATGCTGTGCTGACTTTGATTTTGCCATTGCTAAGTCCACGATGTCCAATCACTTTAAAATTTTGCGCGAGTCAGGCGTTGTCTTGAGTCGCAAAGAAGGAACACAGCACATGAATATGTTGCGCAAAGACGATTTAGACGCACTTTTTCCAGGATTGTTGGACGCCGTGTTGCGCTCAGTTCAACCTTTGTCTATTTGCTTGTCAAACTCTAAAAAAACGGCATCACAAGAAAATTAGACAAGATTGCAAAAATGCTTGAAATGTCATGTTCCTAAGCACAAAGCGCATGCAATCATGCGCTCCGCGTAGCGTGCCTTATCTGCTGCCCAGATGCTACGAATTGCGGCGGTAGCGGCCGTACCCGCTAGGCATAGCGAAACATCTCGCAAGATTCTGAGGCTTAGCCACGCCAAGGCGCTCTTCGTAGCGTAGGCGTGGAGAAGATACGCTACACTGTGTTTCGTATGCTCACTGCACTGGTTGCGGGAATTTCGTCGAACTGCGTTTAGACGACATTTCTTCACCTGCGTCTCAACCCGTCATTCCATCTGAATAATTAGTTACAATCAGTCCTATTATGTAGTTACCCTGGTATATATTTTTTTAACGAAAAACACGTTCGTTCGTTTCTTCAAAAAATAACTCTTCGCTTTGGATTGCCATTTGCACAGCTATTCTATCTTGAAGAATGCGGGGATTAAAGTTTTTACGCAGTTCCTCATCGATACGATTAAGTAAAAAAGGTATCTCGTGACCGACATTGTTTAACTGGCAGTCAGCAGCCATTATCCGCAGCATATCCTCCAAATGGTCTTCATGGACTTCAAAACCAAAAGCTTTTTTTCTCGGTTTAAATAGTCCTCTAAGTATATGCCTTGCCGTACCATTTTTAAATTCTTCTAAAACATAGCGATTTCGAGTCTCACCAGGATTTTTATTTGGAACATTACTTTGATTTAGATGATCTGCTAAAGTTTCTACTATATATAGTTCTCCTTGTCTGAGCGCACGAGCAAACTTGGCAAATACAGGATTTGCTTTTACATTTTTCATCACACCCAGACATTTTTTTCCACTTGTAAATAATCTGGAATATAACTGAACACCTTCTTGAATAGCTCCTAACCATTCATATATTAATGTCCCATCAAAAAGTATGTATGGTTCAGCTATTTCTAGCCCATGTGACACCTCATAATATCGTAAATATGCTGTTTGAGAAATCCCATATAGCCCTTCTTCCTCTCTTTTTATAAAATCATCACTGTTTTCAGCTTCAGAAAGTTCTATTTTACTTGACCAATAATGTAGAGATTCTTGTAGAGGACGACGGTATGAAATACTGCCAACTCCTACAGATAATGCTTGTCCTGCTGAGTACATTTGCATGGGTAATGTGTTAGTACCATCTATAGCTGCGACTTCCCCTCTTTCTAATTCTGGCGCACTGTTAAACAAACCAAAATCGATTTTACGTAGCCTTTGTCTACCATTATAAAGAGGTTCTACTGACTCCATAACTTCTCTGGCTTCTCGTACAACTTGACGTGCTTGTTCGCTATCAAGCATTTCCACAACATCATCTGCTATACCACCAAAGCTAATAGCAAATTCATCACGAGTTACACGCCTTGATTGATTAACTAATTTTCTAAATGTGTTTGACATTTTCAACTCCTGGCTTTTCAAAAACATTCAAAACACAGGTATCTGAACGCATTCTACGAGCGCGTTTGGCAGCATTATTTTTAAAAGCACTAGCAGGTTCTTGCTGACGACCACGAGAAACAAAAGCTGCATCAATCCAAATTAAACCTTCATTAATAGCAAATGAGTAAACATCAGCCGGGATATCATGATTTGGATTTTCTGGTCGCAATCCACTCCACTTTGGTAAAAATACACATAATCTTCCACCAGAGTTCAGAGATTTAGACATTGCCTGAATTAGTTCTTTTATCAATATCAAATATTCGGAATAGTCTTTTGCTGATGCTAAGTCACCATAAAATAAATGCTTGGACTGACCAAAATAAGGGGGGTCAATGAAAATCCAATCAGCTTTTATTGGTAATGGTTTTCGAGCATCGTGTTTCTTAATAAAATCACGGCAGGGATGTAAATCAAACAAATATATCTTAAGGTCAAAGGCGGAATCTTTCTGCCATCTCTCACGGTCATCATAGACGCGCTTTAACATTCCGCTTCCCGCCATTGGGTCTACAGCTATACCAGCTTTAGGAGCAAAATAATATAAAGCATTGGCATATATTTCTCCGGGAATTGAACCGATAAAATTGTCTTCTTGACGCCATTTTGGATTACCAAAAGCCCACCAATCAGAAGGTTTAATGATGTCTAAGTTAGCTGCTATACTACCGTTTTTAAAACACCATTCTCTATGAATTTGAGCAAAAGTAGCGTTAGGTTTATTATTGAGAAACTTTGCAGCTTCGATTAAATACTCGCCAGCACGCTCTTTCTGACGTTGAGCATATTTGAAAAGTTCGGTCGGTGCTTCACGTAAAATAATTGTACTAATAGAAGCTTTCTCAACATATTCGAGGGCTTTACCTTGAATAACATAGCCTTTCGCCGTTGTCGGATGCACACTAACTTGTTTGCATACCTGTCCAAAGGTCAATTCCTTCTTATTAGCTTTATTTTCAGAGGCTAGTAAATCATTGATTTTTGCCCATAATTTAGCTCTGTAAAATGTACCTCCAGGTTCCCTTAGACTAGCTAGTGCAGCACATTTAGCTAGATATACAGGCTGCTCAATCTTGGTTAATATAGATTCAGCAGCTTCATAGAAAGCACTGCTATCTACAACACTGTGAAAGCGATTCAAAACGTCCCCAAATAAATCTGAAGTTTCCGAAATATAACCATTAATTTTATTAACAGTTTCAAGTTGACCTTCAGTATTTACTGGTTGAATTTCTCTGGTTTCAAAAATCAATGTCATCCCCTACAGTTACTAATGCTGGCTGTGTGTTATTTGCGTTGGAACCTGTATTAACGTGCGATAAATCACCACTTGTTCCGTCATGCAGGATAATCATCGTATATTTTTTTGCTACGGATAATAATTATGACTTCTTTTAAGAATGTATATTTTTTATCACAAAATGGCTAGATTATCTACACAGTCATGAATATCTATCGCTATTTGGCGGATTTCAATCAAAACAAACTTGCTACATACTCATCGAGGTCACTACGCTTAACCCGCCAACTGCGACCAATCATTTTGGCTTTTATACCAATTCTCTATGAAGATGAGCTTAGATTGAGCCGTTCGACGAGTTCTTTACGGCTATTGATATGACCCTTTTTTAACCAGTAGAGCATTTGTAAGCGTTCTTTACCACTGGCTGTGGTTTGAGCTTTGAGGCGTTTCTCTAATTCTTCTTGTGTTTCGTGAATCGTTAATTTTAGTGGACGACTCATTGCCATGCATCCTATGCTACCCATCCTCAGCTTAAACCAAAAGTACACCTTGAGTACCAATTATTAAGCTCATCTGACAGTGATTATCATTATTTTTTTGGAAAAAATTTTTTATTTTTTGGAAGTCCTAAATGCAAGCATTTTTTGGAATTTGCTTATGAATTGATTCATTCTGTTTTCATTAATTTCCTGGATTTTAGTATGAGTATAAACTTCATGTTGTGATATTTTCACCGCCATGTCGATTAATCATTAATCGCACAATTGAGAGTCCCAAAATGATTAGGAACAGAACTAACCCAATTGTGCAGGCATAGCTAATTTCCAAATTATTAAACGCTTGTTCATACAGATAGTAAACAATTGTTTTCGAGCTATTACGCGGTCCACCCTGAGTCATAATGTAGATTTCTTCAAACACCTTGGTGGCAGAAATAGCTGAAATCACAGCAACGAGAGCTATGTATGGTTTCATCAAAGGTACGGTGATATCCCAGTGCTTACGAGTACCGTCTGAACCATCAATTGCTGCGGCTTCGTAGATATCAGCAGGGATGGATTGCAACCCAGCTAAATAAATAACCATGTAGTAGCCTAATCCTTTCCACACAGTCACAGCCATTACGCTAAATAACGCAAAGCGGGGACTCGTCAGCCAAGGAATTCCTTCTGGAAAAAAACCCTTCAGCAACTGATTGAGTAAGCCATTTTCTGCATACAGCCACTTCCAAGCAATCCCTGCAACCACCATTGAAATCACGACTGGTGTATAGTAAGCGGCTCTAAACCAGTGCATTCCACGCAGTTTCTGATTGACTAAAATTGCCAGTGCTAAGGGGGCGATGACTAGGATTGGGACGACACCCACAAGATACAGCAAGGTGTTAAACAAGGTTTGCCAAAAGACTCTATCATTCCACAAGCGTTGGAAGTTAGCAAAACCTATCCATTGCGGTGTCTGGGTTAAATCATATTCGTAGCGAGTAAAACTGAGGTAAAACGCTTGTAGTGCAGGCCAAAAAACGCTTAATGTCAAGACAAGCAAGGCAGGGAGCAAAAATAAGTAAGGAGTCAGTCGCTGTGTCATTAAAAACCAATCTTTGGTTGTCAATCTATTCATAGGAAGATTTTTTTCGTGCTGTTGAGGGATGAATTCCAGTTTTGATAAATGCAACATGAAAAAGCAAATTGATATGACAAGAGCGTTTAAGCCCAATTCATGATTGCTAATCTACACGAGAAAGGATGGGAAATTATTTACCATCGCGCCCACGCTTTACTTGCTGCTCAAATAGCGGGACACTGGCACCCAGAACAGCGCCCGTTGCGCTGGCTAGAAACAATTGCTGCTATTTCCCATCACGACGATTTGGAAAAGGAATGGGAAGGTAATCACCTTACCAAAGCTGGCGCACCGCTGGATTTTACCTTACCCCAGGAAACTGATGTCAATAGTGTTGTCAATAGTCTACGACGACACACGCAAAATGCCAGATATCGTGGACGATGGGTAGCAATGCTAATTTCCATGCACATGAGCTTTCTCAATGAAGGTAAGCGTGGAGAATCACCAGAAATGGATAGCTTTTTAGACGAACAACTCCAGAATCAAGAGCAATGGCGTCATGAATTGAATATTACAAAAGATGAAGCGGTACAAGCTTATGAGTTTTTTCAATGGTGCGATCGCCTTTCACTCATCCTCTGCATGCATCAGTTACCTGTTGGTGAACGAGCTTTAGAAATAGCAACTCTGCCAGACGGTAACCGTTACGATGTTATAGAGTCTAGCGATGGTGTCACAGTACAACCGTGGCCCTTTCTGGAAGATAAGTTTACTGTCAATGTAGAAGCTACCTACCTAGAGCAACTAAAATTTGACAGTAACGATGAACTGACGCAAGCACTTAAGACAGCACCGATAAAAACTTTGGAGTGGACATTTGTTCGATAACATGAGTTAGGAATAACTATCGGACGGCGTAGGACTAAGGTGACATTTCTTAGTACAATCTAACCGTTAAGTTTTATCACGCAGTGTTAAGCACTCAAAATTGCTTAACACTGGTATTTTGTTTCTAGAGCTACCGTATAAGCTCTAAACTGAAAAACGGTAAAGAGAGGATTGACACAATGGCTTTTGAACTTCCCCCATTACCATACGATTACGACGCTCTGTCTCCATTGATTTCTAGTGACACTCTAAAGTTCCATCACGACAAGCACCACGCAGGTTACGTCACTAACCTCAACAAACTGATTGAGGGTACAGAACTTGCCAACAAGTCACTCGAAGAAATCGTATTGGCGACTGCGAATGACTCGTCTAAAGCTGGTATATTCAATAATGCTGCTCAAGTCTGGAACCATACCTTCTACTGGAATGGCTTGAAGAAAGGGAGTGCTGCTCCTTCTGGCGAATTAGCTGAAAAAATCAAAGCCAGCTTTGGTAGCCTAGATGAATTCAAAAAACAATTCAAAGAAGCCGGAGCAACCCAATTTGGTAGTGGTTATGCTTGGCTGGTGTTGGATAAGGGCGAACTCAAGGTTGTGAAAACACCAAATGCTGCTAATCCTATTACTAACAGTCAAACTCCTTTGTTAACTGCTGATGTTTGGGAACACGCTTACTATCTGGATTATCAAAATCGTCGTCCAGACTACCTGGAAACTTTCCTAAACGAACTGATTAACTGGGATTTTGTCGCCGAACAATACGCCAACGCAGCTAAATAAGCTGGTAAAACTCGTCTGCACAGAAGTTTTTATTTCATAGCTTAAGTCTGTCTTAACAGACTCAAAATCGGAATTTTAGTCAGTTCTGACCAACTCAAGCTATGAGCCAGGAATCTTCTTTCCTGGCTTTTTTAAAAAACAACTAATTTCTAAGGAGGCGGGATGCTGTTCATGGTCATCCCAATGAGCGACATTTAACAACCAGATTAAGCAAAACCTATCCAAAATCTATAATTCAAAAAACCGATGAATAGTAACGAGCTAGCAAAATACATAGAAGCAACTAATGGTATCAGCAAACCTTGGCTATTAGTGCAGCTGCGACTGAAAAAACTTCAGGAACGTCGAACCACACTTTCAGACAATGAGTATTGCCAACAGTTAGCAGATATTCATCAAGATATGATGAACTTGGGAGAATGGTGGCGTGGTATTGAAGATGAGGTATTTTGAACGAATGAGTCACTCCCAAAGGGGGGAATTCGCTGCCTACGGCACGCTACGCTAACATTCACGCATTCGCTTATTCAAATCCCATACTATTAAGTTGGGGGTTTCTAAAGGTGTTCTGAACAATGGATTACAAAGATGCAGGAGTTGATGTTGAGGCTGGTCGAGAATTTGTAAATCAAATTCGTCAGTTGGTTCACAGTACCTTTAGACCAGAAGTTATTGGTGGACTGGGTGGCTTCAGTGGCTGCTTTCAACTACCAAGTGGTTATAAGGAACCTATTTTGGTTTCTGGGACTGATGGTGTAGGTACCAAGCTGAAAATCGCTCATGCTCTTAACCGTCATGACACTGTTGGGATTGATTTGGTAGCAATGTGCGTCAACGATGTGCTCACATCTGGCGCAGAACCACTCTTCTTTTTAGATTATCTGGCAACAGGTCATTTAAATAAAGAGCAACTTACTCAAGTGGTTGCAGGTATAGCCTCTGGGTGTCAGCAGGCGGGTTGCGCTTTACTGGGAGGAGAAACCGCCGAAATGCCAGGTTTTTACCAGGCGGGTGAGTATGACTTGGCTGGGTTTTGTGTGGGAATCGTGGAAAGAAGCCAAATGCTAGATGGTTCCCAGGTACAAGTGGGAGATGTGGCGATCGCCCTCGCAAGCACTGGTGTACATAGCAATGGCTTTAGTTTGGTGAGGAAAATTGTCAGCGAAAAAGGATTTTCATGGAGTGAGCGTTTAGAAGTATTTGGTAGTCAAACATTAGGAGAAGTTTTCCTCACACCTACGCGTATTTACGTTAAACCTGTCCTCAGTGCGCGTCAAGCAGGTTTGGAAATTCACGGTATGGCTCACATCACCGGTGGAGGTTTACCCGAAAACTTACCTCGTTGTTTGGGTAAAGGTCAAGCTATTAAGATAATTGGTGAAAGTTGGTCTATTCCACCTGTATTTCAGTGGTTAGCACAAGCTGGATCTGTGAGTTCTCAAGCTATGTATAATACTTTCAACATGGGGATCGCATTTGTGGTAATTGTACCTCCTCATCAAGAAGAACAAGCAATAACCTACTTTCAGTCACAAAACGTTACAGCCTTTACAATTGGTGAGGTCATCACTGGCTCAGGTGAATTGATTGGATTACCAATATAAGTGACAATATTGATACAACATAAAGTCTTTACTTTTGGTCTTTGAAATTACTTATTTGTCCTATTTTTAATATTTACTAAATATCTACGACTGTTAAGAAATGTTGATTCAACGGAGATTTGATGCAACATTCCTTACTCTTTCTTATCAAACAAATCAAAAATACGCATGATCGCTAGCCTTTGAATTTGCTAACGTAGTCTTAACATATTGAAAAATTTTGCTAATGATGCCCAGAAAGTAGCAACCAACACTTCACAGCGGTGCTGGTGCGTTCTGGGCTGTTAGTATCATGTTTTTTCGTGTAAAAAATCACCTATATTGGAAAAGAGGGGGTTATGACTGTCAATATTGTAGAGGCATCTACCTCTAGGGAGCAATTAAAACAAGTATTCCAGAGTATTGATGCAAAAAGTTGCCCGAGGTATTTCAACTTTCATATGCACACTGTCCACTCGGATGGTAGGTTGCAACCAAGTGTATTGATGGAACAGGCGATCGCCATCGGTTTAAAAGGGTTTGCCATTACCGATCATCATACTATCACTGGTTATCAGGCTGCTCAAAGCTGGTTAGAAAACTGGAGGTGGAATAACCCTGGCGCAAATGCTCCCATTTTGTGGAGTGGAGTAGAAATTAATGCCAATCTTTTAGAGATTGAGGTTCATATTTTAGGTTATGGTTTTGAACCAGAGCATATTAGTATAAGACCTTACATTCAAAGAAAAGCAACTACAGGTGAAGAATATCAAGCAGCTAACGTCATTTCTGCAATTCAAAAGTCAGGAGGACTAGCGGTATTAGCTCACCCAGCTCGTTATAGGCGATCGCACTTTGAATTAATTCCCGCTGCTGCGGAAGCAGGAATTGATGGGGTTGAAACTTTTTATGCCTATAATAACCCTAACCCTTGGAAACCAAGTGAAAGAGAATCGATGCAAGTGCAACAATTGGCAAATGAGTACAATCTTTTAAATACCTGTGGTACCGATACTCACGGTTTAAACCTGCTCCAGCGGTTGTAAGGTGATGGTTTCTTTGTTTTCACAACACTCCTGGTTCAACAAGCCAGGGGGTAAACAATTCAAAATTCACGCATTCGCTGCCTACGGCACGCTACTAACACATTCAAAATTCAAAATCTAGAAAACTAGTGCTAGTAAGTCCTTTTGCTTGTAGCTGTATGCATTTTTATATGCGTGATAGTTGATCTTAGATTGTGGGTTTTGGATTCTAAATTATTGCTGAAATTGGGATAATAACCAAGCGCCAACCTTACTATGATTCATTTCACGAGTACGGCGAAAAGCTTCTTCCAAAAGAGAAATTGCTAACCCAGGTAAAACTTGAGACTGATAAATTTTTCGGCTACCACCATTTTCTACAGCAAAAGCAATAACTTGAACGTTTTGTACATCTATAATCCAGTATTCACCGACTCCTAATTCTTCATATAGAAGACGTTTATCTCCTTTATCATCAGCAAGAGAAGTATTTGCAACCTCAATCACTAAATCTGGGGCTGGATAGGTATCAAGGTGAATAATGGAAGTACCCCAAGGGATGACGTCTGCATTTTTGCCAATATAAAAAGACGCATCAGGTTGTGCATCATCATAGCCTGTTTTCCGGTAGCTGCAGTTATCATTCCCGTTCAAATCAATATCTTTGATGCTGGCAAACAGATGTACAGCATAGATAACAATCGAGTGATCTCGTGAATGGTCATTACCTACTGGTGGCATTTCAATCCTCATTTTACCGTTGTAGTAGTAGCCCTTGGCTTTTTCATATCCTGGATTTTCAATCACCTGAAGATATTCATTCCAAGTAGCTGCTACCCATGTGTCAGTTGGTAATTTTGTTTGTAGGTTAGTCATCAAAAAGTTGAGGAGAATTACGTTCTTTTTTCATTATGGCTTGCACAATATTCTCAGTTTAGTTTTGCTGCAACATGAAACGACGAACAAAAAAGCGATCAGGAATTTCAGTTTCTTTTCCTGGCAAGAGTTGATGACGAATGCGGGCTTCAGTCACCCAGATTTGCTTACCTGCGATTGTCAAATTAACTGGAGACTCCAGGTTTTCGGCGATGACCTCTATTGACTTTGGTGTTTGAGGCGCAAAGACGTTAAGGCGGAGGAGGCGACCATTACCGCTAGCGATCGCCCCCTCTGTGACCAACAGTGAACCATCTGCTGCAAACTGCATTCCATCAGGATTCTCAAGTTTGCGCTGCAACGCTATGGTTTCAACTCTTGGCTTTCCCTGTGCTTGCGGAGTCAGTTTAAACAGCTTGCCATCGGAGAACATACCAACGATCAAGACTCCATCTGGACTTCGGGCAATTCCACCTAGCCCAATTTGTTGGGCGCGCAACTGTGGATCTTCTGCCCAAACCTGAAGTTGAGTGGCTCCGGGTGCAAGGTATTGACGCTCCCACGGCTACCACATTTTCGCTCCGCTCCAATGTGGCATAAAGCCGTGGGATTCTGGCATCTAGTCCCCAATCCCCGTGGATTGGGTTTTCATCCAGTTAGGGGCTGCGCCAAGCAGCCCATTCTCTGAATCGGACATAACCATTGCAGCCATGTCTTTCTTTAGATCCAGAGAACAAGCAAAACCATCCCACTGCGCTATATTTCTGGCAGCATTGAGGTCTGCATTATGATAGTGTCCATGTGGACAGTTGAAGTGGTGTCTGTCTCTAATTCCCAATGTCCCGCAAGTTGAGCAAGATTTTGACGTGTATGGTGCAGGACGTTTGATTAATTTTAATCCTGATATAGCTAGCTTGTAGTCTAACTTCATCTCTAACGAGTAGAATGACCACGAGTGGCGGGATTGAGCAGAATCAGCACGTTGTTTTTTAGATTGCTTCATGGTTTTTCGACATCCTTCCAAGTCTTCAACTACTACATCAGCATTCTTGTACTCAGCAAAACGCACTATCCGACGCGAGGCAGTGTGATCTACTGCGTCCATCCAACGACGTTCTTTCTTATCCCACTTTTTAAGTGCTCTAAATTTTTTAGCCTCTTGTAGTTGCTTGCGTCGTTTTTGAAAATAACGACGACGATGCATGACTTGTTTGCCGCTAAAAAACTTGCCAAACCCACTTTTGGAAGCCACTACTGCAAGATTGTTCTGTCCTCTATCACAGCCGATTCTTGTCGTTGTTGCAACTTCTGGAACTTCCTCGGTTACAGAAACATAGACATACCATTTATTTCGATGCTTAATAATTTTGGCACTTCCTCTTTCAACTGCACCGTTGAGAATTCCTTCTAGAACTGGTTGCCAGTGTTTAGATGCAACTTCAACAGGAACACGTTTTGTTCCTTTGATAGTGGGGAAGCTGACACTATACGTAGTTCCCACTTTATGCAGTGCCCAGTTCTGATTGTTGACTTCTGGTGGTAATCGCTTGAAAGATTTTGCTTTTTTACCAGCATCAGACGTGGTATGTCGGATGACTTGATTAGACAGAGCAGACATAAGACGAGTCTGAACTTTAGAGGTTGTCAACTTTCGTCTTTCTGGAAGAGGAATAGTTAGCAACCAATTAGCTAAGTCTGTTGCCTCAACTGTAATTTCTTCAAATAGTTCAGATTTGGTTTTATTTAGTTGTGGAAACTTTAACTTAATTGTTCGTGTTACTCGTCTCAAATCTATCACCTCCTTGGTCTTCTTATTTTACCCATTTGGGTAAGACAAGATATCAAGCTAACACAAAGTTTCTGTTAAGATATGACGGCAACGCGCATTTGCCACGCACTCATCCCACCCCTAGAAGGAGTGGGCTTTCTGCTCCCGACACTGTAAGTCAAAGGTGATGCAGCCTGGTTCAGCACGAGTTGGTAAGAGCAAACCCAATAAATCCTGCTGCATTTGCTGTTCCATGCCGGGTTTTGCTTTGATGTGGGCGATGATCGTCAAAGGTGAGTGCGTCATTTTATCTCCTAAAGTTGAACTCTAACGATGACCGGGAATTGCGTAGCCAGCATCAACAGAAATGGTTTGCCCAGTAATGTAGGATGCAGCATCTGAGCAAAGCCACACTACAACCTCTGCAACTTCCTCTGAGGTGCCAAACCGTTTTGCCGGAATATGGTTAATAAAAGGTTTTGCCCCTTCATCTTCTGGATGAAAGAAGCGGCGAGACATTTCGGTGTCGATGATTCCCGGGTTGATATTGTTGATGCGAATACCCTGACTAGCGTACTCCAGTGCTGCTGGTCGCACCATGCCATCGAGTCCGCCTTTGCTAGCAGAGTAGATGGTTGACCCCATCAATCCGCCTTTTGCCAACCAGGATGAGGTGTTGACGATCGCGCCGCCGCTCCCCTGCTTCAGCAGTTGTTCAATTTCATATTTCATGCACAGCCAAACTCCTTTCAAGTTGACCGTCATTGTGTGTTCCCAATCGGCTTCTGTCAGTTGAGTTATTGGAGCAAACTTTCCCTCTGTGCCTGCGTTGTTGAAGGCGTAATCTAAACGACCATAAGTTTTGACGGTAGTTTTGATTAAGTTGGCAATTTCATCACTTTTAGAAACATCAGTTTGAACGAATGTGGCTTCACCACCCGCATTCTTAATCAGACGCACAACTTCGTCACTTTCTCGTCTCGCAGCAACAACAACATTTGCTCCTGCTTTGGCAAAGGCGATCGCAGCAGCACGACCAATACCAGAGCTACCCCCAGTCACGAGGGCAACTTTCCCCTGAAAGTTCATAGTTCAATCTCCTAGTTTTCGATTGAAGTGAAAATAATTAGCGCACCTTATTGTTTAGAACTTCTTCTAGATAATGTTTCCAGAAGATGCAATTGTGATCGCTTTCACCTGTTGCTTCGAGTTGTTTGTAATGTTCAATTTTCAACTCAATGACTTGTAGATGATGCGTCAGTTCCTCTAAGTGTTTTTTCACCTGATTGCGATGCTCCTCAAGTAGTACACGCCGTTCGCCAACCTCATTGGGACGCTGACGAACCAGATCTGCAAAGGCAAGCACTCTTTGAATTGACATCCCAGTTTCCCGTAAACGCACTAGGAATTCCAGCCAAGCAACATCCTCGGCAGAGTATCGTCGATGACCGTTTGCTGCGCGTTGAATCGGAGCCAAAAGCCCAACTTTCTCGTAATAACGTAAAGCGTGGATGCTTAGTCCTGTTGCTTGGGCAACTTGTTGGATGGTGAACTCACTTGTCATGCTAATACTATAAAAGCTAGAGTGTACTCTAGGTCAACACTAAATTTGCACAAAGTTTCTGAACGTATGCTTGAAACTGTGCGATCGCCTTTGGCGCTGCGCTCTGCGCAATCGCGAAGCGGCTCCTGTGGAGCATCGCCCTATAAAGTCGGACTGAAACTTTGACTCACAACTTCTTTGGTAACCTCAAGGAACGTCCGCAAAACTGGTAATGACTCATCTTGTCGCCAGACTGCTACTAGCTCCACCTCTACATCCAATGTATCTAGAGTAATGTATACAACTCCTGTCCTGTGAATATTACGGATGGAAGCAGGAGCGAGGGAGACACCCATACCAGCAGAGACAAGACCAAGAATAGTTTGCTTTTGGCTAGCTTTTTGCACGACTTTAGGACTAAAACCTGCTTGTTGGAATAAACTAATACACTGGTCGTAGTAGCCAGGTTCTAACTGACGTGATACCAGAATGAAGGATTCGTTCGCCAGCATAGATAATGCTAACTCTGGCTGAGTTGCCAAAGGATGAGTTTCTGGCAATATAACGACAAGTGGCTCCTTAAGGATTGGTTCAAGAGTCAAAGAAGCATCAGGTATAGGCGGAATCATCAAACCAAGATGGATTTGCTGTTCTTGCAGCGCCTGTACTTGAGCAGTTGTTGTCATTTCCTCTAATTCGAGTTCCACACGTGGAAAACGCTCTCGAAAAATCCTCAAAGCTTTGGGTAAAACACTGTAGGTAGCAAAACCGGAGAATCCGACTTTGAGTCTTCCGCTTTCTCCCTGAGCAACTTGTCTTACTATCTCTACAGCCTGAGTTGCTTTCAGCAGAATGTGACGCGCTTCTGCCAAAAATGCTTTTCCTGGTTCTGTTAATTGAACTCGGCGCTTAGTGCGGTGAAACAAGAGTACGCCTAATTCATCCTCCAGTTGGCGGATTTGTTGACTCAGAGGTTGCTGAGTCATGTGCAATCGTTGTGCAGCTCGACCAAAGTGCAGTTCCTCTGCAACAGCAACAAAATAGCGTAAATGTCGAAGCTCCATTAGAACATTTTAAGTGTTAATTGCTTATAAAAAATGTGTTGGACAGTGGAAAAATTAGCACTTATTTTGGGAATTAACAACGTGAATGAAATAGTAGCTGACGACTAAATATGATTTTGGAATTTAGCACGAAGACATTTGAGAAAGAAAAGATTATCTTAGCAGGTAAGGAAGAATATATCATTCGAGGAGGACGCCATCTTTTTGAGCTTCTACCTAAAGCTTTTGCAGGAATTCATCAAATTGGAGTGATTGGTTGGTCGTCCCAAGGTCCTGCTCAAGCACAAAATTTAAGAGATTCTCTAGCAGGAACTAACATTAAGGTCAAAGTAGGTCTTCGGAAAAATTCATCTTCTATTCCATTGGTAGAAAAAGCTGGTTTTACCAGAGAAAATGGCACACTAGGAGAAATGTATGAAGTCATTTCCGAATCTGATTTATCAATTCTTCTCATTTCTGATGCTGCACAAGCAGAAAATTATCAGCAGATTTTTGAGGCGATTCGTCCAGGAGCTACACTTGGATTGTCTCATGGATTTTTGCTCGGATATCTGAAAAACATTGGAGAGTCATTTCCTGAAAACATTAATGTAATTGCTGTTTGCCCCAAAGGGATGGGACCTTCAGTCAGGCGACTTTATGAACATGGCAAAACAATTCATGGCGCTGGTATTAACTCTAGCTTTGCGATTCATCAAGATGTCAATGAAAAAGCAACAGATTACGCACTAGGATGGGCAGTTGCAATTGGTTCTCCTACAATATTCCAAACAACTCTTGAATCAGAATATAAATCTGACATCTTTGGAGAAAGAGGAATTTTGCTGGGAGCAGTTCACGGCATTGTAGAAAGTTTATATCGCTGGTTTATCCGTTATGGAGATTCTCAGGAGGAAGCTTATATAAATTCTGTTGAATCTCTGACGGGAGCAATTACCAAGATGATTTCTAAAAATGGAATTTTGTCCATTTATAAATCTCTCAATAATACTGATCGGCAAACTTTCAAGAAAGCTTACTCTGCTGCTTATCATCCTGCTTTTGAAATCTTAATGGAAATTTATGATGAAGTTGCTTATGGAAACGAAATCCGTAGCGTGATTGAAGCAAACAATCGTCATCAGCGTTTTCCTATAGGAAAAATTGACGGCACACAAATGTGGCAAGTTGGCGTCAATGTTCGTGCCAATAGACAACCTGAGAAAATTCCTATTCATCCTGTGACTGCTGGAGTTTATGTCGCTACCATGATGGCTCAAGTAGACTTGTTGAAGGAAAAAGGACATCTCTATTCTGAAATTGTGAATGAGTCCATTATTGAAGCTGTGGATTCTCTAAACCCTTATATGCATCAAAAAGGGGTGGCTTTTATGGTTGATAATTGCTCTATTACGGCACGACTAGGAGCGAGAAAATGGGCACCACGTTTTGATTACATTTTTTGTCAGCAGACTTTCACTGCATTGGATGATGACAAACAGGCAGATGAAAAAGTTTTTGAAAACTTTTTGACGAATGACATTCACCAAGCCTTGTCAGTTTGTGCTCAATTGCGGCCTTGTGTTGATATTTTTGGATAAGTAGCCCTTAAGTGGTACAAGATTACCTATCTTTTCCTTGGCGTTCTTGGCGACGCCAGTCGCACGCCACTTGCACTTAACGAGGACTCATGCGTTCCCTCTGGTGTTAGAGAGAAACCGTATTGACAGACACGTGCTCATCGCACTGGCATACCCCTTTGAGCATATTCCCTCCGTTTTTCTTGCTGGAGGGGATTTTATTGTACAAAGCGATAGCTTCGCTGCTGCGCCATCGCCTCAAAACATAACGATCAACTTGGGTGAATACTTAACGACTAAGACAAATTGACCCCTTAAAGTCATAAACTGAAAAATGCACCTAGTAGCGTTATTGTTTTTGACGAAATCACCTGTGCGAAAAATAGTTATTGCCGGTAACTGGAAAATGTTCAAAACTCAGGCAGAATCCCTGGAGTTTTTAAAAGGATTTCTGCCCAGCTTGGACGAAACCCCTCAAGGGCGAGAAGTGGTATTATGCGTCCCCTTCACTGACTTAAACGTTTTGTCCAAGAGTTTGCATGGAAGTCGTGTACAATTGGGAGCGCAAAATATCCATTGGGAAGAGAGTGGAGCTTATACGGGTGAGATTTCCGGACCAATGCTGCAAGAAATTGGGGTGCGCTATGTTATTGTCGGTCATAGCGAACGCCGGCAATACTTTGGTGAAACGGATCACACCGTCAACCTGCGCCTCAAAGCTGCTCAATGGTTTGGTTTTACCCCAATTTTATGTGTAGGTGAAACAAAACAACAAAGAGATGCCCTGGAAACAGAATCACTGATTATCAGCCAACTCGAAAAAGATCTAGTGGATATTGATCAACAGAATTTGGTGATTGCTTATGAACCCATTTGGGCGATTGGTACTGGCGACACTTGTGAAGCTAAGGAAGCTAACCGTGTCATAGGTTTAATTCGCAGCCAATTGAGCAATCCTGATGTACCCATTCAATACGGTGGTTCGGTAAAGCCGAATAATATAGACGAAATCATGGCTCAAAGCGAAATTGATGGTGTTTTGGTGGGAGGAGCAAGTTTGGAACCTGCAAGTTTCGCCAGACTTGTGAATTATCGGTGATTCATGTATATTTTCTCTCGTTCCCTGGCTGAGCCAGGGAATGCATATAGTGAGACTCTCACGTAGAAATAGCAAAATTTCTCCTGAAATCTGGAGGCGGAGCCTTTAGTAAACCGTTCCTGGGCTGAGCCTAGGAACGAGTGTAGAGCGTAAATTTTATGACACCCAATTTGATGATTCGAGAACGCTGTTTTGAGTGGGGACAGCGAACATACCTTATGGGGATTCTCAATGTCACACCTGACAGTTTTAGTGATGGTGGCGACTTCAATACAGCCACTACTGCTTTAGCACAGGCGCAAGCAATGGTAGCCGGTGGTGCTGATATTATTGATGTTGGTGGTCAATCAACTCGACCAGGGGCAGAACAAATTACTCTTGCAGAAGAACTTGACAGAATTCTACCAGTGTTACAGGTACTGCGAAAAGAGATAACAGTACCAATTTCCGTAGACACAACAAGAGCAGCTGTTGCCAAAGCTGCTGTAGAAGCAGGTGCAGATATAGTTAACGACATTTCCAGCGGTACACTTGACCCAGAAATGTTACCAACAGTAGCAAAGATGAATGTGCCAATTATCTTAATGCATATCCGGGGAAACCCACAAACAATGCAACAATTCACCGATTATCAAGACTTGATGGGGGAGATTCATAGTTTTTTGGCAAAGCAAATTTTTGCAGCTACTGCCGCAGGTATTGACGAAGGAAAAATTATCATCGATCCAGGAATTGGCTTTGCCAAGAACTACGAGCAAAATTTAGAAATTTTGCGCCGCTTACCCCAATTGCGTCAACTCAACTGTCCTATTTTAGTAGGAGCATCTCGTAAAAGTTTTATTGGTCGCATTTTAAATCAACCAAACCCGAAAGCACGAGTCTGGGGAACAGCAGCGGCGTGTTGTGCGGCTATTTTTAATGGCGCTGATATCCTCCGAGTTCACGATGTCCAACAAATGCGGGATGTATCGTTGGTTGCGGATGCAATTTTCCGATAATCTTCGCAAGTTTTGCCATCAAACTAGGTAGAAGTTTTTTCTACATTTTTGCCATTACCTTCTTGAAATGTCATCTCGGAAATCAAATCCATCATCTCACCACCTTTGCCTGGATCTACAAAAACAACTTTGGCATTATCGCTTTCACCCAGTCTGTAACTAGCATTAATGTAATCTTGAGCCACAAGATACCGCAGAATTTCCTTGCTTTCAGGATTGGAACGTAAAGCATCAGAAATGATCTGCATTGAGGTTTTTGTTCCTTCTGCTTTCTTAATTGCAGCCTGACGCTGTCCTTCCGCTTCTAAAATCGCAGCACGGCTGTTAATTTCCGCTGCTCGCTGCTCTTCCATTGATTTGCGCACACTTTCAGGCGGTGTAATACTTTGAATATCTACTCGGAGAATGTTAACACCCCACTTTGTCGTTGTCCGATTCAACTCGCCTAATAAGGCATTGTTCATATTCGCTCTGGCAGCATTGGTTTCCTCCAAGGTGTTTTGGGCAATGATTTCCCGGAGTGTCGTTGTGGTTAGGTTTGTCAGCCCTTGTTGAAGATCGTCAATTTCGTAAAAGCTATCCTCTATATTTGTGATGCGCCAATACACAACACCATCGACTTCTAAGTAAATGTTATCCTTGGTGATCACATTCTGAGGCTTAATGTCTAAAACCTGCTCTCGTGTTGTGTCCTCCATCACAATTTGGTCTAACAAGGGAACAATAAAGTTCAGTCCTGGTTTCAGTGTGCGATGCTTCCGCCCCAAACGTTCAACTAAAGCTTCATTTCCCTGATTAATAAGTTTTGCGGAGCCTAATGCATACCCTATAAGGACTAAGACTATAGCAATAATTGGTTCCATGTATTCTCCTATTTAAAGCATTTGGCGGAATTAGCTGTAAGGACAAAGGTATTATCACCATGTCCTATATTTAGTCTAATGTCCAGAATGTGTAATGTTGATACCATAAGTTGCGGTACTAGGCAAGAGTTTGGAGAAAATGATACAAACTTAGCAATGATTGAGTTTGGACATGGCTATTAAATCATCAACACAGTTGCCTGTGCAAGCAATGAGGAGGTTCGCCTTGAGCGAAGAAGCTTAGGGGTGAAGTTCTTGTTAGAAGCAGCCCTACTGGCAGCGCGCCACCCGCTACTCATGAAAGAAACACTTTTTCCCTTACACCCCCACCCCCTAAGCCCTGCGGGCACGCTGCGCGTTCGCCCTCTGGGCGTGCGCTTTGCGCATACGGGTGAATTCAAAATTCAATCCGGTGCTGCGCACCGCTAGCCCCGTAGGGGCGAAGCGCGCAAACGCTAACAAAATTCACGCATTAATACTTTTGACTTCTTACCTTATGGTTTTGACTTGTTTTGCCCCTACACCTCTGTGTTTCTTGAAAGTTCTTCCTAAATTATCGCCCTAGTCGCCTTTAATTCGAGAATTTTCTCAATTACATCTTCCACGACTATATCTGGTGTAGAAGCACCAGAAGTAATTCCTACAACTATTTCTCCATCAGGTAACCAGTTTTCTGTGATTTTTAAATTTCCATTTAATTCCCGATGTTCAATGCGATTTTCTGACAGAATTCGTGCTTCTCTATCGATGTGATAAGAAGGAATATTTCGCTCGACTGCAATTTGTTGCAATTGTGTTGTATTTGATGAATTAAACCCACCAATGACTATCATCAAATCTAGCTTTTGTTGCACTAACTCCAACATAGCATCTTGACGTTCTTGAGTAGCGTCACAGATGGTGTTGAAGCTTTGGAAATGCTTATCTAACTCAGTAGGACCATACTTTTTCATCATCGTCCTTTCAAAGAGTTTTCCAATTTCTTCGGTTTCACTTTTGAGCATTGTGGTTTGGTTAGCAATACCAACCCGTTCTAAATCTTTGTCGGGATCAAATCCAGTTGAGCAAGCTTTACTAAATTTTGCTAGAAATTCTTCCCGATTTCCTCCATTCAAAATGTAGTTAGCAACGTATTCTGCTTGCTGCATATTCAGGACAATCAGATATTTTCCTGCAAAAGAACTTGTAGCAACAGTTTCTTCGTGCTTATATTTGCCGTGAATAATTGATGTGTAATCGACTTTTTTGTGTTTTTCAACAGTATTCCAAACCTTAGAAACCCAAGGGCAAGTTGTATCAACAATTTTGCAACCGTTATCGTTGAGCAACTGCATTTCTTGAACGCTTGCCCCGAAAGCTGGTAAAATAACAACATCACCAGAATTTACAACAGAAAAGTCTTTTTTTCCTCCATCAACAGGGATAAATCCTACTTCCATTTCGAGCATCCTCTGATTAACAGAAGGGTTGTGAATAATCTCATTCGTAATCCAAATGCGTTCAGTGGGGAAGTGTTTGCGGGTTTCATAAGCCATCGCTACAGCACGTTCTACACCCCAACAAAAACCAAAAGCTTGTGCTAAGTAGATGGTGACATCTCCCCTTTGAAGAGTATAGTTGTTATTGCGAATTTCTTGAATTAAACTGCTTTGATACTCAGACTGCAACTGAGTCGTGACTTCTGCTTGGTGACCAAATCCTTTACGATGATAATTTTCTGAATGTTGGAGCGAACGTTTAAAAGCTTTGGTATCCATTGTTTTTTCTGTTTATGCTAAGTTGCCATTCTCTATTTTCTCGCGCAAAGGGGCAAAGAATCTTTTTGTGCATTTTCGCCTTTGCTCAGATCTTGTATCATAATGTTCGTCTGCCTCCGAAATTTATTTCGGAGGCTCAAAGTTCTAACATCTTGCACCAATCTCAACAAGCCGGTTGCAAAGCCGTTCAAAGTCTGAGAAAAAGGCGTACATGCCCAAAAGGTAGTCATTGCTTGACAACTACGTTTGTAAACAAGCGTCTAAAGTCCTAAAACTACATGGATAAACGGTAATCCCACTATCTCCTCAAAAGCATCGGGGATTACTTTTTTAGTTATACTTCTATTGGTATCAGCATTGATCATTCTACCAGTGGAAGTTTATATTACTTGCTACTAACATTGACGCGCTCTCCAAACTCCTCATTATAACCTTCTTCCCCATGTTCATTGATATCTAAGCCTTGCAGTTCAGCTTCTTCCTTCACCCGCAAACCAACTGTGACATCTAGAATTTTCAAAATAACCCAAGTTCCAACTGCAGCGATGATATAAGCAACGGCAACTGCTGCAATTTGTGTGATAAGTTGAGTTGGATTGCCAAACAACAAGCCATTTTTCCCTGCTGAGTTTACTGTTGTAGTTGCAAAGATACCTGTAAGAATTGCTCCGACTGTACCACCTACGCCATGCACAGGAAATGTATCTAAGGCATCATCAACATTTAACTTATGCTTAAGACTCACTGCATAGAAGCAAACAAAAGCAGTTATGCTACCTATTAAAATCGCTGCTAACGGTGTAACAAATCCTGCGGCTGGGGTGATGCCCACTAAGCCTGCAACTGCTCCTGTTGCTGCCCCGACTGCAGTTGGTTTGCCGCGCAATGCCTTTTCCAGAATCAGCCAGGTTAAAGCCGCCGCCGCTGCACTTGTGTTGGTAGAAACAAAAGCGGCTGTTGCCAATGCACCAGAAGCCAGGGCACTACCAGCATTGAAGCCAAACCAGCCAAACCACAGCAAGCCTCCTCCCAGCAAAATGAAGGGGACGTTGTGAGGAGGGCTGAGACGTTCAGGATAGGTTTGGCGAGGTTTGAGGACGATCGCAGCTACGAGAGCAGAAACACCAGAACTGATGTGGACGACTGTACCACCAGCAAAGTCGAGAGCATTCCAGCCACCGTACAATCCCAACAACCCACCTTTAGCCCATACCATATGTGCTAGGGGACTGTAAATAAATGTTGACCACAAAAGCACAAACAAAGAGTAAGCAGTGAAGCTCATCCGCTCAGCGATCGCACCACTAATCAGTGCTGGAGTGATAATGGCAAACATGGCTTGGTAAATCATGAATGCCTGATGGGGAATTGTCGGAGCGTACGAAACTACATCACTAGGATTTGATCCTCTGAGATAATTAGTTACCTCGTATCCGACATTATTCAAACCGAGCCACTGTAACCCACCGATGATAGCATTACCTGGAGCAAAGGCGAGACTATAGCCCCACAAAATCCAAGTCACTCCCACAATTGCCATGAGCACAAAGCTCATCATCAGGGTATTGAGGATGTTGCGCGATCGCACAAATCCACCATAGAAAAATGCAAGTCCGGGTGTCATTAGCAGCACCAAAGCTGCTGAAATCAGCATAAACGCTGTATCGGCAGCTGTTTGAGCATTAGAAATTGCTGCGTTGACATCAGCAGGTGCAGCGAAGGCATTGCCTATGAGTGGCTCTCCCAGAAGCAGTAGCGTTATAGCCCCAATGATCACAAATTTCTTTAACACTTGTTTTTGTTCCAAAACACCAACTTGTTTATGTTTATGAAATCCATTTGAGTAGCTTTTAATACTTTTTTCTGTATTTAGAGTGACTCAAGTGATTTTTTTGAAAGACTATTAAATATATACTTTTTAGTGCCTTTGTCAAATATTTCTTGTCAAATCTTAAATACAAATATTAAACATTTATGCAAGGTTATTTTTTCTTAATTTTTTATCCATTAACGTGATTTGATTTGGATCTGATAAAATTTAGTTTTCACTATTATCTGTGAAGCTTCTTTTTTACTTCCTTCGGAAGTTTAAAATGACCGAAAAAGAAAAAGTCAAAAATCCAAACTTTTGAATAACTAACACCCGTCTGTGTATCAGAAGCAAAAGTCAAACAGACGGGTGTTTAATAAATGAATTAGCAGAATTTGACAACTAAAGCCTTATGAAGTCGTCGGTAAATCTCCCGCACGCGAAACTCCTCCACTGTGGCTACTTGATTCGCTAAATCCATTGGCACTTGCTTCTTTAAGAAATCCACTGTAAGCTTCCATACCATGTTCGCCGATATCCAAGCCTTCAATCTCTTCTTGTGTTGAAACTCTGATACCTAAAGTCGCTTTGAGTGCTAACCAAAAGATGGTGCTGAGTAAGACGGTAATACCACCGACACAGACAACACCAAGCAACTGAACAAAGAATTGTCCTAAGCCACCACCTGCAAATAAACCTTTTGCAGGACCAAGACCATCAGTATACCAAGGAAATGCTGCTACACCAGGACCGACAGAAAACAGACCAACTGCCAAAGTTCCCCAAACACCACATACGAGGTGAACAGAGGTAGCTCCCACTGGGTCATCAATACGGAGTTTGTCAAAGAAAGTGACAGCGAAAACGACTAAAATTCCAGCAATCAGACCAATGATGAAAGCACCGCTAAGAGTGACATAAGCACAAGATGCTGTAATACCAACCAAGCCAGCCAAAATACCATTAATAATCATGGAAAGGTCTGGTTTGCCTAAATACAACCAAGCTGTGATGGTAGCAGCAATCCCACCAACAGAACCTGCTAAGTTGGTCGTTAAGGCAATGTGAGTAATGGCATTTGGGTCAGCAGCCATCGTTGAACCGGGGTTGAAACCAAACCAACCCAACCACAGAATTAAACAGCCCAAGGTAGCAATGCTCATGTTATGCCCAGGTAAAGCAACGATTTGCCCATCCTGATATTTTCCAAGGCGCGGTCCTAGGATTGCTGCTCCCATCAAAGCTGCCCAGCCACCAACAGAGTGAACCACTGTACAACCAGCAAAATCAAAGAAACCTCGGCTTGCTAACCAACCACCACCCCAAATCCAGTGTCCGGTAATGGCGTAGGCAATACCTACGAGTAAGAGGCTGAAGATTAAGAAGTCAACAAACTTAATCCGTTCAGCAACTGCACCAGAAACAATTGTTGCGGCTGTTCCGGCAAACACGAGCTGGAACAAAAACTTAGCCGCCAGTGGTACGCCAGCCCATTTCAAAGCGCTGAAAACGCCTTTATATGCATCGTTGGTTGCAGGACTGTTATCTGCACCTTGCAGGAAAAATCCATTTAATCCAATAAACCCATTGCCATCGCCAAACATCAAGCCAAAGCCAATCGCCCAAAAAGCGACGGTAGCCAGAGCAAAAACAATCAAGTTTTTAGCAAGAACGTTGACAGCGTTTTTCTGGCGACAGAAGCCAGTTTCTAACATACAAAAACCGGCGTTCATGAAGAACACTAAAAAAGCGGCGATCGCAACCCAAAGAGTGTCAATCGCGACTTTGAGTTCTGCCGTGGTTGGTCCTGCTGGGGCAGGGGTTTGGGCAACTGCTGCATAACCCCATGCCAGTACAATCAGACAAGCTAGAGGAATACAGGCTTGCCAGCTAGGAGATAACTGCTTAATGACAATACTCATTTTCTTGACAAATGAGTTATGTTGTGGATTCATTTGTGGTGACTTTGCAGCTCGCCACCTATTTCTTGTTCTTGATTTGTTTTTGTTTGTGATTTTTCTGATCATTTTCTCAATCATCTTGAACCAAAAAAACATGTTGAGTATCAACAGCTAACGCTTGATGCTGAACAAGCTATTTGTGATATTTGGTATATAGGCAAGCTATCTGCTTAAAGTAACTGATTTTCATAACCAGTAAGTGGTTGTTTGAAAAGTTAAGCGGTTATAAACCTGATGCTACCTCTGTAGCTATTACGAATATTAAAAAAATATTATGTAATTTCTGAAACCGTCAAGTCTACTTGCTTTAATTTTTAAGAATTATTCTTTGATTCTGAGCAAGTCAATACCTTAATCAGTCAATTTTTCCTCATTTTCAGATAACTTTTGGAGCGGTGATGCATCGCTCCAAAAGTCCTAAGTAGAGTAAAATCAGTGGTTTTAGGGGTCAAATCAAAATTTTCAGAGAAAAATAACAACTTTTGTTCTTTTTTCTTTTACATTCTTACTTTTACTGGTTATCATTTGTTCCTACGCGTCAGACAGGAAAGCTTTGTACTGAGCCTTTATCAATCAAGCATATTGCAAAGCATCTCTAAACATTGTCTTTTGATCAAAAAACCTCAAAAAAGTCAATACAATGATGAAATTTGTGATCTTAATATTCTGTAATTTTCAATACAGTTTTTACCCGACTCATTACATTCTGTGTTCTGCGTTCTGCATTCTTATTCTGGTGATTGCATTTGCCTTAAATATTGCTCGTAGCCAAGTTGTTCTAATTTTGTTTGCTTTGCCATCACTGATTCAGACAAGTTTTGGCGGTATTGCTGCACCTTCAGTAGTAATTCGCTTTGATGAGTTGCAAGAATTTGTACAGCCAAAAGTCCAGCATTTTTAGCATTGCCTATAGCAACAGTTGCTACTGGTATACCTACAGGCATTTGTACGATAGAGTACAATGAATCAACTCCTTGTAAATGACGGCTAGGAACAGGAACACCGATAACAGGCAGAGGAGTTAAAGATGCTACCATTCCCGGAAGATGAGCAGCACCACCTGCACCAGCGATAATCACCTTAATGCCCCGTTCGTGAGCAGATTTGGCATATTCCACCATCCGTTGGGGAGTACGATGGGCACTAATAATTGCGACTTCTGTAGCAATACCAAATTCTTCACAAAGGGCGATCGCACCTTGCATAGTTGGTAAATCAGAATCGCTACCCATAATGATGCTGACAAGAGGAGTCATAGACAATTCAAAATTCGCAAAATGAGGAGAAATTCAAAATAGGAATTTGACTTTCTGATTAACAATCATCTCCCAAAATGTGTATCAGTTAACATATGGGACATGATTTTTGATTCATCGTTGCCTGTTGCCTTTAAAATCAGGTCAGATTTTACTATCTTTTTGCTGACGTGATGACCGAAGCAACACAAAGCTACACAGGTACTTCTGTAGACATTATCAACGCTCTTGTACCTGGTTATACAGATTTGCAGATACTCTGTGTTAACCCACAGGGCATAGTTGAACAAATTCTGCCAATGTCTAAAGTTCTAAAACGTGTTCCGCCAATTGACTTAAGGGTGTTGGATGTTGGTGGCGACTGGATTTCACTGGGCGGTGTAGATTTACAGATTAACGGCGCGTTGGGATTAGCATTTCCTGATTTATCAACAGAAAATGCTCACAAATTACCAGACATCTGTCAATTTTTGTGGAACGTAGGGGTAGATGCTTTTTTACCTACTCTGGTGACAACTTCGGTAGACAAGATTCAGCGTGCATTTTCTGTAATAGCTGAGTATATGAACCTCAACCCCCCCTCCATACCCGAACTCCGGGGGAAAAGGGAAAGTGCGCAAACAGATCGTGCGAAAATTCTAGGAGTGCATCTAGAAGGACCATTTTTGAATCCTCAAAAGCGAGGCGCACACCCAGCAGAACACTTGTTACCACTTAATCTTGAGGAAGTCAAAAGAGTTTTAGGAAATTATGCTCATCTTGTGAAAGTCGTAACCCTAGCACCGGAGTTAGATCCAACAGGTGAGGTGATTCCATATTTATGTTCTTTGGGTATCACTGTCAGTTTAGGACATTCCCAAGCGACAGCAGCAGAGGCGCAACGTGCTTTTGAACTCGGTGCAACAATGGTGACTCATGCTTTTAATGCTATGCCACCACTACACCATCGCGAAAGCGGATTGTTAGGAGCGGCAATTGTCCATCCTCATGTTATGTGTGGTTTGATTGCGGATGGTCAGCACGTTTCACCAATTATGCTGCAAATTCTACTACGCGCTAGTACTCCTCTTGTTTCTCAAGATAGGGAAAGGGAGATACGCGAACAAAAACTTTTCCTTGTGAGTGATGCTCTTGCTCCTCTAGGATTGCACGATGGGGTGTATCCTTGGGATAATCGACAAATTGAAGTGAAAGACGGAACTGCACGACTTTTGGATGGAACTTTATCGGGAACGACTTTACCTTTATTGGTAGGTGTGCAAAATTTGGTAAAGTGGGGAATCTGTGATGTCCAAAGGGCGATCGCACTCTCAACAATCACACCTCGAAGTGCGATTGGTTTATCAGCTATTCTGTGTGGTGCTTGTGCTAGTCAATTACTGCGTTGGCATTTGGATGAATCTACACAAGAACTTTCATGGCAACGGATTATGTAGGGGATGTGCGTAGCGGTTGCTTTGATTGTCCCACAGATCACTCATCCGTTACCTCACATGGTACTTTTATGCTTTGGGAAACCTTGAAAGTTGAGTTTCATGAACGTAACTGACGACAAGACGATTGTTAAAGAATATTTCAATTCTACAGGCTTTGACCGTTGGAGACGTATCTACGGTGACGGTGAAGTCAACAAAGTCCAGCTAGATATCCGCACTGGGCACCAGCAAACAGTAGATACGGTATTAAACTGGCTCAAAGCTGATGATAATTTGCATGGTCTATCTATCTGCGATGCTGGATGTGGAACAGGTAGTCTAAGCATACCTCTTGCAGAAGCTGGAGCAAAAGTTTATGCCAGCGATATTTCTGAAAAAATGGTAGGAGAAGCCAAGGAAAAAGCCTTACAAATTCTCACAAATGCTGAAAATCCTACATTTGCTGTACAGGATTTAGAAACATTAAGCGGTAGTTACCATACGGTGATTTGCTTAGATGTTCTCATTCACTATCCTCAGCAAAAAGCAGATGAGATGATTTCTCACCTGTGTTCTTTAGCGCAGTCACGGCTGATTCTCAGTTTTGCACCGAAAACTTTTGCCCTGAGTTTATTGAAGAAAGTAGGTAGTTTCTTTCCTGGTGCAAGTAAAGCGACTCGTGCTTATCTACACCGTGAAGCTGATGTGGTGAAAATTTTGGCAAAGAATGGCTTTTCAGTGCAACGCCAGTCTATGACGCGAACTCGCTTCTATTTCTCTCGTCTACTAGAAGCGACACGTCAGTCAGTTTAAAATCGCGCGACACGCTATGCGCGATAAACAGCTCCTCAAACGAGGAGCTCTTTCATTTATCCTATTTCATAAATGCACTATCAAAGAGTAAGCTAGAACACATCTAACGCCGCATAATTTAAAGTTTTGATAAAAAGGATCAAACTCTTTTACAGCAGAATTCAGGAGCGTTCCCTCTGCCTATACTCCGCCTCCGGTCAGAAGCGGAGCCGGAGACGCTCCGCCTCCGGTCAGAAGTAAAACAGTTTTCATATTTGGCTTTGAGGTCTAGGTTCTGTACCTCACTTAGTTGCAAACTGCTGTATCTTTTACTCTGCGCCTCTTTTGCCTCGTGCGGTTAAACAATGCAAATTAAATATCGAACAGCTTACCTGACATCTTGCACGAAGAGAAATTGATGTTAATCTCAAACTCAGTACTAAGCCTGAAGGCCATATTTAACCGAGAAAAGCTCAGAAAAGTGATGTAACTTTATTGCGGTGCTTTTGACTAATTCCGGGGTTATACGGAGATGTGCAAGATATGAATTACCATCGTTTTTACTGTTTTTAAAGATTACATAAAGCTATTTAAATAACCAAAAATACAGGTAAGATTTACTCCTAACCACATTAATCAAAAATATAAAACCATAACGAAAATTACTTAATACTTTTTAAGTAATTTCACCATGAGATAGCTCAAGATACCGAATGTGGGAAATACTCTACACCTAAAGAAGAAAAGGAACTTCAATCTATGGATTTGTTATCTGCATCTACCTCAGACACTCTTCAAGCTTCGCAACCTGCATCCAACTTATCAGCTACATCTAGCTTCAACTTTGGCACTCCACAAGACATCATCAGTGGCTCAAACTTGCAAGGAAGCGGCGGTTCCATCTTTACGGTTAACAGCATTGCCGATGTAGTAGATGATAGTGATAGCGTGACGACGTTGCGTGAAGCCATTAACCTTGCAAACGGGCTCATTGGAAAAGACTCGATTGTGTTTGACTCCTCACTGTTTAGCACTTCACAGAAGATTACTTTAAGTTTGGGACAACTGAGCATCACCGACAGTTTAAACATCAAAGCTCCAGTAGATTCATTGACAGGTGCTGACTTATTAACGATAAGTGGCAACAATGCGTCACGGGTGTTTGAGATTGGAGAGGGAGCAACAGTCAGCTTCTCTGGGTTGATTATTGCTGATGGCAAGGTGACGGATGACAACGGTGGTGGGATTAAGAACAACGGCACTCTCAGCTTAGACAACAGTATTGTTCGCAATAACACTGCGACGATGATCAACTCGAACATTTATGGCGGCGGTATTTACAACACCGGCACCCTAACGTTGAGCAACAGCACTCTAAGTGGTAACTCAGCAAACGGTAGTTTGGCCATCATCAATAGTTTGACCGTCAGTAATAGCGGCTTTGGCGGCGGTATTTACAACACAGGCACCCTGACAGTGAGCGACAGTACCCTCAGCAGCAACTCGGTCAGTGGACCCAATAGCGGTAGGGGCGGCGGCATTTACAACACGGGCACCCTAACGGTGAGCAACGGCATTCTTAGTGGCAACTCAGCAAACGGCACCGCACTCAGCAGTGCTAACGGTTTTGGCGGCGGTATTTACAACACAGGCATTGTAACGGTGAGTGACAGTACCCTCAGCAGCAACTCGGTCACAGGGGATAGGGCAGATGGTGGCGGCATCTATAACGACAATGGCACCTTTAATGGCACCTTTAAGGTGAACAATACCAACCTCATTGGCAACTCGGCAAGCGGCCAGAATGGCAGCAACGGAGGCGGCATCTATAACAACAGCGGCACCCTTGAGGTGAACAATAGCACCCTCAAGAGCAACTTGGCAAACGGCGGTTATGACGTCGGCGTCGGCGGAGGCATTGCTAACAGTAGTGGCAAAGTGATAGTGAACAATAGCGCCTTCAGTGACAACAAAGCAAACGGCACAGGTGCCAGCGGTGGTGGCATTAACAACGACAGTGGCACCTTGGAGGTGAACAATGGCACCCTCACTGGCAACTCGGCAGACGGCGGCAGGTATAGCATCGGCGGCGGCATTAACAACGCGGGTACCCTAACGTTGAACAACAGCACTATAAGCAATAACTTGACAACTACCTCCTTGTTCAACGGCGGTGGCGGCATCTATAACACTGGCACTCTTAAGGTGAACACCAGCATCATCAGGGACAACTCCACATTCCAAAACGGTGGCGGCATCTATAACTTTGGCAGCGGCAGCATAAGTATGAGTAACAGCACCATATCCGGCAACTCGGTCAAGGGCAACGGAGGTGGCATCTCTAACAGTGGTACTGTTGAGGTGAGCAACAGCAACTTCACCGGCAACTCGGCAACCGAAAACGGCGGCGGTATATATAATAATGCCTCTGTAACAATACTGTTGAGTACCCTCACCCTCAACCAAGCCAGCAATGGTGGAGGCGTGTTCAATAATACTTCTGGTACAGCCAGAGTGCGGCAGACAATAATCGCCGGCAATCTCTTAAATACAGGTGGCATCAATCCCGATGTGTCAGGCAACTTTATTAGTGATGGCGAAAACTGGATTGGCGACAGTACGGGTAGTAGTGGATTTGCAGCCACCGGAGACATAATTGGTATCAAGATCAACCCATTAGATCTTCGTCTGACCGGCACCACAACCGTGTAAACATTCTTTTAAGTCCGGATTCGTAGGAGAGTTGGGGGGGCTAGTACCAGCTCCCTCGATTCTATCAATCCTAAGAGTCTGTTGCGATTGAATGTGCAATATTTAAGCTAAGCAATTCAAATATTTCTATGGGAAATGCTGAAAATCCGACATTTGCTGTACAGGATTTAGAAACATTAAGCGGTAGTTACCATACAGTGATGTGCTTAGATGTTCTGATTCACTATCCTCAGCAAAAAGCAGATGAGATGATTTCTCACCTGTGTTCTTTAGCGCAGTCACGGCTGATTCTCAGTTTTGCACCGAAAACTTTTGCCCTGAGTTTATTGAAGAAAGTAGGTAGTTTCTTTCCTGGTGCAAGTAAAGCGACTCGTGCTTATCTACACCGTGAAGCTGATGTGGTGAAAATTTTGGCAAAGAATGGCTTTTCAGTGCAACGCCAGTCTATGACGCGAACTCGCTTCTATTTCTCTCGTCTACTAGAAGCGACACGTCAGTCAGTTTAAAATCGCGCGATACACTGCGGGCAATAAAGAGCTCCTCGTTTGAGGAGCTCTTTCATTTATCCCATTTCATAAATGCACTCTCAACTAGCACCATCGGTTTTTACTGTTTTTAAAGATTAAATAATGCTATTTAAACTACCAAAAATACCGGTAAAATCTAGTTTCAACGACATTCATACTGATAATATAAAACCATCACTAAAATTACTTAATATTTCTTAAGTAGTTATACCATGTGATAGCTCTATATGGGGAATGTGGAAAATACTCTACACCTAAGAAAGAAAAAAAACTTCAATCTATGGATTTCTCAACTGAATTGACTTCCGACACTCTTCAAGCTTCGCAATCTGCATTCAACCCATCTGCCACATCTAACTTCAACTTTGGCACTCCACAAGACATCATCAGTGGCTCAAACTTCCAAGGAAGTGGCGGTTCCATCCTTACGGTCAACAGCATTGCCGATGTGGTGGATGATAATGATGGCGTGACGACGTTGCGTGAAGCCATTAACCTGGCAAACGGGCTCATTGGAAAAGACTCGATTGTGTTTGACTCTTCGTTGTTTAGCAGTTCACAAACCATTACTTTAAGTTTGGGACAACTGAGCATCACCGACAGCTTAAACATCAACGCCCGAGTAGATCCATTAACAGGTGCTGATTTATTGACGATTAGTGGTAACAATGCTTCACGGGTATTTGAGATTGGGGCGGGAGCAACAGTCAACCTCTTCGGGTTGATTATTGCCGATGGCAAGGTGAAGAATGAAAACGGTGCTGGAATTTACAACAGCGGTATCCTCAATCTGGAAAACAGCATTGTTCGCAACAACACCGTAACTTATAATCCACAGAATGTTTATGGTGAAAACGGCATAATATTTAGTGGGTATGGCGGCGGCATTTACAATGCGGGCACTCTGACTTTGAGTAGCAGCACCATCAGCGGTAACCAGACAAATACCGTCTCTGCCGGCAGGGGTGGCGGCATTTACAATGTGGGTACAGTGACAGCAAGCAACAGCACTATAAGCAGCAACTCAGCAAGCGGTTTGTCCGGTTCCGCTATTGGTGGCGGCATCTATAACGAAGGTACTGTAACACTGAGCTACAGTAATCTCAGTAACAACTCCGCAGGCGGTCCTGTAGGTGCAAGTTCCGCTGGTGGCATTTACAATACAGGAAGTTTGGGTGTAAGTAATAGTACCGTAAGCCGCAACTCCGCAGGCGGTAGGTTTGGCGGCACCGGCGGCGGCATCCTGAACAGTGGCGGTAGCGTGACAGTGAGCGACAGTATTATCAGTGGTAACTCGGCAGGGAGCTTTGGCGGTTTTGGCGGCGGTATCTTGAATAGTAGCGGTACTCTTAATGTAAGCAACAGCACCTTCAGTGGTAACACGGCAGACTTTTTTGGCGGCATCTCAAACAGTGGCACTTTGACGGTGAGTAACAGCACTTTCACCAACCATACCGGCACCAGTCTCGGAAACAGTGGTACTGCGATGGTGAGCAACAGTATCTTCACCAATAACAATGGCAACAATATCTTAAATGGCGGTATCTGGAACAGCGGCACTCTTGATGTGAGCAACAGCACCATCTCTGGTAACAGTCGCAGCGGCATTTCTAACAGTGGTGGCAGCATGAGTGTGAGCAACAGCACCATCTCCGGTAACAGTGGCACCGGCATCTCAAATGGTGGTATTCTTGATGTGAGCAACAGCACCATCAGCAGCAACTCGGCAGTCTTGGGCGGCGGCATCTATAACAATGGTGGCACTCTGAGTGTGAGCAACAGCACCATCAGCGGCAACAGAGCAAGCCAAGACGGCGGTGGTATCTATAACGACAGTACATCCAGGAAATCTACCGTAACAGTAAGCAACAGCACCATAGACAGCAACTCGGCAACCAACAATGGCGGTGGCATCTATAACTCCAACAACGGCACTCTTGAGGTGAACAACAGTAACCTCAGCAGCAACTCGATAAGTAGTATCAGCTACGCGGGTAACGGAGGCGGCATCTATAACGATGGCAGCATGAGTGTGAGTAATAGCACCCTTACTCTTAACAAAGCTACAAATGGTGGAGGCGTGTTTAATAATACTTCTGGTACAGCCAGAGTGCGGAACACGACGATCGCCGGCAATCTCTTGAATACAGGTGGCATCAACCCCGATGTGGCAGGCAACTTCATCAGCGATGGTTACAACTTGATTGGCGACAGTACAGGCAGCACTGGATTTGGATCTACAGGAGACATAATCGGTATCAACATAAACCCAATAGATCCTCGTGTGAACGGCAACACAGCTGTGCAAACATTCTCTTAATCAAATAGGCGTAGATATAGCGTAATATTTAGCCCAAATAGCAATCTTAGTCTTAAACCCACATAGAAAAAAGTTTGAACAAATTCCAACTTCGGTGTTTACTTCAAACTTCTTTCTTCGATTTCGATAAAGATGTTGCAGTTGGGATCAAACGAATGCTTTCGTCATTGTTCGACAATTCATCCCGTTGCCAAACTCCGTTATCGTCTTTTGTTTATCCGTTACCATGTTGAGGTGTCTGAGTGTAGGATTTTTGAAACAGAATTGCCCCTAGGTTTGTCAGTAAACAGGTGAGTGCTAGCGATAGCAAGATATAAGTGGGAGGCATCACCACACCAATCATAAACCATGTGTATACGTGCAATATCATCATAAACGCAAATATACTGGCGATTCCGGCTGCTTGCCATACGTGATGTGACGGGCGACGGAGTGCGGTAAAAATCATAGTCAACACTGTGGCTAGCAAATTGGCTGGTACCAGAAAAGCACAAATACTCACACAGTTGTTACGGGAGAACTCAGCTAGGCAGTGAAAGTCAAGCATCAATTTTTGGGGATAGTGTCAGCATTTTGTCAAACTGTCAACATATTTATAAGATAATGAAACATACCTTAGTACACATTTTTAATAAAAGCACGACTAAATTAACATAAGTTTAGATAAGTCAAGTATTTTTATCATTTTAAGCAACTAAAGTATTGCTAAACCCAGAATACATAAGCTTTTATGATAAATTCTCATCTTAGAGCAGAATTTGAGTCTTACTCTCAAAATTTTAAAAAAATGTAAATTAAAGAAATCAGGAGCCAGGAGTCAAAAGCCAGAATGGATTGGAGTGCAACTGGTGAAACATTGGCTTAAGACATAAAACCAGGACTTATGCAAAAGTTACCCGGTTTCTACTAAAAATCGTCTGTATCGTAACCAAATACGAACGAAGAAACCGGTTTGGTGGCTGATAGTGCTTAAGTCCTAAGAACAATACGGCACGTAGCGCTTCCACACTCCCACGTTATTTTGCTGAAGATTCAGACACAAAAAAAAGAGAGCCGCTTGGGCAGCTCTCCAGGTCATCAGGGTGCATCTACTAAGCATAGTATACATCTTTTGGCGTGAGGGGTGAAACCCCCTTTTCCTATTTTTTTGAGAGAAATTGTGTAAAGAATTGTTAAGACAACACTCAACTGAACAAATGGAGACGTTGGATACAACGTCTCTACAGAACTTACGGGGAAACCGGAAAAATAAAATCCCTACCGTGTTTTACGTGCTTCGAGTTAGTGACACATTCTTTTCTAGACGCTTTCGCCAGCCCCAACCCCTTTGCTGAATTCAATCCGGGACTGCGTCCTTGCACTCTACGAAAATGCAAAATTCAAAAGAAGTTGTTAAGTTCGCGAATTTTGATCAGGTAGCGAACGGGCAAGGGAGGGCTAGTTTCAGCGTCTTACGTGCATTAGCCTGTAACGAAGGAGCTAGATTTGACGGCAAAGGTTTGATTTCAAAGTCAGTACCTTAGCTATTGAGCTTTTGTTCTACCAATTGGTTAGTGAGTTTGGGTTCTGCAAGTTTGTTAGTCTTTTTCAGAACTTGTCCAACAAAGAAGCCTTTGAGGTTGGTGTTACCGTTGCGGTACTTTTCGAGTTCTTTGGGATTGGCAGCCATGACTTCATCAATGATAGATTCGAGTACGCTGGGATCAGTGATGAGTTCTTTACCCTTAAATAATTCTTCAGGAGAACTTCCGTTCAGCAAGTCTGGAAGTTTTTCTTTGGCGATCGCATTACTAATTTTCCCTTTCTCAATCCGAGTGATCACATCAGCCAGGTTCGCGGGTGTCAAGCCAATTTCGGTGATGTTGAGTTTATTTTTGTTGAGGTAAGCGGCGACATCTTGAGTAATCCAGTTCGCTGCTGCTTTGGGATTTCCCCCAGCAGCAATCACCGCTTCAAAATATTCAGCAGTTGCACGTTCTTCTGTCAACACTCGCGCATCATAAGCTGTCAGCCCCAACTCGCTTTCATAATGATGGCGTTTTTGTGCTGGGAGTTCAGGAAGTTGACTGCGCCACTGTTGTAATTGTTCTTCTGAAACTTCAATGGGAGCTAAATCAGGTTCGGGGAAGTAGCGGTAATCGCTAGAACCTTCTTTAACCCGCATACTGATTGTACGTTGAGAGGCTTCTTCCCATAGACGAGTCTCTTGTATGATGCGATCGCCTGCTTCTACTGCTGCAATTTGTCGTTCAATTTCGTATTCAATCGCCCGTTGAATGGCGTTGAACGAGTTCATGTTTTTTATTTCTACCTTAGTCCCAAATTCCTTCTGTCCAACTGGACGCACGGAGATATTAACATCACAACGGAGAGAACCTTCTTGCATATTCCCATCGCTGACGCCGAGGTAACGTAAGATTCGACGCAATTCTTGAGCATACTCAGCGGCTTCTTGTCCAGAACGTAAATCTGGTTCAGAAACAATTTCTACTAAAGGGACACCAGCACGATTGTAATCTACTAGAGAGTAGGTGGAACCGGAAAGGCGATCGCTTCCTGCGTGTACCAATTTCCCTGCATCTTCTTCCATGTGCAGGCGCGTGATACCAATCTTTTTGCGAACAGGGTTACCGTCAGCATCAACTAATTCAATTTCTAACCAGCCATGTTCAGCAATCGGTAAGTCGTACTGAGAAATTTGGTAATTTTTGGGTAAGTCAGGATAAAAATACTGTTTACGGTCGAATTTGCTATATTTTGCGATTTGACAATTGAGCGCCAAACCTGCTTTGACAGCATATTCTAGAACTTTTTCATTCAGTACAGGCAAGACACCAGGCAAACCCATGCAAACTGGATCAATGTTAGTATTCGGATCAGCACCAAATGCTGTAGAGCTATTAGAGAAGATTTTAGTTTTGGTGCTGAGTTGACAATGGGTTTCTAGACCAATAATCGCCTCGTACTCAGTTTTTACTAGAGCAGCAGAAGTCATAAAATCACAAATTGGGAATCCTTTATAGTGGTACTATTTTAGCTTTCTTGCGACTTGCCCTCGATGATATCAGCACTACGTTTTATCCCATTGATTTTGCTGATAGCAGTTTGTATTCGACGGGCGTTGTGACGATAAGAATCATTCGTCACCACTTTTTGGATCGCACTCTTCAAGCGATTCGGGTTAAAATCTTTTAGGTGTAGCAGTCGTTAAGCTCGTCTGTGGCTGTATGCAAATTTTATGTGTGACAGCTTATTCCCTATTCCTTACGCTCACTCGTGATATGAGTTAAGGTGCTCAAGTCATTAGGATTTACCTCATAAGCCGCACCAAAGCCGATGACAAACCTACCTTTAATTGGTGTCAACTGAAAAATCCGGAAGTCTGGCAAATCGCGCAATAGCTGAATCATTTCTCCAAAACGCGCTTCAAAGCTATCCACAATTTGCTTCCATAACTCAGTCTCACGTTCTACCAAGGTAGCCGTACAGTCAAAGGTTAGGCGACGACGAGCAAAGATTTGTTTAGTTTGAGACTCGTCATCAATAAATAATACGCTTGCTCGGGGAACAGCATAAAGATTTTGAGTGTGGGTAGAAAGACCACTGACATATATATAAACATTTCTCCTTTCATCCATGACAAAAGGAGCATAGCTTGCATTGGGAATGTTGTCAGCACTCACAGTACTGATAATAAGACTTTGGAAAAGCTCAGTAAAGCCTTGATAAGCAGCAAGTGCATTTTCAAATTGGGACATACAGGAACCCACTACATGAGCGAATTTCAAACAAATTTCAAAACTTAAACGCAAATTGATTGATAAATCTATTAGCTCTATTGTTATTTATGAGACACTGAGCTTCTTCTATAATTGGTAGTACTGGTAGTTGGTTGTTTCCTTTAGTTAGTGGTGTTATTACTAAAATTGCATTTCCAGACTGTTTGAAAAGCACTGCGTAGTATGTTGCATTCTTGCCTCTGACACTGTAAATTATTTGATTATTATTATATGGTTTTTCGGGACGAGGTTCAGTGGGTGGTAATAACTCTACCTTGTTTCTGCTGTCGTAAATATTCATTAATAGAATATTGGAATTTTGGGTAGGAGAGTAAACCCTGACTGACTTTTCAGCATCTGTGTGAAAGAGTATCTGTGTTTTAATATAAGGTTGATTTGGTCTGCCTTTGTCTCCTTGACAGATTTTGACCGCAATTAAATCTCTTGTCGCTTGTTCGTGTACCTTTGCTTCAGGAATGAAATTTGTTGTTGCTTTCTCCTGTTGAATCATAGCACTTGCTGATGCGGATAAAGATAATGTTCCTACGAAAGCAAGAAAAAATGATATAGATTTTTTTGTAATAGTCATTATGTTTACCTCATCAGAAGAGTTTTTTACGAAAAAAGAACTCAGGATACGCCCCACAAGCACGCTGCTTTGCCATTCGTAGCTTTTCCTTTGACGAGGCACACGACTGACAAATCAGAATAGACACAGGACTGATGCACGAACAACGTAATTATAGTCCCTAGCAACCTACTCTTTTAAAATGGCGCGTGCGTAAGTTATGTTACAGTTATCAATTTTGAGTTTTTGGGGAAATGTTGAATTCTGAACCGCTTAAGATACGTTGATTTTTCCAAAATATATATATAATGGGTGGGCATTTTATTTTTTTGGAAGTCCCTTATGCAAAAAGCACATCCATTGACTAAGTTTGCCCTTAAAAATGCCAAAAGTATCAGGTGCTTGTCCGACAATGTCTCAATATTTTTCTCTAAATAGAATTTAATAGCTAGCAAAAATATAGAGAAAAAGATCTGAATTTGGAAGTTCAGTTTACGGAATCTTTACACAGGAAAGTGAAATTTACTTATACACTCACTAACTACCTCAAAATGACCTTGATTTGTGACCAAGTTTCTCCAGCAACATTGACTGAATTGTAAAAAAAAGGCTTTGCATGCTCAATGGATTTATGAGATAATTGCTTGATTTAACATAAAAGTCAGTAAACACACTTAATTATTTTGTTTGCAAAGTATTAACTTTTATGGCTAAATTAGGGAATAATACTAGGGAAGTGTAGAAATTCAAACTACAACGAGTCTTTGTATGCGTGCATTCTCTTGTAGGCTCAGAAAACGACTTCAGTGGCTATGTTGCTTGACTACAGTATGTTTGGTTTGTCTAGTTGTGGGTTGGTCACTTCCTGCAGATGCAGCGACCCGTATCAGTCCGCAATTAGAACAGCAAATCTTACAAGTGATGCGAGAACATCCAGAAGTCATCCTCGAATCAGTACAAAAGTACCAACAAAACCAACAAGCACAGATACAGCAAGCACAGCAAACATTTGTGCGTCAAATGAAAACCAATCCCCAAGAGGTTATTGGTGAATCTCCCGCGATTGGCTCAAGTGAGTCAAAGGTTTTATTGGTAGAATTTTCTGATTTTCAATGTCCTTACTGCGCACAAGCACATGAAACCTTAAAACAGTTTATGGCAAAGCATAAGAATGAGGTTACTTTGGTTTACAAACATTTTCCTCTTACACCGATTCATTCTCAAGCAATGCCAGCAGCAACAGCTGCTTGGGCAGCACAACAACAAGGTAAATTTTGGGAATATCAAGACGCACTCTTTACTCATCAAAAACAACTTGGTGAGTCATTATATTTGGATATTGCCAAAAACTTAAACTTGAATGTTGAAAAGTTTCAACGTGATCGCCTTCTTGCTGACACCGCAATTGAAAAAGATAAACAGCTTGCTCAGAGTTTGGGAGTTTCTGGTACCCCTTTCTTTGTGATGAATGGTAAAGCTTTATCTGGTGCATTGCAGCTAGCTGAAATGGAAAATGTATTGAGCCATTTTCAGTAGTTTGAAGTCTTCATCAGATATTGCTTCGTATACAAAAAAAGCATACGTAAGCTTCTGCATCATAAAGTGATCGTTCACTACCGTTCACAATGTTTACTTAGCTAAGCTCACTGTTTATTGTCTCTAATTTGCAAGGTTACGAAGGATGCAAATGCGCGTATTTTTAAAGTGCTTATTTCTATCAAAGTTATTGGTAAACATGAGCCAAATGCGATGCATCCGAAACAACCCTATTAACTCTCGGTGGAACAGAAATCATGAGGTTACAAATGCGTCGCAGTGGATCCAGCATGTTTTTTCCTATTGCCCTAATAGCAAATTGCACTTCTCAAGTATTGACGCCTAGCATCGCTATGGCTGAATCTCCACAAAATGCGGCCCCCACTGAAGTCCAAGAAGCTTCTTCTACTGGAGCGATACGGGCAAATTACCTGTCTTCATTAGAAAAAGAAGTCATTAATGAAATGAACAAAGTCCGGACAAATCCCCAAGCATATATTGCTGTCTTGGAAAACTATAAACAGCGCTTTCAAGGTAAGCGAGTTAAAATCTCTGAGACGATCTTGGTACAAACACGAGAAGGGCTATCAGCTGTTGATGAAGCAATTGAGTTTCTCAAATCAGTCAGTCCAATGGCTCCTCTAACGACATCTCGGGGAATGTCTTTAGGTGCTAAAGATCATGTAAGAGATAATGGACCAAGAGGTACAACAGGTCACCAAGGTAGCGATGGTAGCAACGCATCAATTCGTATGGATCGCTACGGAAGTTGGGAATCAAGTGCTGGGGAAAATATTAGCTATGGTCCCAACACAGCACAAGATATTGTCATGCAATTAATTGTTGATGATGGAGTACCAAGTCGTAGTCACAGAAAAAACATCTTGAACCCCAATTTTACAGTGGCTGGAGTTGCTCATGGAGTTCACGCTAGATACAAAGCGATGTGCGTAATTACTTATGCAGCAGGATATCAAGAGAAAACGATTGCAGTTTCAGCTAAAAATCGTCACTAAACATCACTTTTTGGGTTGGCAATAGGGAATGCGGAATGCTTCTTTCCTATTTTCTATTCCCAAACCAACAAGTTACAAAAAGGCGGCGCAAAAGGTTCATTCTATCCCCAAAAGGAAGAATCTTTCTCGCCGCCTTAGTTATGAGTTATTTGTCATAATTAAGAAGAAAAGAAGAACTCTGTTGTCGTATTGACTCCCCGTCTTTGGTTCCGCTACTGAGTTGGTGAGTTATTTGGTCATTTCTTGTTTTTTGAAAATAAGGAAAAGCGGTGCCTAAGCGTCTGGAAATCAATCATACTTTTATGAATCTAAATAGATCAGGACTTACGCAAAGGTAACGTATTTTCGTCATTGCGTTCGCGTAGCGTGCCCGGAGGGCATACGAAGCGAAGCAATCCTGGTCTTGACGAGATTGCTTCGCTACACTGCGTTCCGCTCGCAATGACCAATCATCGCTGCGTAAGTCCTGTAGATATTGACTGGTGACTCCAAAGTTATGAGGTTGTTGATGCGTCAGATGGTATTTTGGATATTTATACCCATCACCCTATTGACCACATCCTGTGATACATTGTTTGAGCTTGATTTCTCTATACCTAAAATTCCTGAAAAAAAGTCTGATGTTCAAAAACGCGGGAGGACTCTTTCTCGCCTTGAACAACAAGTGATTGTAGAAATGAACAAGGCGAGAACAAATCCTGCTGCTTATGCTGCTGTATTAGAAAACTATAGACAACGTTTTGAAGGTAAGCGAGTCAGAATATCCAATCATGTCTATTTGCAAACCACAGAAGGAGTTACAGCAGTTGATGAGGCGATCGCCTATCTCAAATCAGTTCGTCCAGTCGGATCTTTAAAAGCGTCTCAAGGCATGTCTTTAGCAGCGAGAGATCATGTCAAAGACCAAGGTTCAAAAGGAATTCTTGGTCACAAAGGAAGCGACAAGAGTGATCCCTTTTCTCGTCTAAGCCGCTATGGAACTTGGAAACTCACAGCCGGAGAAAATATCAGCTATGGTTCTCACACAGCACAAGATATTGTCATGCAATTAATTATTGACGATGGAGTCCCGGATCGCGGTCATAGAACAAATATATTTAATCCTGCTTTTAAGTTGACGGGAGTTGCTTTTGGGATTCACTCCACTTATAGGCAAATGTGTGTGATTACTTACGCAGGAGGATATATAGAAAATTCTTAATTGAAAATACCACTAACGAAGGATGACTAATTCATGCAATCTGTGGTAATACGTTTCTAATTGACCTGTGTGACATCATCATAGGACTTACGCACGCGCTACTAAAAACAGTGGGTTGCGATTGCTTCCCTCCGGTCGCTGCGGACTATGATTACGTTGTTCGTGCGTAAGTCCTGCATCAATGAGGAAAATAAAAAATATTAATATGACGGAACGGTTTTTAAGGCAAGTTTAATGATTAACCCTCAGCATAGCAACACAGTTTCATCTGCTGTTCACCTCAACGTCTACGTTCAAGGTGAAGGCTTTCCAATTCTCTGCTTACACGGTCATCCTGGTTCCGGTTCTAGTCTTTCTGTCTTCACTAATCACCTATCAAAGCGCTTTCAAACTTTGGCCCCAGACTTACGCGGATATGGCAAAAGTCGATGTGATATCAATTTTGATATGCGCGACCATTTAACCGACTTGGAAGCGCTTATAAACTCCTTTGGGGTGAAAAAATGTCTGATTTTAGGGTGGTCGCTCGGTGGCATTTTAGCGATGGAATTAGCACTGCGACTGCCTCAGCAAGTTAGTGGTCTAATTTTAGTGGCTACAGCGGCCCGACCTAGAGGTAATCATCCACCTGTGACTTGGCAAGATAATCTTTATACTGGTGTTGCCTCGCTCTTGAGTTACATTAAATCAGATTGGTCTTGGAACATAGAGACTTTTGGCAAGCGATCGCTTTTGCGCTACCTGATTCAACAACACACTCCCACAGCCTACGGCTACATCGCAAAAGATGCATTGTCAGCCTATTTACAAACTTCTGCTAGTGCGACTCGCGCTCTTTATTCAGCGATTGGAGCAGGGTACAATCGACTCAGAGATTTGGAACAAATTCAATGTCCTTGTTTGGTACTAGCTGGTGCATGCGATCGCCACATCACAGCTGACGCCAGCTTAGAAACATCTCGGTACCTCAAAAATTGCCAGTTACACTGCTATCCCAATACTGCTCATCTTTTCCCGTGGGAGATCCCTGATCAAGTCTTGAGCGACATTGACTGTTGGCTTGAGAAAAACCAACAAGTCATAAGTGTGTAGTTACGCTTGAGCGTAACTACGAAAAAGCCTTATAACCAGAAAAGAACTCCGCACAGTGAACAGTTATCAGTAAACAATGAACAGTGAATTGATCACTGATAACTAATAACTGATAACTGAGTTCTCCTCAGTTTCATTACATTTGACCGCTAAAGATAGGCTGTACTTTGCGGTCAATCCTTTCCCCCAGGTCATCAGCAATCGTCAAAGCACTTGGTTTACAACGCTTAACATTAACGATGATTCCCTGCGCTCCTTCCTGTTCCAAATCTTCTACGTAGCCTTTGATTGAGGCTTTTGCATCAATAGAATTGACAAACGGTCCAAAGTAGTAAGTGCAACGGGGGTTTTGTGTTATGACTTCCACCCACCAAGCAAAGCCAAAGTTGTCGAATAAGTTAATCAGCAATTCCTTAAAGTTATGCCAAATGGTTTTCATGGTTCTCGTCAATTTCTAAATGTGGTACTTAAATGTGGTACTGGGTTCTAAATGGTATGCTGCTAGTTTTGACTGCTTTACATTTCTTTATACTCTGTTTACTCTTCTTTTTTCAAAGAAATTTATCGTAATTTATCGTAATTTATCGTAATCTATCCAGATGTATTGTATTTATCCAGCGATGACGATAAATTTCATAAAGAGCCATGCCTGCTGCGACTGAGGCATTCAGACTTGGAGTCTTACCTTGTAAAGGGATCGATACCAAAAAATCACAATGGCGTTGCGTCAAAATACTTATGCCTTCGCCTTCAGAACCAACTACCAAAACAATAGGACCGTTAAATTTCACGGTATGTATAGGTTGGCTTGCTTCTGTAGCAGTACCGTAAATCCAAAAGCCAACAGCTTTGAGTTCTTCTAAAGCGCGTTGCAAGTTCACCGCTCTAACTACGGGGAAGTTTTCTAAAGCACCAGCAGCCACTTTCATAACTGTAGAAGTTATACCAGATGCTCTGCGTTGTGGGATCACCATTCCTTGAGCACCTAATGCCTCTGCAGTACGAATAATTGCTCCCAAATTGTGAGGATCAGTGATTCCATCAGCCACAACAATTACAGGATCAGTGACTGATTGTGCTTTTGTCATCAATTCATCCAAATCAATGTAAGCGTAGGGAGCAATTTGCGCCGCCACACCTTGGTGGTTAGCTTGCTCTGTAATTTGGTCTAAGCGCCTAGGCTCTACTTCATCAACAATTGTGCCATTTTCCTTCGCTCGTAAAATCAGCGAATGAAAGCGGGGATCGTAGCGGAGACGAGACGTAATCCAGATACGATTCAAGTCGCGCTCATTTTCTAAAGCACTCAACACTGGATGACGACCATAGATCAAATCTATGTCTTCTGATTGCCCAGAAGAAGCAGATGAATTAGAGAATTTACGATGTGGGCGTGGGCTGTCTCTCAAACCATTGGCACCCTTTCCTCTGGGATCAGGACTCAGATGAGGAATGACACGCTTTCCGTTCATTTTCAACGGTTGCCCACTCTTGTGTTCGCCATTCGTCTTTATTTTTCTTGGTTTATCTATCATGTGAGTTATTGGTAGAGCTTAATAGGTGAGCATCCTTGTTATCCCAATTCACCGAACCAACTCTGCAAGTTTTACAACTCGTGAATTTCATTTCTCACGGCTTTTCTAGATGGAGTTTTTCTAAAAGTTCGGTTAAGCGATGAAAATCAGTCAGATACAAGTAGCCAAGTAAAGTTTCTAAACTTGTTGCTTGTTGATAGGTTGCGGGATCAACCCGTCTAGGGCGTCCTGTGGCAGCGTTGCGACCCCGTCGGACAATTTCTAACTCAGTGCTACTTAAATGAGGATACAGCGATTGCAACATTTTCGCTTGTGTTTCTGCTCTCACTTGCGCCACAACTAGATTATGGTATGCTTCTGGTCGTCTTGGTGGTAGCAGATAAAACATTCTAACGTACAGCTCACAAACTGCGTCTCCCAAATAAGCTAAAGCGGTAGGAGATATTTGTTGCAGTTGTGTTTGTGATATTTCTTGGAACAGTTCCTCTTTAGTTGCCCTTAATCGTTGACACGACACTAAATCCTGACTGGGAGTTTCATTTGAGCCATCTAGTGGGTTTTCCTCCTTTGATGTCACAAGTTCCTATTTCCTCCCACATCTACCTAAGCATAATCAACGCTAAAAAATTTACGTGCTAAACTTTTTCTTTTGTTCAAAATTTTTTCTTCTACTTTAATCAGTATTTCACATACTCAAAGCACTGAAGTGTGAAGTGTGGAATCCAGATGAATTTATGACCATCTATTTGGGATTTGAAACTAGAAATGCTTTGAAAGCCTTAAAGTATAAGGTCTTATAAAGTACAGCGGTAAAATATACGCGCTTTTATTGCTATTGTAGCATACAACAAGCTGTCCTTGAGACTTCTACACAACTTGTTTTTCTCATCCTGACATATTTGTACTTTACTTTCCTACCTGGTACTGCATCAGTTAGCATTATGCAAGATATTAAACCCTAACAGGGTAATAATTAAGCTATCCAGATTGGATGATCGGATAGCTATATGAAGCTCTCGGGTCAAGAAATCAAGACGATTTGACGTTTTCTAGAGCCGCCTCAACCGATTGTTGTAGGGCGAGAAACTTCTCTAGGCGAACAAGTTTAACCGTCTGAGTGACACGGGCATTAGTGACAATTTGCAAGGTACCAGACAAGTTTTGAGCCTGCTTGGCTACCTGTACTAAAGCACCCAAGCCAGAGCTATCAACAAAATCGATGTGCGAGAGATCCAGAATAATGTGTTTTGGTCCCTCGTCAATCTTACTTCCAATAACCTTGCGAAATGTCGGTTCGGAAAAGGCGTCTAACAAACCTGTGAGGCGGAATAGCTGGCAGTTATCCCGGACTTCGCGAGTGCCTCTCAGGCTTACAGTTAGATTTAGTGGCTCAGCAATAATTCCCTCCTCATAAGTTATAGTAAACGCTCAAGTATAGATGTTTTTGGCGTAGATTGTCTACAATTTGCTGGGATATGGAGAATAAGCAGAAGTTTTGATGGACGGAGTCGGAGAGGGAAAAACAAATTTTTGCTCTGTTGCTTTCTTGCTCCCTTACTCCCTTACTTCCTTACTTCCTTGCTCCCCTGCTGTCCAATCTGCAACTTTCTCCATTTTTATCTTATTTTGGCTTCTGTGGCTCGACGATCTGCTCGCATTGCTTGGACAAACTGCTCAAACAGATAATCAGCATCGTGAGGACCAGGACTTGCCTCTGGATGATATTGTACAGAAAACACAGGCAGGGACTTGTGACGTAACCCAGCAACAGTGGAATCATTTAAGTTCAGGTGGGTAATTTCTACTACACTGTTAGGTAAGGTTTCTGGGTCAATGGCAAAGCTATGGTTTTGGCTGGTAATTTCTATTTTTTGTTGTAGACCAGCTGGCTGATTTAAACCACGATGACCAAATTTCAGTTTGAAAGTTTGAGCTCCTAGCGCATGACCCAAAATCTGGTGTCCCATACAAATGCCAAATATGGGTTTGTGAGTTTCCAGTAGCGCTTTAGTAGTTTCAATACCTTCGCTAACTGATGCAGGATCGCCGGGACCATTAGAAAGAAAAATCCCATCAGGATTGTATTTGAGAATTTCTTCTGGTGGGGTATTCGCGGGAACAACAATGACTCGGCAACCGTAACTCGTTAAACGACGCAGTATATTTCGTTTCACGCCAAAGTCAATGGCGATGACGGTGAAAGATTCATCGGAATTTTCTTGACAAGCAGGATTAAATTCCCATACTGGATGGGTGGGAGCAGACCATTGATAGACATCTGAGGTGGTCACTTCGTGGACAAGGTTCAATCCTTTCATACTGGGAGCAGCTTGCACTTGTTCTAGCAACTCAGCCTCATCCAGAATTTTTGTGGAAATACCACCATTCATCGCTCCGAAAATCCGAATTTTACGGGTTAGAGCGCGGGTATCAATTCCATAGATACCAGGTATCTGATGCTGTTCTAGATACTCAGATAAAGACTGTGTTGAGCGCCAATTACTTGGTCGAGTACAAATATTGCGAGCAATCGCACCTCGCACCTGCGGTTTACTTGATTCTTCGTCCTCTAGGTTAACACCAGTATTTCCCAACTCAGGATAAGTGAAAACGACTATTTGACCACAGTAACTAGGATCAGTTAGGACTTCTTGATATCCAGTCATACCAGTGTTAAAGACAACTTCCCCAATCGTGGTTCTAGTGTCACCGAAAGACCAACCACGATATGTGGTTCCATCTGCCAAAACAAAAATAGCTGGTATTGCGTCAAAAGGAGGCATAGGCGATAAGATTCCAAGATTAGGGATGAGAAGGTCACAGGGTAAAGGAGTAACTGGGAGACAACAGACAAAAGCTAGAAGAATTGAGCTTTAACTTCATCATGACTTTACCTGTTCCCCGTTACCAACAACCTAAGCGCAACCGAACATTATGCCATGAGTTCAGTGACAGACTCCCACACTGATGTCCTGCATATAGTGTGGGGTTATCACCAACTTCAGCTACTGCTTAGTAGGATATTTGATGAGCTTTGTTTGAAGTCCACCAGACGCCCCTGGTGCAGACTATGAAATACCTACCCTGTATCTTACAAACTAAAATTTAAGAGCATGGCATATAAAATCATTCAACTAAAATCTTCCAACGGTAATAGGCAGTCGTAGTAAATTGCGATGCCTAAACTCAAACAAAATTATAATTAATTATGCCTCAGTTTATTTTATCCCAAGCAGCGCTGATTCTTCTGTCAACCACACTAACGATTTTGACTGTTGCCTGTCAGAAAAAGCAACAAGTTACCGTGACAAATACTCATGAGCAACCCCCGCCTCAAAACAAAATTGTTGCCTCGCCTGTAGCCACAACACCACCTCTGGTCTCCAGTCCACAACCACAGCCAACAATGCAGCCCTCAAGAGAAATTGAAGTCAGTTATTTTGAACAAGGACTGGACAAAGCTGTTGGTGCTTTTACCATCAGCCAATCTGCTCAATCGACAGATGATTGGAATTTGGTGGTTGCTCAACTTGCAGAGGCGATCGCACTCATGAAAAAAGTCCCAGTTGATAGTCCTTATTTCACAAACGCTCAAGCAAAAATCTTAGATTACCAGCGTCATCTTAGATATGCCATACAAAAAGCCACTCGCCCTGTGAATCCGCCACAACCAGCACAACCACAGAGGTTAGTGGCTGTGATTCCTCAGGCTTCTGTCACACCACGTATTACTAAACCCACTATCACCCCAACACCTACCGCACCTGCACAAAAACCACAACCACTATCGCCAAACCTGACTCCTGTCATTCCACCTCAACAACCAGAGGCTTTTGGATTGACAACCAAACAAAACGAACAACAAGTGTATACAGCACCCATTAAACGGCGCATTGGTGGTACACCAATTATTGAAGTCACTTTCAATGGTACTCAACCGTTTGAAATGATTTTGGATACAGGGGCTAGTGGTACAGTGATTACCCAAAAGATGGCAAATGCTTTGGGAGTGGTGCAAGTTGGCTCTGCCAAAGCAAACACAGCAAATTCAAAAGCAGTGGAATTTCCTATCGGCTATGTAGATTCGATGGAAGTTGACGGAGCTAAAGTGAATCGCACAGCCGTGGCGATCGCTGGCGCGGATTTAGAAACAGGGCTTCTTGGACATGACTTTTTCGGTGGCTATGATATTACCATTAAACGTGACATTGTAGAATTTCGTCCCCAATCGCACCCGCAAATGAATTCTACGCAAGAAACTGAATTTACTGCTCCAACTGTGCCCAAGACACCTCCTTCCATAGCAGATCCTTAGTTGAACAATTCTAAAAAATTTCTTAACATAAAATCTTTTCTTGTTATTTAACCAAAAATTAACCTCATGTTAATCTTGATATTGTTTACTTAAAACTAATTCACTTTTTGCTGCAACATTTAAACCCTCCAAAATCTGATATTTACAGAGGTTGGGGGGGTTATTTGTGTCACTATCGAAGCAATTTTAGAAAAGACTTTGAAGGATAATCACTCTCTCCTAGAGACAGCCAAGTCCTACTTGCTCAAAGAAATTGCACCTCAAGCTAACGAGATAGACCACAACCCAAATGCCTTATTCCATGCACTTCGAGGTCTTGGCGAGCTGAACCTCATGGCGCTGAGGGTTCCGCGTTACTGGGGTGGAAAAGAAGTCATTGAACAAACGTATGGCCGCTTTCAAGAACTGGTAGCAAGGTATTCTGGTGCTTTAGCCTTTTTACAAACCCAACACCAAAGTGCTGCTAGTATGCTAGTTGCTAGTAGCAACTCCTCGCTACAGGAAAAATATCTCCCTCGTATGAGTAACGCTCAAGTTTTACTAGGTGTTGGCTTTTCCCAGTTGCGACGTTCAGGTGAGTCCTTGACTGTAGCCACAGTAGTTCCTGGAGGATATCAACTCAATGGGGTTGTTCCTTGGGTGACAGGATGGAAATTTTTTAACGAGTTTATTATCGCCGCTACATTACCTGATGGTCGTGCTGTTTTTGGTGTTGTACCTTTACTGGAAACACATCAAGAGTCAGGAGGTACGCTGACACTTTCAACCCCTGCACAACTGGCGGCTATGACATCAACAAACACTGTAACCGCTACCCTGAAAAACTGGTTTTTACCCACAGAAGATGTCATTTTCATTAAACCTGCTGGTTGGATCCACGAAAATGATAAAAAGAATGTTCTTGGTGCTACTTTTCTAGCAACGGGATGCGCCCTTGCTAGTTTAGATATTTTGGAGTCCGTTGCAAGCACAAAATCTCTACCTTTTATCCAAAAAGCTTTTGATTCTCTTCAACAGGAGTTAAATCACTGTCGCAACGACATTCAGGAAGCGCAAAAGAATTCTGGTTTGGAATTAACTGAACGGCTGCAATTACGGGCTTGGGCGATTGATCTGGCTGGACGCATAGCTCATGCAGCTGTGACTGTTTCTAGTGGTGCTTCTATATATAGTCATCATAATGCACAGCGGGTGTACCGCGAGGCGCTGGTATTTACTGTGACGGGGCAAACTCGTGATGTTATGGAAGCAACGTTGGGGAGATTGACGCGACTAGGTTTTTATAATAAACCGCAGAGGCGCAGCGAAAAGTCTGAGCGGAGGTTTCCTCCGTTAGCGCAGCATCTCCGAAGGAGAATCAGATCTTTTCAAGACAGAGAACACAGAGAAAAAACAGAAGAGGAGAAAAATATCACTTACTCGCGGGTGGTACATTTGAGTCATATCATTGACCCAGATATTCCTCAATGGCAAGGTGATCCTCCAGTGGAATTTGAGACTGTGGCAGAACTGCACAAGGATGGTTATTATCTGCGGCGTTTTTCTCTTGGGGAACACAGCGCAACTCATATGAATGCTGCCAACAGTTTTCATTCTGATGGTATCGGAATTCACGAGTATTCTGCTGAGTCATTGGTTGTGCCAGCGGTTGTTATTGATATTCGAGAACAAGCACTGGTGAATTCAGATTACGTTCTTTGTGTTGATGATATTCTGGCTTGGGAGAAAAGATATGGTGAAATTCCGCCTGGTTCGGTGGTGTTACTCTATACGGGTTGGCAAAAGAAATGGTTGGATAAAAATGCTTTTTTTAACCAGGATGTTCTAGGAAATATTCATTTTCCTGGATTTGGTGTTGATGCGATACGGTTCTTACTGGAGGAACGTCAGATTGCAGGAGTCGGAATTGATACTCATGGGGTAGATTCAGGGCAAGATTCCGCTTTTACGACGAATCGCTTGGTGTTGGAGAAACCGTGTATTGTGTTGGAGAATTTGACGAATCTGGATCAGTTACCGCCGATAGGGGCTACTCTGGCGATTGGTGTGTTGAGGTTGCGTTATGGTTCGGGTTCTCCGGCTGGGGTGTTGGCATTGATCCCTTGACATTCCCTAGACTACGTGAGTATTGCACCGTGTCTCAGATCCTGCACATATGAGTATAAATATGGAGATTAGGAAAAAGCAGAGAAATAAAATTACATCATTTTTATTGGCTTTTGTCGGTAAAATAAGGGCTTTAGTTTTAGTACTGAGTGTAAAAAAACATAAAATCTTCTTGGTGCAAGATATCAGATGTCCTTACTTAACGTGAGTTCGATGGGTTGATTTAGACACAACAAAAGCTGAAACTGTAATCAAATGACAGTTCTAAGGTGTTTTTAGTATAGATGTCATTTGTGTTCCGAGTGACGCAATCGGAACTGTTGAAATAATGCGTGACCCCGAAGTGCTGATATTTCTCAAAGAACAGGCAAAAAATGCTTCTCGTTCTGCATTCTTCCTAGGTACTTACCGAAAATTCATCAACACTTATCAGTTCCCTCATGAATTTGTCAATAGTCGCAGGCAAACTAGGTCTATGGAGATTGCGCTACTGCTTTCACACAAAAAAGTCCAGTTCAGGAACTTTGTGACCTGGAACTCTTGACTGAATGTAGCAATCACTATTGGTGTGGGTGAAAGAAAAACTATGTTGGAAAAATTATTGCTTGCAGCTACAGTTACTTTTTCCTTAAATCTATTTTTGCAAGTTCAAATACCTGAACAAAGTAATACAAATATCAATCATTACGAACAAACGGACAACTCTTGGCATGGAAGTGTCATCCCTTTGTCCTTGTCTTAATATTCTGTCATTCAAAATTGTCAAGCGTAGGTGGTCAGTTCCCTATATTGCACAAATATAAGTAACATTGCCACACTGTTGGAACCTGATAACAAAAAGGTGCAGAAGACGAGATCTATGTGAAAAAGGCTAGTATTTAGTTCCTGAACTTGATATGTATCTGACCAGTTTACTATACCCTAGTGTTCCAGTCATAAATCCGTCACTCAATTAAGGAACTTCCTGCTAATAAGCAGGTCTAATAGATAGGGATGATTTAAACCCAGTGCGATCTATGAGTCAATCAATTACTGTATCCTGGTCAACGGTTGATACAAGGCTTCCAGAAGTATCAGTGCAAGTTGACAAACTCTCAAATCATGACCTTATTTTGCGTTGTCAAGCAGGACTACGTCCAGATCGTGCTGCATTTGCTGAGTTGTTACGTAGATATCAATCCCAGGTTGATAGAGTATTATACCATCTAGCTCCTGATTGGCCTGACAGAGCAGATTTGGCTCAAGAAGTTTGGATTCGCGTGTATCGGAATATTAACCGCTTACAAGAGCCATCCAAATTCCGGGGCTGGTTAAGCCGTATTGCCACCAACTTGTTTTACGATGAGTTGCGTAAGCGCAAGCGGGTTGTGAGTCCTTTGTCACTAGATGCTCCCCGTTCAGTAGACGATGGTGAGATGGATTGGGAAATTGCTGGAGATACTCCAGGACCAGAGGAAGAACTGACGACTAGAGAGTTTTACGAGCAACTACGTGAGGCGATCGCCGATTTGCCAGAGGTGTTCCGTACAACAATTGTTCTTAGAGAAATCGAAGGATTGGCTTATGAAGAAATTGCCGAAATCACTGGTGTTTCTCTGGGAACAGTTAAGTCGAGAATTGCCAGAGCAAGAGCGAGGTTGCAATTTCAGTTACAAAACTATCTAGATGCGTAATGTACAGTTTCCGTCCTTTGGTTAATGGCAGATTATGATAATTCGTTAAGAATATTAAAGAGATTACAGAGTGCTTCTGTCAACAGGAGAAGAATTGATTAGTTTCTCATGTTTATCCGCTGTGTTTACCCGTGGTGTAAGAATTGGTAATAATGTTAAGATGACTACTGATTCTCAGTTTGATGACCATTCTCCCTTGCAAACTCACAAAGATTTGCAACAGGAGAAGGCTGACTATAACAATGAATCAACGGGTGCTATGGATATGGTGAAGCGTGATCGCTTCGAGTTATTGAGTGCTTACCTTGATGGTGAGGTGACGGCTGCTGAACGCAAGCAAGTCGAGGAATGGCTTGCAGAGGATGCGACAGTTCAGCGTTTGTATGCTCGACTATTAAAGCTGCGGCAAGGTGTACGGGCTCTTCCAGTACCGGAACCTCAGCAGTCACTAGAAGAAACCGTCGAGCAAGTGATGACACGTTTGCACCGTCGTCCCAGGCTAGTGTGGATGGCTGGAGGTGCAGCTGTTGCTGCTTGCGTTATTGGCACCATTACTGGTCTACTGACAGGTGAGTCTAGGATACCTCAATTGGCTCAAAACCAACCAATCCAGCGGACACACTCAGCGATATCTATTCCTGTTGTCGCTTCACCGCTGAGCGTTGCCATAAATTACACGGTGATCCCAATACCAAAAACAGCAGAAGCCTCTTTGGAAAATTCAGTTGATAAAGTAGAGCCTCAATCACAGGATCTTGAGCACGAATTAAATCTTGAATACGATATAAACTAAAGAATTGTAAACGGTGAGTGATAATTTTTTTAATTTATTATTCATCGTTTGTAATTATTAGAGTTTCTAATTATTTAGATCCACTCCACCAACCGTCAGGTTGGTAGATGCCTTTTAGTTGAACTGCTAGCGTTTCTGTCATTATGTAGACCCAAGCCGAACTAAGCGAACGCTCTTGTAGATCAGAAATCTGAATTTGCGTTCTATTGTAAAGGTTTTCTGAAGCCGCTCTGTTAGGAGCATAATCTTCCAATTCGTCCAAAGCCGTCAATATTTCTGGGTTAGTAAATGAGAGTAAATATCCGTGTACAGCACGTTCTCCCAGTGTCATCGCTGGATAACCCATTGGTAGAGCAAACAAGTTACCTTGTGCAACTGCTCTAACCGTATTGACCACTTTACCAGCACAGTACCTGGAATAATTTTTTTCACCTGGTTTAAGAGTACCGTAGACAAAAACTTTTAGCACAAAGAATCCTTAATAACTACTGAAGTTTCTAGTTACAAAAATGCCTGTTTCAAGAGCAAGGCAACGATTGAGGCTGAAACCTTGAGCAGAAATTTTTTTGCAGAAATTTTTTTATCCTCACCACATGAATTGATTTGGGAAACTTTTCTGGTAATCAAGCTGAAAACTATTTGAATGTAAGTCTTTTACTCATATTATGCTTGAAAAACAATGTAGAAAATGTAGTGTAGCATATCTATAATTCTGCACAAGCTGTAAAATTTTGCTAATTCTCCCAATACTCTAGTAAAGATTTAAACAAAGGGAATGGATGTGCGAAAAGCTGGCAGGAGAATCAGACAATTAGCTCGCAAACGTAGAAGTGGAGCTTTAGCACTCTTCGGAGGAGTGTTTAGTTTAGCCGTCTCTCCCTTTTTGATTTTGTTACTGATACCAATAACATCGGGATTGAAAATATTGATTGTAGTTAGCTGCTGGGTTGGTGCAGCGTTGCTTTGTCAACAAGGGCAACAGTTGTGGATCAAAGCCAATCAAGCAGATAAAGGTGCTCAGGGAGAAGAAGAGGTAGAGCGACTGTTAAAACCTTTGGAATGCCAAGACTGGAAGATTGAATACAATGTTCCGCTTAAGCGCTGGGGTGATGCAGATGTATTTTTGCGTTCTCCTAAAAGCAATTATTTTGTAGTAGATGTCAAAAGTAACAAAGGCAGAGTATTTTTTGATGGTGCGATGCTGAAGCGACGTTACGGCAAGCAGGTTCATGATTTTAACAATGGAAAAGACTTGTTACAAGCAGTTAAGGGTCAGGCAAGCGTTTTAAAAGATATGAAGAAAGTCAGGCTTGTACAACCTATTATTTGCTTTACGCAAGCAAACCTTAAGGAAATCGATCAAAATAATCAAATTAATGGTGTATACGTAGTAGATACAGTAAACTTACTGAGATTATTGAAGTCAATGTAATATATATTTATATAATAATTTATATAATATACTGTGCGCGGTCACAAATAGAGCTTTTGTTATGTTGTGTAGCAAGGCGTTCAAGCATTTATAGTACATCAGTACGGACAAGTTCAGATTAAACCCTCCTCAAAACCATCCCTGCGACAGAGAGATTATGAATTTACTACCAAAGCAGTAACCAATAATACAACATATATTTTTCTGGGCAGATGTCGCTATTTACCCAGGCTTTTAGACTTAAATCTAATGAAACCCTCATAGGAGGTCACAATAGTATTATGGGTTGGTTAAAAAGACTTTTTGGACTAGAAAAACCTCAAAATGCACAAGTCAATCCAGAGCCACAGCCAGTGCAACAAGCGCAGCAAACTGCCGCTCCTCCTACTGCAACTCAACAAATTCCCCCAGAGCGCGTGGGATTGAATGGAGAATATGATCAGAGTGGTTTGGCAAAGCGGGTAGCACTCGCATTTGACCAAGATCAACAATTGGATGATATAGACACTCTCTGGGTTGCTCAAACAGGTAGCACTGTAGTGCTCAAAGGCAAAGTTCCCAGCCAAGACATTCTCAACAAAATGGTTTCTGTCGCGCGTTCAGTTAATGGTGCGACTGCTGTTGACAGTCATCAAGTTACAGTTGGTTAAAGATTTTCATAACTTATATCTTGCACGATTCTCAACAAGAGCTAAAAAACCGGGTAACTGAGGTGAAAAATTAAGGTTTGGCTAATGCTGTCATTCTCAACAAACCCGTTAGTTTGACAAGAGTGCAAGATAAAAGATAAGGTGGGTTATACCCACCTACTTCTAAAAAATGAAAGAAAAATAGCTTTTACCCTTTAGTAATCTCCTCATATTGAGTTGAATGTAGCAATTTACCTTCGTTTTCCGGTTGTTCTTGCTCACTGTGATTCAAAGCGCTATGTTTAATATGACCAGTGATATAATCCATGTGTGGCGTCTTGGCACACACTAGCAGTAGCGCACCCAGAATAAACAGTAAGCCACAAATTGATGCAGCCTGAACCCAAGAGATTTCCAGCGCTCCGTGAACAATGACTTCTCGCAGTACAGAGACTATTGAGACCTCCACTGCGACTCCTACAGCTATGCTATGCTCCTGTAAATACACCATTAGGAGTCGGAATAACTCGACCAAAATCAACAAAAATAGTATTTTTGCAGTCACTTGTTGATGATCTAATGGTAGTTTAAGTTGGCTAAATATCTCCCACAACTCCATCACCATGTAAACAAATAAACCCAAACACAGGACAATCACAATTAAGTCTTGGAAAGCCTCCATGTTGCGAACAATTCGATGTCTGTCAATCCAGCGATTGCGAAATAAATATTGACCCTTCTGGCGCTTTTTCATTTGCATTTTCATTCTTATCGACACAACTACAAGAGCAAATCAGTCAGTCTACCTAATGCTATTAACAAGACTTAGAGTTTTTTGAGAATCATCTAAACTATAAGCTTTATCAGGCAAAAGTCGTTTGCCATTGCTAACAAAATCTCCTCTAAGGAGTATTTTCGTAATTCTATCTAGGCAATAAAATAACGAAACGCTAAAAAAAAATAGCTGGTACTATTTCCGAAAAAAGTGTCGTGGAATGAACGCTTTTTCTCTTTTATAAGAGAGTATTTAATACCAAAACTTGGGTTTAATAATCTCTTTTAATGTTATAGTCCATGTAAGCGGGCTTGGTCAGTGTAGCTGAGGAAGTATGTTTCACAACTTCCCTGCAAGACATCAAGCATTCTGAACTCAAGGCTCTGCAATGCAAAAATCTGCCCCACTTTTTCTGGGAAAGTCTTGAATTCACAGATTTTGCTTTGAGAAGGTGCGTTAACGCAACGGCAACGCACCCTACGTCTTATTAAGCTGCGATATCTTGCCCAAACTCTGTTAAGAACCTGAACGCCTTGACAATATAATTAGTACATTCTCTGGGAGAAGTGTTGTAGAACGATCGCCACGCACTGGCTTTATCTTCATCATAGCTATCGCTTCTTTTTGGATGACTTTCTAACCATGCTAATCGTACGGCGTGACCGATTAACACATCCAATACAATATATTCTTCGATTTGTAAGTTGGGGTTGTTGGATACAATTGCTGCTAATTCTATCAACGCCTCAATATTAACTTGTCGGTATTCGGGAGCCTCAATTTTATTTAGCAAATGCTCAATCTGTAGAGCAAAATTCTTCTCTCCCGGTGTCATTTCCGACAGCATTAACTCACTATCCAATCGATTGCGACGCTCTAGTTTATCGCCAATCACCAAGCCTTTGCAATGTTCCATCACTAGCCAAACTTGCTTGAAAAAGTCTTTTGGAACACGTCCTGTTGCTCCCTCGGCTTGGCGGAAGCGTCGCCAACCGCCTGGTTGTACATCTATTTCATCTCCTAAGGCTGGTAGTACCGCCCAGTCAATGTCACTTTCTTTTTGTTTGACGTGCAGAGATTCTTGCTGGCGTAACAATTGACTCATGCTAACGTATTCAAATAATACCTGACGTAGCCGTGTTTTCACTTCAAAAGGCGAGAGTTGCATGAGATGTTCATAAGCTTCATCCTGAGTGACGTTTAACTCACGTACCAATTCGCTGGTAATCAACAGAATCATATAGCCAACTCTCAGGGTGAGTAGTCCTTTAAACAGTTCTGGTTCTGTCTTAATCAGGGTACTCAGATAAATCAGAACTTCTTGAGTCAGAACGCGATCGCTTATATCCTCTCGACAAAAGTGATTAATTTTCTCCACAATTTCGTTGTGCGACAAAGGAAGAGTGATGAGTGAATCTTCGCTGTAAGCCCTACCCACAGCAATTTGCTTACCGCGCACCACAATACTTGTCACCACATCCGACAAACCAATATCACTCATTTGTCGCAACCCTGCAGCACGACGCACAACTGCCCAAATGCCGCAATCACCTGCTTTAGTGTAAACTTCATCGAGCAAATCTGCTACAGTGACGGGACGTCCTGGTCCACCAAAGCCTGTATCAAATTCTAATCCTTTCAAACGAACCAAAGTCTGTAACAACTCTATTTGTTCGTAGAGATTTTCTGATGAACGCAAAAAGGAAAGCAACAATCCTAAGTTCGTTTCACACTCCATTTGAAATTCTTGAGTGTGCTGGAGGGATCCATTTTTGTCTGGGTTGTAAATAAGATAAGAGCAGCGAGGTGGAGTATCTTTAATGGAAGACAGAGAATATTTAAAATCTTCTTGAAGAAAATCAAGCCGTTGTGTTCCAGCCGTCAACATCAACTGATTAAGACGCCCCAATTTTACTTGTACACCGTTACAAACACCGTTATTGAGTTCTTGCATGAGAGCAAGTAATGCCTCACTTCCCGTTTCCAACATGGTGTGAGTCAACATTAAAGTAAGGATCGGACGTCCTAAATCAATCCAATATTTTTGAATGTAAGCAAGTTCACTTTTGATTTGATACACCAAAAAGTGGTAATCAAGAGTTAAGTAGAACACTTGAGCATCCAAAAACGAAGGCAGGAAGACAACTCTCTCCCCAAGAATGCGAAAAATCTTAGATGTAGTTAAACTTCTCAAACGTCGCATTGGACGTCCTGTTAAACCAAGTTTATCATTGCGTCCAACTTGAGTATAAATGTCTGAAAGGTCATCTGCTTGTCGAACTTGAATTGGTTCGACTTGTTTGGGTGTTTGTGTCTCAATTCCATAAACTGCCAGTTTTCCTTGTAAATCTTCATCTTCTGCAAGTAAGGCAATTTGTACGACAGCTTGCTGATTTTTCCCTATGCGTAAATGCCTTCCCAAAGGGTCAATATCTCCAACTGCTATTAACCCTTCACTTAACATTTGACCAAGAAAATATAAACTCTGTGCCCACACCAGAGGAATATTGTCGTTGGGTAAACGTGACTGACTTTGAGGTGCTAACTTTTCTGCTTCTACAGATTCTTCTGGAACATAATAAAGTTCTGGAAGCAGACGTAAACCATCACGCTCAATTAATGAAAATTCTAAACGTTCTTGGTAATGTTTCACTTGCTCTTGTTCGCCGCGAAACAAACCATCTAAAAATAAATAGGTAAAAAATAAAGGCCATTCACACTCAATATTTTCAAATTGTTTGAGTTCTAATGGTTCGTAATGCAAGCGGTTTGTGTCTTCTAATACTGTCTGGTGTCCATCGCGTAGAAAGCGCTTGCAACCGTATTTTCCTTCAAGTTTGTTGATGATATCGTTGCGAGTGCGTTCGCGCAGCTGCACATCTTCTACTGCAAATGCTGGAAAACTAATCACACTTAACAGCGCAGCATCAATTTCTTTTGATGAGGATTCTCTGGGTAATAGAGATTCTAGCGTAATTCTGGCACGAGCGATTTCATCTGGTAATGCGTGAATCACCGATGCTTGACAACCATGTACGCCAAATAAATCTAAGCCATTAATTGCTTCCAATGCAGCTTTTGCCATACCTATGGAACTAGCATTCAATTCTGCATTGCCATGATTAATTTTATTACCTCGTTCCCAAACACCGAAATCTGGAGTCCGGTAAGCTCGTCCAATGTAGTAAACTAAATTTTGGACGAAATTCACTTCGTCAAATGTGTAAATGATTTGCAACCCTGAAGCTGTCATTTGTGCCAACATCAGCAGAAATATTGACGTGGCATCTAATTGTAAATGTCCCCACTCATCATCACCTACAACAATATCACCCGTAGCAGTGTTGTACTTGGCGTGTAAAGCATCCAAGGGAGACTGAGTGTGCTTAAATTTCTCTACTTTAGGACTTTGGCGCATCATGGCAAACAACAAGCCCCGCATCAGCTTAACGACGCTGTGTTCTAACTCATAAGTGCGTCCCTTGTCTTCGTCAACTTTACGGTAGGCGTTAAGCGAAGCTCTGCCGTAGGCAATCGCCAATCCCCAAACTGCAAGAATGCTGTAAACGTTATCACGTACCCAAGCATCGGTGTAATCTCCGTGGGCACTTATTGCTGTACTTGCTGGTAGCAAACCTGTAATCGGGTTCTGACGGGCAAGGATGATTGTTTTAATTTGCTGATAATAACACTCAAGACGAGCTTGCAGTTGAGTGGTTGTGTTCATACTTGATTTTTTACGCTGTTTGCGGAATGCAACCCTAACACAGTGAAGTTAATTATGTCAGTCAAGCCAAAACTATCTTTAGTAGTAGGCACTGAAAAATGAATTTGTCATCTCCTGTCAACAGACAAGATAACTTTTCCATTTTTAGAGAAAAATACTCGAAATGTCAATTTTTTAAAATCTTTATCAGCAAGTCGATTATTTTATCTTTATCTTTAAATTAGTTTTGTTAATTATAAGTCAGGAAAAGTTTTATACACGATTTTCAAGAGATTTAGGAATTCATTCGAGAAATTCTAGTTTTTAAAAACACCAGACATATAAAGAAAATTACTAATTTTCAAAAAGGAGTTAATTTATTATGTCTAAACGTTATAATCGAAATCATTCTCCATTTGTAAAAGTTGTTTACTCTCAAGTCAAAATCAACGGTAAAACTGAACTAGTTCCAATGGAGTTATATGCCGATGGTTCACTTCAGAGGATTGTTGTATAGTAAGAATTTAGCACTCAGGAGCATAAGCGTGGCTTCTGAATTCTGACTGGAGGCGGAGCGCTTCCGGCTCTGCTTCTGACTTCTTCTCATGTTATAAAAACAAGTGAATAATGAGTTTATCATCAAAATCGCGTTATCTAAAGACTAAATAAAAAATCACGAATTTTCATTTTCCTCCTCGCATTATCCCCCCTAAACCGAAGGTTTAGGGGGGTTACTTATATTTTTTGCAAGCAAGGCTTGCTCATAGTTTGTATCATTTATACTGTTTATATTTTTGTAACTGGCGTCATTTTTTGCAACACAAGCGTTTGATTCGCGGTATAAAGGATGAGAGAAATTGTCCCTAAAACAAGTGTACGTGCTTGAAGTTTTGGAGAAATCGTAAAGAGTGAACCGAAAAGTGTTGAAGGTCGAAACCGTTACCTCTGCTACCTTACCCCTGACTTTTGTGGGCAAAATGACGACTCAGCAGCTAGAGAAACACCTCTGGGATGCGGCGGATATTTTGCGGGGGAAGATTGATTCAGCGGACTTCAAACACTATATTTTTGGGCTGCTGTTCTTCAAGCGCCTGTGCGATGTCTGGCAAGAAGAATACGAGGAACGGCTGAAACTCTATAAAGATGCGGAATTAGCAGCAGATCCAGAGGAACACCGCTTTCACATCCCACCAGGAGCGTTTTGGGATGACGTACGGAAACATTCTACCAATATAGGGGAGAAGCTGAACATCGCCTTCCGGGCGATTGAAGATGCGAATACACGCCTGCGCGGGGTGTTTCAAGATGTGGATTTTAACAATAAAGAGCGCTTCCCGGATGCGACGTTAGAATTATTGTTGCAGCATTTTAGCAAGCATCGGCTGCGGAATTGTGATGTTGAAGCGGATATTCTGGGTGCGGCTTACGAATATTTGATTGCTAAATTTGCTGATGATGCAGGGAAGAAGGGAGGCGAGTTTTATACCCCGAAAATGGTCACTCGCCTAATTGTAATGTGCTTGCAACCAGAAGAAGGGATGAGTATTTATGACCCCACCTGTGGATCTGGTGGTATGTTACTGGAGATGGTGAACTATCTCAAGCGTCAGGAGAAAAATCCCAAGTCGTTGCAGTTGTACGGACAGGAGATGAATCTCAACACTTGGGCAATTTGTCAGATGAATTTGTTTCTCCACGATATTGATGATGCGTTTGTTGTCCGGGGGGATACGTTGCGAGAACCCAAGCATTTGGTGGCGGAGGGGAGTAAAGTATTAAAGACATTTGACCGAGTGTTAGCAAATCCTCCGTTTTCTCTCAAGAATTGGGGAGATGAAACTTGGAAAAATGGGGATAAGTTTAGCCGAGATAGTTATGGTTGTCCGCCGAAATCTTATGGAGATTTGGCATTTGTGCAGCACATGATTGCCAGTTTGAACGAAACAGGCAAGTTGGGGGTGGTGTTACCGCACGGGATTCTGTTTCGCGGAGGTGCTGAGGCGAAAATTCGTGAGGGAATGCTGCAAGATGATTTGATTGAGGCGGTGATTGGGTTAGCACCGAATCTATTTTATGGCACGGGAATACCGGCTTGCGTGTTGATTATTAATAAAGAGAAAGAAGCGAAGCGCCAGAGAAAAGTACTGTTTGTCAATGGTGCTGAGGAGATGGTGGAAGGGAAAAACCAAAATACTCTCTCTGAGGCGAATATTAAGCGGTTGGCTCAAGCATTTTTGACGTTTCAGGATGAGCAACGGTTTGCGCGGGTGGTAGAGTTAGAGGAGATTAAAAAGAATGATTTTAATCTCAATATTGCCCGATATGTGCAAACGGCTGAGGAGGAAGAGCAGATTGATGTGGCAGCGGAGGTGATGGTTTTAAAGGAGTTGTTGGAAAAGCGGGATAAAGCTGAAAAGAAGATGTTGGAATTTTTGGACGAGTTGGGGTATGGTGATGATTGACCATGACCGCTTGTTCAAAGAACTCCTGTCTACTTTTTTTGTGGAGTTTCTTGAGCTATTTCTGCCGGATGTGATGACTTATTTAGAACCAGATTTAATCATGTTTCTGGACAAAGAAGTGTTTACAGATGTCACGGCGGGAGAACGTTATGAAGCTGATTTACTCGTGCAGGCGCAGTTTCGGGGTGAACCGTCTTGTTTCCTCATCCATGTGGAGAACCAAGCAAAAGCGCAAGCGAATTTTGGTAAGCGAATGTTCCGCTATTTTGCACGGTTGTCCGAAAAGTACGATTTGCCGATTTATCCGGTTGTGGTATTTTCTTATGACCAACCAAAACAAGCAGCCGCGAGTGAGTTTCGAGTTGAGTTTCCCGATTTTCGGGTGTTGCAATTTAACTACCGCGTGATTCAACTAAATCGTCTCAATTGGCGGGACTATTTGGATCAGGCGAATCCGGTGGCGAGTGCGCTGATGGCAAAGATGCAGATTGCGCGAGAAGACCGTCCCAAAGTGAAGGCTCAATGTCTGCGGTTGTTGGTGACGTTGCGGTTAGACCCCGCGAGAATGCAGTTGATTTCGGGTTTTGTGGATACGTATTTAAATCTTACAGAGTCGGAAGAGCAAGCGTTTGCTGAGGAAGTTGGTAGGATTGAATCAGAGGAACGGGAGCAGGTTATGCAGATTGTTACCAGTTGGATGCGGACGGGGATTGAACAAGGGAGACGCGAGGGAGAAGTCTCTATCGTGATGCGTCAACTCAGGCGTAAGGTTGGGGAACTTAACCCGGAGGTTGAGGCGCAAGTTCGCTCGTTAGAACTGGCACAGTTGGAAGAGTTGAGTGAGGCGCTGTTAGATTTTGAGGATGTGGAGGATTTAACGGATTGGTTGAGGAATTTGGAAGGAGGAGAGTAAGGTTGAGTGTGTTGAGGGAGTTGGTGGTAAGAACGGGATGCGGTAGAGGCAAAAATGCTGGAGTTTTTGGAGGAACTTGAGTATGGTTCTAGAGAAGTTTTCCAAAATTGTGACTAATGAGGCATCCCAAGAGAGTAATACCTACTTCAAACAAACCGAAATTGGGGAGATTCCACAGGACTGGGAAATTGTGAGTATTGGTCAGGTATGTGATGTCACATCAGGCGGTACTCCAAGTCGAAACAAGCCAGAATTTTGGAATGGAAATATACCTTGGGTGAAGACTGGCGAAATTAATTACTCTGAAATTAGAGATACAGAGGAAAAGATTACCCAGGAAGGCTTATCTAATTCATCAGCTAAATTGGTACCGCGTGGAACTCTTTTAATGGCTATGTATGGGCAAGGAGTAACACGAGGTAAGGTTGCAATGCTAGGTATTGATGCCGCCTTAAATCAAGCTTGTCTAGCAATTCTACAAGGTGAAAAAATCTATAACCAATTCCTCTATTACTGTTTAACTCGTGAGTACCAAAACCTGCGAGATATAGGTAACGAAACTACTCAAAAGAATCTGAATGCAAGTATTGTCAAGCAGGTTTTGGTTCCCCTCCCTCCCATTCACGAACAAAAGGAAATTGCTGAGATTTTGAGTAGTGTGGATGAGGCGATCGCATCCACCCAGGCAGTCATCGACCAAACCCGCAAAGTCAAGCAGGGACTACTCCAGCAACTCCTCACTCGCGGTATCGGTCATACTAAGTTTAAACATAGTGCGATCGGCAAGATTCCAGAGAGTTGGCAAGTTGTTGAGTTAGGTGGCATCACTACAGACAGTGCTTTTGATCCTCGTTTTTCTGGTGACCTTTACGACCCGAATGGAAACTATGGCAGTGTTAGAACCACTGACATCAATGAGAACTGGGAGATTAACTACGAAACAGTTCCTAGAGCAATGCTTCCCGAAGCTCAATGCGAGAACCATCGTCTCATTGATGGAGATTTATTAGTAACTCGCTCTGGTTCATGTGGAATTGTTTGTGTTTTTAGAGAACAGACAATTCCTATGATTCCAGGAGCATTTTTAATTCGTTTTAGACTCAAAAACTATGCAAACTCTGAGTTTGTAAGACTGGCAATGATGGCACCTACTGCTCAATCTAGTATGGCAACAATGGCTGCTGGTGGAGTACAGAAAAATTTATCAGGCACTAATCTCAAAAAGTTACTGCTTCCTTTGCCATTATTGGATGAACAAGACAAGATAGTTTCTTGTTAGAAAAATGTCTTGCAGTCAGAAAAAAAATCACAGGCAAATTTACAGCAGTTGGAACAACTCAAACGCGGTCTAATGCAAGACCTCCTAACAGGTCGCGTCCGTGTCAAAACAAGCTAATTGGAATAGTGCAGCTAGATTTATTCACGTAAGTTAATATAACAGGGTAAGCAATACCCGCCGAGATATAATAGACTATTGGTGTTTGCTTGCAATAGAATAACTTGTATTTTGCTCGATTCTCTATCTTCAAAACAAATAAATGATTGGCGAAATTATTTCTCTAGTTGACCTCTATTTCAATCGTCGGGATGGCTACAATGAAAAAAAACAGAATTTTTTCACAGAGATTATAGACCCGGCATATTCTGATTTTAAGTTTATGCACAATTATTATTTGCAAGCTTTCCAAAGGTATCGTGATTTGATAAACTCCTCAAATGAGGAACTTAGCCTCAAACACAAAATATTTGATGAAATTTGGAAAGATTATCTATTTAGTGAAGGAGAACGCAGTAGCCTACGAAATTTATCAAATAAATTTTCTCAAGGGGCGAATGATTCTGTTTTTCTGTTTTTTTATGAAATTTACAACTACCTTACAGGTTTAGAGTCTAATTTTCATAATAACTTTAGACGGGATGGCTTTTCAAGTATGGTAGATACAACATCAAATGTGTATTTTGCAATGGTGGATGCTAGCCTAAGAGAAATATTGCAGCAAGGAATATATGACAAAAAAAATGCGATTACTGCCTTAGATGAAATAGTAATGGATTTTCAAAATAGATATATCAGCATAAGCAATCATTACTCTGAAATAAGAAGAAGTATATTTAAGTAAAATCGCACATGACCTTCTGATGCAAAAGTCTTATGGTAAAGCATTAATACTGAAGCGCGGTTATAACTATATATAACCCCTGCTTGTATCTAAAGCTACCGCATGACCTCTGCCACAGAATACACTATAGTTGAAAAACCCTGCATCGATGCCTTAGTTTCCTTCGGCTACACCTGGCTACCACCTGCACAAAATCAAACCGCAAGAGACACCCTTAACCAAGTCATCCTGCGTGACATCTTCATCACCGCCATTCAACGCATCAACGATGTCCCCCAAGAAGTCGCCCGTGCTACTTATCAAGATATGCTCATTGTCACGGATAATGAACAATGGACAAATCTGCTGCGGGGCAATTATAGCCGCAACGTTCCCGGCGAAACCACTAAAAAAACTATCCGCCTGATTAACTTCAAAGAACCAGAGAAAAACACCTTCACCGTCACCAACCAATTTTACGTCAAATCCCAAAACCCCCGCAAACCTGATATTGTCATCTTCATCAACGGCATTCCCCTTGTTGTCCTAGAAGCCAAAAAACCCTTTACCGCCAAAGACAAAACCGGAGAAGCATTCGAGCAAATTAAACAATACGAACGCGATATTCCCCGCCTGTTCTACTCCAACGCCTTCAACCAGATCACAGATGGTGCAAATGTCCTTTACGGTGCAACAGGCGCATCTTCTGCTTATTGGGGAACTTGGAAAGACGAGGGGGAGATGGGGGGAAAGGAGTTTCACAATGAGTTAGAAAAACAACTCTGGTATCTCCTGGAACCTTCCCGACTTCTCGACATCCTGGCGCACTTCATCGTCTTCGAGAAACGAGAACAGAAAGTCATCAAAAAAATCTGTCGCTATCAACAATTTCGCGCTGTCAACAAAATTGTAGACCGAGTACTCGCCCCCCTCCAACCCGACGCCAAACGCCCAGACCGGAAATATCGCAAAGGACTCATTTGGCATACCCAAGGGTCAGGTAAAAGTTTAACAATGGTCTTTGCCACCCTCAAACTCAAAACCCACCGCACTATCAACTCTCCCACTCTGGAGAACCCTAACATCTTAGTCCTCACGGACCGCATCGACTTGGACAACCAAATAGCCAAAACCTTCCAAGCTTGCGGACTTCCCAACCCCACCCGCATACACTCAGGTGAAAACCTCCAGACAGCCATTCATAACAATCCTGTGGGTTTAACTTTACTCTCGACCATTTTTAAATTTGAAGGTTCAGCCAAACAAGCAGCCAACAGCCACAACTGGATTATTTTAGTTGACGAATGCCACCGCACTCAAGAGAAAGACCTGGGGGCATATTTAGAAAAAACTTTACCTCACGCCTGCTTTATCGGCTTTACTGGTACGCCCATCCAAACGACAGACAAAGACACCTATGAAAATTTTAGTCTCCCCGGTGAAGATTATCTTGATCGCTACAGCATAGATGACGCCGTAGAAGATGGCGCGACTGTCCCCATCCGCTATACCAGTCGCAAAGCCCAATGGCAGGTGGATGAAAAAAAACTCGATATCTTGTTTGACAATTGGTTTGCCAATGAACCGGAAGCCGTCGTAAACAAGATAAAAGCGCGAGGCGTCAAAATTGAAGATTTAGTCAAACACCGCGATCGCATCGAACTGCTAGCTTACGACATTTGGACGCACTTCTCCCTCCATGCTGCCCCAGAAGGATTTAAAGCGCAAATCGTCGCCATTGACCGAGAAGCAATTATTTTATATAATTCTCACAAAGAATTCGGACTTATTGTAGACTACATAGGCGTCACCGAAAACCTCACCTCAGCCCTAGCAACCTACCGCCAAGCCGACGTGATAAACGCCATGCAAGACTTAGAGGTAGAACGCAACCACCTCAAAACCGCCCACGCTGAAGTACTAAAATTCCTCAAACCCATCTCCCGCAACACGGGAAACATCCGCCAAGAATACGACGTTCTCATCCAGCATTTAGGCACAGAGGATAATTGGTACGCCTTTCACCGTCAAGCCAAAGAATTTATCAAAGCTTACGACGCCCTCAGTCCCGACCCCTTGATTCTCGATTACAGAAATGATTTAAAATGGGTTGCCGGATTCTTACCTTTGGGAACCCTCACCTTCGAGAAACGAGAATCCACACTCGGACGCGATGTCAGCGCCAAAATCCGTGAGATGCTAGACGCACACCTCAGCATCACGGGGATTAACACTCTATGTAAGCTGCATGACATCACAGACCCGGCATTTTGGCAAGATTTCAGTAGCGAGAATACTGAACCGGAAATTCAAACTGCTGCGGTACGCAAAAGCGCGGAACTCCGCAAAATCATGCAGCAAAAAGAAGATGAAAATCCCCTTTTCTACGGACTCTTTTCGGAACGAGTTTTAGAAGTTCTGCGCCAGTTTGAACAAGGTCAAATTGCAGCTGCTGAAACTCTCAAGCGGTATGAACAAATTGTACGCGACTTGCAAACGGCTGAACAAGCTCATTCTTCAACTTCTTTAAATCAAAAAGCTTACGGAGTTCTCAAAATTCTAGAGGCATTTCTGCCAACAAATCAAACTCAAGCAAACAGCACTTCCAGCGATTCAGATAATACCAATCCTGACAAGCTTAATCCCTTAGAACAAGCCTCCCTTGCCATTGACGAACTTTATTCCAGCGATGAAACTGCACCTTCTGGCTGGCATTTCAAGGAACAATTACGCAAAGAACTGCGCCAAAAAGTTCGCGCTTTGGTGTTTAACCTGGGACTAGAAAATTGGAAAGAAATTCCTAGTAAAATTGATGAATATGCTATCAAAAACTATCTCAAGACATAGGGAAAAAAGCTATAAAAGGGGACAGATTAACAATTCAAAATTCAATCCGGTGCTGCGCACCGCTGCGCTAACAAAATTTAAGTAGTAAGGTGGGCACTGCCCACAACCTAAAAATAAGGGTTTGAGCAAACGGTAAGCAGTGCCCACCCTACAAAAATTGCTATGACTTATACCAATTTGAAAAAAGAATGCGACAGATACACATTCCCAAACCCAAGTTTCGTTTCGGCTTTCTTCCGGATTGAATTTTGAATTTTGAATTTTGAATTTTGAATTGGTATTATGCCTGTCCTGCAAATCGGTCAAACCAGCATTCCCTACACCGTGCGCTACAGTAACCGCACCAAACGCCAACGCATCGTCGTGACTCCTGAAACTGTAGAAGTCGTTGCACCAGCCGATACGCCCCACGAACAAATTGCTGCTTTTCTCGACAGCAAACGCCGCTGGCTATTCAATGCTGTTGAAGATTGCCGCCCGAAACACTCTACTAAAAATACCCAACACTACGTCAGTGGGGCAAAGGTCTTATACCGAGGTCGTCGCTTAATGTTGCAGGTAGAGGAAGCTGATGTAGAACAAGTTATTATTACTTGTAAAAGCCGCTTTCACATCCAAGTGCCACGTCACCTAACGGAGGATGAAAAACAGGACGCTATTGAGCAGGCATTTATGGCTTGGAAACGCGATCGCGCTTTGCAGGATATCCAATACAACGCCCGAGTCTATGCACGTAAGTTAGGTGTCAAATCACCAGATATCAAGCTTTTCGAGCAGAAACGAGTTTGGGGAACCTGCTCAAAAGACGGGATAATCCGTATTAATTGGCATTTAATCCATGCACCTTTAGCAGTTCTAGAATACGTTGTCGCTCATGAAGTTGTCCACTTATTACATCGTCATCACGGGGATGCCTTTTGGGAAACGCTAAGTAGTGTGATGCCCGACTGGAGAGAGCGCAAAGCTAGTTTAGAATCTTGGGAAGCTGGCTTGCTGCCGTTGTAGCTGGGGTTCATTCAACCCTGGGGGTACTTCTCCAAATTTGAAGAATTTGTTTAGCCCGTTATTTTTGCCGAAATTGTTGTTTTGATAATTGTTGTTCATTTTTTGACTTATTGTGTGGATTTAATTGGTAAGTGATTTGACACTAACGGTACATTACCAAAGAAATTACAATTTACACTTTAAAAAAAATGAAAGGGTTTTGAGCGTGATCGTGGGTTAGAGGCATTGCCAATGTTTTGCGTAACCGATCACAAGGTAAGAAAGTATCTTTTGAAATCAATTTATACTGTTGACATAAACGAAAACAGTAGTAGAATGCTACTCAAATCAACAGGCTTCAGGGTGATGAAAGATTTCGTGAAATGGAATTAAACTTTCATCTTCTGATTTTTCTGACTTTGGACATCTACCGGATTACGCTGTTCCGGGTTAGTATTATGAATTAGCGATGCCATTTTGTAATGGTCATCGATGTTGAATTTCTGAGATTTTATGGACCGAAGTCCACAAGACGGCAGTACTAACCTCCTCTGATCTGGCGAGTTTGTCTCCCAGCGCGGGGGAGGCATTTGGAGGTATTATGATGCTCATACAAGATGTTCGCAATTCGCCGATTGACATTGCCGACTTAAACCAACTTAAGTTGGATTTGAATGGCACACAACCCGTGGATGTGGGGGAGTACATTACACAATTGCCCAAGCAACAGCGGGCGATCGCATTCCGTTTACTCAATAAACATCAAGCAATTGATGTTTTTGAATATCTACCGTCAGAAGTCCAGGAAGAAATCATAAATTCCCTGCACGATGTTCAAGTTGCACAAATTGTCGAGGCGATGAGTCCGGATGAACGTGCAGAATTATTTGACGAGTTACCAGCTGGAGTTGTCAAACGCCTGTTGCAAGAACTGAGTCCAGAACAACGACAAGCAACAGCAACGATTCTTGGCTATGCTGAAGGCACTGCAGGACGTGTGATGACAACAGAATACGTGCTGTTGCGAGATGGATTGACTGTCGGAGAAGCCTTGAGTAAAATCCGCCGTCAGGATGAAGATAAAGAGACGATTTACTACGCCTACGTCACAGACGATAACCGCAAACTAGTCAGTGTTGTTTCATTACGACAGTTGTTATTTACCTTTCCTGATGTTCTGATCAGAGATATCGCAAGCGATCGCGTCATTAAGGTAAGAACAGAAACGCCCCAGGAAGAAGTTGCCCGAATCATGAAGCGATATGACTTAATCGCTGTCCCTGTGGTTGATCGAGAAGAGAGACTAGTGGGTATTGTCACGATTGATGATGTGGTTGATATTTTGGAAGAAGAAGCCACAGAAGATATTCAAAAACTCGCGGGTGTGAGTGGCGATGAAGCAGCCTTGTCTTCTCCTCAAGTCACTCTTCGCAAGCGATTGCCTTGGTTACTGGGAAACATTGCTTTGTACATTGGTGCAGCTAGTGCGATCTCTCCGTTTCAAAGAGTTATTGCACAAGTGCCAGTTCTGGCAATCATCATGCCTATTTTGGCTAACAGTAGTGGAAATGTTGCCTTCCAGGTAGTATCAGTGACAGTACGTGGTCTTGGTGTCGGAGAAGTGACACCTAATGACACCATACCACTTCTCCGAAAAGAGATTTTAGCGGGTGTAGGTACAGCAATAGCATTAGGTATGGCTCTTGGTGGACTATCGCTCATTTGGTCGCCTCCACACGAACGTTGGGTATCGATAGTTGCAGGGCTAGTGATGGTTGTGAATGTACTACTAGCTGCCTCTCTGGGAACAGTACTACCGATGACTTTGAAGCGGTTAAATCTCGATCCAGCCTTAATTAGTGGTCCTTTATTGACTACAACTTTAGACGCGATTGGATTTTTTACTTTCCTTTCGATGATTTCAGTGGCGCTGCAAGTCTTTAGATAGGTGTTGTCCAATGTTTATCATCGGGCAGGTGTACCGCCTGCCCCAAAATACAAGGCGCTTCACTGGAGTTTCACTTCGTCTGCAAAACTCGCCCAGCGAACAAAGTGAAATGCCCCAGCAACAGAACCCCAGATATGCTCATCGGTTTGGAAGTCACGTCCGCGATCAGTACTCATAAGTTTGTGTTCATCAATCTCAAATTCATTATCAAGGTAGGTCTTTTGCCCATCGCGAACGACAATGCAGCCCTTACCTGGCTCTACCGTGCCTTTAAAGTTGTGACCTGTCCACTCTACAATCATGCTGCAGCCTGGTAGTTTTTCTAGATCTTCTACAGTTAAAGTTTTCAAGCGTTCGAGATTACGGGATGCACCGTAGAACTTTTGTTCTTCCTTGACGCTGTAGTGCTCAATGAGTATGTGGCTTTCTGCATTTATCAATTTTAGTACCCTTAAACGATAAGGGAAATTAAGTTGATAGTCGTAAGCTTGTTCAAGAAATAAACTTACCCCAGATAATAATTCCAAAGGTAAAGGACGTATACAAACGCGAATGTGGGCAAAAAAAGGTGGGTTTTCAAAAGCTTGTTCTTGATTGCTGAAATCTGCTGCCATCCAACGAGCTAACGTGGCAATATCAGTAGAATGAGTCATTTTTCCAATCTTAGATTCTGAATTTTGGATTGGGTTAACCAAGCTACTTGGTATTAAAAACTACCAAGGTGTAGCTGGATAAAATAAATTGTATTAGGAAGTATTGTATAGCTTGTAGTTGGCTCTCAGGAGAATTTTTTGCGGACTATCGTCAAGTAGGGAAAGATTCTAAATTTTGAAAGGACACTCGCACAGAAAGGGTTCCCCGACTTGAGCGAAGTGTCGGATGCGTGAATTAATTTGTCTTTGTGATGCAACAAAAAGGTAAAATGTCTATCCTACGGCGCTTAAGTGTTACCATGACTGCCACTGTTACAGTCTGTCTCGTTTGCAGTTCGCTAACACTAGCAGCGAGCAAAAAGCCTCAACAGCCAGATAAATTTCCTCCGAATCCGCTAGAAATTACCGCACCAGATCCACTGCTACCACGTTCACCAAAAGATAAAAAGCCGCTGACTCCCGAAGAGAGTCAAAATTTAGAACCAGCGTTAGAGCAGCTCAATCAACAAGCTACAGCTACACTACAAGCAGGAGACAAGGTAACAGCATTCGATATTTGGAACCGAGAACTGCGCTTGCGTCGCTTTTTAGGTCCATTACCAGAGGTGCAAGCACTGTCACGGGTGGGTGAAATTGCCTGGAGAGAAAACGAGCGCCAGGAGGTGCAGTATATCACACAACGGTTGCAAGCTATCCAAAAACAAGCGACGAAATCCAAAAAAACGATAGATTTACAATTGTTGCGAGCCATCGGTCAAGCTTACCAACAAGTGCGATCGCCTAAACAGGCGCTACAGGTTTATGAGCAAGTTCTAGCAGCAGTGCGACAACAAGGAGATACTACAGCAGAAGTAGATATACTAAAGACCCTTGGAGAATTATATCTAGCTTGGTTTGATTATGCATCAGCAGCGGTGACTTACGAGAAATTGCTCACTTTCACTTCCTCAAGAGGCGAGTCTGCTAACGAAGTAGCATATCTACAACAACTCGCTTATATTTACAAGCAAGAAAAACAACTAGAGAAATCAATAAAGATACGTAATCAGCTAGCACAAATCTACCAAAGCCAAAACAACTTTATCCAATTACCAGCATTGAAGCAGGAGATTGCCTCAGATTATGAATCTTTAGCACGAGAAAACCCCAGCTTACTACAAGAAGCTTTCAAAAATTATAAAGAAGCCTATACCATAGCTTGGCAATTACAGCAATACGTTCCTGCTAGTGAAGCTTTGCAAAAGTTAATTGCGTTGTATCGTTCTCAAGGACAAATGGAAGAGGCTTTACAAGCCAGCCAAGTTCTCTTGCAGGCACAAGAGCAAGCGGTCAACTTTTACGGTTTAATGAATGCTTATGACCAAATTGGGCAAATTCATTTGGAACGTAAAGACTATCCACAAGCATTAACAGCTTTTCAAAAAGGGCTACAGCTAGCACAACAATTGAACCATAACGAAGCATATTTCACCCAGCAAATTCAAAAAATCTCTGGGCAAACTTCTCGGTAAAGAGGATGAGGAGGGAGAGAGGGAAGGAGGATACATTTTCCCACACTCACTCTCTATTTCATCTGCGGTTCACGTTGTTTACACGACCTTTGCTTCTAGCTGTTTACGTGTTTGAACAAGCTCATAAAGTTTATCTTCAAACTTTTCCATACATGCTGACCAATCAAATTCAAGTATGGAGAGGCGGGCTTGTTGAGACATTTCTTTTTTCAGTTCAGGATTTTGAAGAATTGCAATCACCTTGTCAGCAAAATCAGTTGGGTTATTTGCTTGAGCTAACAAGCCATTGAAACCGGGTTTGATTTGCTCCAAAGTTGAGGGTGCAACAGCAGCTACAACAGGGGTACCAGAAGCCAAAGCTTCGTTATTTGATGTGCAGAAGTTTTCAGTCAGTGAGGGATTGACAAAAACATCTGCACGAGCATACCAACCTAAAAGTTCTGTTCCGTGGGACTCGCCCCATACAGTCACACCGGATTTAAACTCTTCAGCACGCTTACGGATTTCCGTATCATAAGGACCACTTCCAATGATGACCAAATGGACATCAGGAATTTTGGCAGCGATGAGTGGATATGCGTCTATAAGTTGAGTAACATTCTTTTCTGCGGTAATGCGTCCGACAAAAAGCAGAGTTGGTCGGTTATCGTTAGGGATAGGGTTATAACAGATGTTTTCTGGATTGAATTTTTGACAATTAACTCCTTGAAAGGGGAGATATTCACTGCGTTGGCATTTCATCTGTTCGTACTTAGCAAGCTGTTTTCGAGAAGGAAAGAGATTGACATCATAAACTTCGCTGAACTGCTTAATCAAAAAGGGGATGATGGGACGAATCAGGCTGAAAAACTGATTTCCTAAGTAATATTCGATATAGGCAACAATATCTGTATGAAAGAGAGATATTATCGGGGTACCTGTTTGCTTTGCGTATTCAGCCCCAATCGGACGACCGTAACCTTGTAAATAAAGTGAGTAAAATCCTCTGATTTGCGCCGCTTCTTCAACGACTATAATATCAGGTTGGAACTTCTCTAATAACTTAGTATCACTCCAATGCCGATAGTGTAATGGTTGTGGAAGAGACTTGTAAAATATCAGCGGTTGTGTTGGAAATGCGTAGGCAGAAAAATTAGGAAAAGGGTTTAACTCTTCTATCCCTGGCATGGGACGGTTGCTAACAGATTTGGGAAATTTGTCGTTGAGTTGAGGGTGAACAAGAAAGACTTCATGCCCTTGTTCTAACAGCCAGCAAACTCGCTGGTGTACTGCTACAGAAACTCCCGCTAAGAAAGGAGCATACAAACTTGTAAAAATCGCAATACGAAGAGGTTGCTTGTTCATAATTTCTGTGTATTTTTGTATTTTAATAGAGCTAAAAACTGCTGTCCAATAAAAGTAAAATTGTCAGCAATAGCTCAGATGAATTTAGGATTTACGCATTGCTAAATATTCTTAATAAACTGGATAATTTCTCTGTCTTTAGTTACCATATTTATGGTATTTTTAAGTCGAGATATAATTAGTGAATATGAATCTATTTTGCCAATTATTTTAAGAAACTACGTCTACCAATTCGCTACTCTAGATTACGGATTTTTGAAGTATCAGGTCGTCTACTCGTTCCCACACTCTGGGTGGGAACAAGAAATGTAGTTAATAATTACGAATTACCAACTATATAGAAACCTTATTATTATTAGGTTGATCTAATAACCGATAAGGACGGTATTCAACTAAACGGATGCCCCAAGGACCTTTGATTTGATAGGTGACTCCGCGCCAGTTAACTCTTCGCATCCTCAGGGATAATATCATCGCTAATCCGTAAACCCACTGTGTTAAGGGAATTGCTATTAGCATTTTCACTATTGTTAGAGCTGACAATTTTGTCATCGGCTCACCATGTTTGCGAATGACTTGCTGTACTGCTTGCTCCAATGCCAGCATCAGAAAAAGTAATCCCAGTGTATAAATGCTAAAGCAGCTAAACGACAAAGCCGCAACATTCCATTCTCCGCTCAATAACGCTACTAGAGACAACATCATGACAAGAGTAGGCATCAGTATGCTGGAAATCGCATCACTCACTACAGCCGGCCATAATGGGTGATAAAGCCGAGTACAGAGTAGTTGGCGCATTATCCAGTATCTTAAGGTAGGTAATTCGCACTCTTCCCGATTGAGCATGATTAGAGAAGGCACAAACTTGACCCGCATCCCATATTTTTCCAAGACCTTGCGGATCATGGTATCTTCGTTGAAGGCTTGTCCCCACTTATCTAGCAGTTCTGTTTGGCGAAGTAGTTCTGTTTTCACAGCCAAAGTCCCACCCCAAGGAATTCGGAACACATACATTTGCACCACTGTAGATACGTTACCTACGTACCGCACCAAAGACCCCCAATATCTACCTGTCGGCAGGTACCAACGGTTACCTGTGGTCGCTCCGACTTTGGGATGGGCTAGAGGGCTGACTAATTCACGTAACCAATTGGGATGGACGACTGTATCAGCATCTACTAGGGCAACGACTTTGTAGGAATCGTCTAAATCCGAGACAGCTTGCACTAGGGAACTGCATTTAAGACTACAATTTTGGCGCGCTATCTTCAAAGGGCTAATTTGGACGTTAGTCGCTGTTTGCTCCCGGATCGTATCAGTGGCAATTTTCCAAGCGGGATCTTCCTGACTATCAACAATCAGCTTTAAATCATACCGTGGGTAGTTCTGATTCAACAGCGATCGCAAGCAGTTAGTCAAAAACGGATCAGCCCCGCGTAAACAGAGAATAACTGCAGTTTTAGGCAACTCGTCGTCTGGTAATGAGTTTTTCTGGGATGAGCGCAGGTACAACAAAAAAACAACCGTTATACACATTTGAATAGCCAACCAGCCCAGCAAAGACTTAGACAGGAATATCGCCAACTCTTTCATAATTCAGTGTCGTCTTTTATGAAGTGAGCAATTATCACTAAACAGTGAACAGTTAACAGTGTTAGCTACAGATAACTGTTCACTTTTCACTCTTTACTGTTTGATGTTTTATGGGTCGAGTGAATATTTCATGTCTATATTGATAGTTGTATTTTTTTTGAGCAGAAAACTCGCATCGCGAAACTTTGGTGTGCCCGTTGATATTGATACAGTTGGATTTTTGGAAATACCAAAACCTTCTTTTGGAATACCGAAAAAGTCTTTGTTTAGTTTGTGGTCTCCATTTTGGTCATCAACTACGGCGACAGCATAAGTTCCTGGCTTCAAGCCTGAGAACTGCTTCTTCACAGAACTTCCTGTTATCTGAGTGCAACCACTTTGTATTTCACTAGTATTACTATCAGGAAATCCTTTTTCACTGGAGTATACTCTTAGGCAAACTTGACCTTTTTTATGATGTAGCCCATTGACGACAACGGTGAGTGTTGCAGGTGACTCTGCATTCACTGTTCTCATTAAACTGATGATTGCTATGATAGCGAGAAAAAAAGTGTTGGCTTGAAATATTCTAAACATAATCTATGCAGTTATCAACAAGTTCTTTTACTTTGGTTTTAAGAAGTAGAAAAGTGTTTTTGAGCTTTTTCTACTTGAGTGGCAAGGAACTATAAATAGCTTCAGTCTGTTCTATTAATCCTGTAGGCGATCGCCTACAGGCTTGATGTTAGAATGTAACTGAGTTAATTTAAAAAACGCTTGCCTGTTGTTGTATTGGTTTTCTTTGCAAACGTTTAGAGAACATTTGAGCAGCTAGAAGCAGGTCTTTTATCAAAAGATATTCTGTTCCTTTTAGCTGTTTTAGCAAACTGACATGGCAACAAATTCGCTCGTAGTAATTCAGTGGTGAATACCATATGGAGAACAAATACTCCCAAAATATTCTCCAATGTGGAACCAAAATTTTACCCTTCTTTGACGAATCAAACCACACTGTATATGAATAGTAATCAGGCAGCATACTCAACGAGTATTGTGGATTCTTGTTAGCAAGCAACAAGTAATTTGGAAAGAACATACTCATTGATTGTTGCGGATGGCTTCTAGCAAAAAACAGATATTCGGAAATTTCATAAAACCGACCGACTAAACCAAGTCTTAATAAGAAAATTCCGTCTGCATGACCGTAACTGCCCATAGGTGGTATCATTCTGAGGGCGCTGGCGCGTATCACTCCATAAATTTGGTAGCACAGGTGTTTAGCAAGAAGCTCATGAAAACGCTTATGTGATTTTGGTGAATCAGTTTGGAGTTGAATATCGTAGTTTTGTAGAAATTTATTGTGTTCGTCAATGAAATAGGTCTTGGAGTGACACAAGATAATGGTATTGTCTTTGTCAAGTACCTCAATGCACTTCATGAGAAAATCTGGAGCATGCAGATCATCATGAGCTGCCCATTTAAAGTACTCACCTGAAGACAATTCAAAGACGCGATTGAAGTTACGAGCACAACCGATATTCTTTTCATTGCGGTAGTAACGAATGCGTTTATCTTTAACAGCGTATGCTCTACAAATTTCCTCAGTTTTGTCTGTAGATGCATTATCTGAGATAATTAACTCGAAATCTTCAAAGGTCTGAGCCAAAAGTGAATCTATGGCTTCTTTGATAAATTTTTCGCCATTGTATACAGGTAGTCCAATGCTCAATCTTGGCTGGTTATTGCTCATAAGAAAAACATTGTGCAGAGATTCCGTGAAATATGAGATTTGTGACGTTGTAAAAAGGAGTCGTGACGTCAGTCGTCAGAAGTCAGAAGATCCCCACGGATAAATCCGGGGGCTTTAGCAATGATGCAATTCGCTTTTCTTTTTTCCACGGATAAATCCGGGGGCTTTAAACCATGATTCATCCGCCAGTCGCACAGAATACATTCTGTATTCTGGCGACTGACGCCTCTATTCTTCTTCGGTAAAAATTTGAAGCAGGAACTTTTTGTTGTTTGGAGTCTGGGATGAAAAGCAAAGTAAGTAGTGCTTAAGTGCTTAAGCACTACGACTTCTACGACTTAAGGATGGGGTCTCAGTGAGAACTCTATTGCATCAATTTTTGAATGTCTACTTTTTTCAGCCATTCCTGTGTCAGACGCATTCCCTCTTTTAAATCAACTGTTGGTTGATAACTTAACAACTTTTGTGCTTTAGCAATTGAATAAGCGTAAGGGCGAGACATAAAATCTACAGCTTCTGGTAGAATATCGGCTTGTTTGCGAAAGAGTTTTTGCCCTTGATAACGCAACTGGAGAAATAATTTCAGTTCATCTTTTGGTAAAGAAAAAGGTGCGGCAAAACCTGCTACCTCTGCTAACTTTGTAAAATATTCTTTCCAAGTTGTTTCTTGTCCATCAGTCACATTAAAAATTTCTCCATATGCTTCTTTTTCAATAGCAAGAAAAATGGCATCAATGAGGTTATCAATGTACACATGATTAATCACTCCTCGCCCATCATTAGCATAGGCAAATAATCTTTGCCTCATCATCATAAGCGGTCGAATCGTCCAGGGAATACTTCCAGGTCCGTAAACATCTCCTGGTCTAATGATAATGATGCCAAAATTGTCAGGCTCATTCAGTTCTAAAAGTGCTTTTTCAGCTTCTATTTTTGTCTGACAGTAGGGATTATTTTCACCACATAATGGTCCATCTTCTGTGATGTGCTCAGGATAGTTAAAACCGTAAACAAGAACACTTGAGAGATGAACAAAAGTTTTGACACCAGCATTCTTGGCAGCTTTCACTATGTTAATTGTTCCCTCAACATTTATTTTGCGAAATTGGTCTAGTGAACCACCTTCTTTTGCCAGTTCATCTGTGTGTAAAACTATGTCTACTCCAAGACACGCTTTTTGAGCAACAGTTGGATCCGTGATACTGCCATAAATGACTTTAGCACCTAAATTTTGTGCTTTCTTGTTCTTATCTGAAGAATCTTGTAATCCACAAACCTTCATCCCTTGTGACAGAGCTCGTTCTGTCGCACGCAAGCCAATAAATCCGCTAGTTCCAGTGATCAGGAGAGTTTTGTTGTTCAAGTTCATAGAGGATAGAAGATTGTAATGAAAAATTGAGATTGATTGAAAAGAATCCAGAATTCAGAATGCTAGAAAATATCTGCTGGGTCTGTAGACCGGAGTTTATTAATAGCTAATGCTCCAGAAATCATACACATCAATATTGTTGAGATGAAGACGATGACTGCATTGTTTACAGACATCATGATCGGTAATTTAGTGACTTGCATCGCAAAATCATATAAACCTAAAGAAACAGCAAATCCAGGTATGTAACCGAAAACTGCTAATATAAAAGCTTGCTGAAACACAACATGAAAGAGATAATTATTTGCATAACCTATAGCTTTTAAAGTCGCATAAGCTATTAATTGATTAGAAATATTACTGTAAAGAATTTGATAAACAATGACTATACCAACTACAGAAGCCATAGATAACATGAGATTTAGTATAAAACCAATTGGTGTTCTGTTAGCCCAATATTCTTTTTCAAAATCAATAAATCCTTGACGGGTAAAGACTATGATATCGTTAGGTAAATTAGCTTGTAACTCTCGCTGAACATTTAGCGGATTAACATTAGGCTTAAGAGTTATTGCTCCCACATCTATCATTTCTGCTGGGCGACTGTTTGGAAATATTCTAAGGAAAGTAGAGTCACTGACAATTAAGTTTCCATCTACTCCAAATGAAGGACCTAAACTGAATAACCCACCAACTCTCACTCGATAACCAGCTAATGAATTAAAGGGAAAAATTTCAATAATCTGTTCAGTCTGTTCCTTTTCAAATTTATATGCAATATCTCCAAACTCTGGTCGAGAATTACGGTCAAAAAGCACAACATCCGGAATTTTAATTTTATCTACATTTTCTTCAATTTCTGGTATATTTATAACAGGCTTACCTGGTTCAAACCCAATCACATATATTGAGTATTTCTGACCATTAACAGGATTTTTAAATTTAGCAAATCCTATATACATCGGACTGACAGACTCAACACCATTAAACCCCAAGGCTTGATACAATCGAGTCCGGAAAAAACTTTGATTTGCTGTTAATGCTTTATATTGAGAGCTCACTAAAAATAAATCACCTTGGAGATGTCGATGCACTTGGGTTGCGCTGGAATAAAGAGCATCTTGAAAACCAAGTTGTATAAACATCAAAATCACAATAAAAGCAATACCAGCGACAGCGACAAGAGAACGAACTTTGTTTCGGATGAGTTGCAGCCATGCCAAAGGAATTTTAAAAACCATGATTCCAGCCTTTAATACAGTTATCAGTTATCAGTTATCAGTTATCAGTTATCAGTTACCAGTTATCAGTTTGAAGAAGAATTCAGAATACAGAATTCAGTATTCAGAAGGAAGAAATAAAGAATTCCGACTTCTGACTTCTGACTCCTGACTCCTTCACTGTTCACTGTTCACTGAATGTGAATGGCGGCATCAACTTGTAAGTTGGTTAAATTTGCCACCTTTTGACTATCTGCTGGATCATCAATACGGATTTTTACCTGAATAACTCTACGATCTGTGTCTGCGGCTGGATTAACACTGAGAATATTTTGTCTGTCAACTTGCAAACCAATTTCACTGACGGTTCCTTTTATTTTTTGGGGAAATGCAGTGCTGGTGATTGTTGCTTTTTGACCGATACGGACTTTGCCAATATCAGTTTGATAAACTTCTGCTATCACATTCATTTGAGATGTTTTACCTATCTCAACAATCCCTTCATTACTGTTCACTTCTCCTGTTTTGGCGTGAATTTTTAAAATTCTTCCATCTATGGGAGATTTGAGGTACGTTAAATCATAGTCTGCTTTTGCTTGTTGAACAGCACTTATAGCACTCTGAACTTCAGTTTCTGCTAACTTAACATCAACAACACGTACTTCTTTGATACTCCCTAGTTTAGCTTTTGCCTCTTTGAGCTGTTCGTTTATACTGTTGACAGTAGTGTCAAGGTTTGCTTTGGCTTCTGTTAGTTGCTGTTGCACTGTCTGTTGTTGCAAACGCTTGCTATCTGCAACAGAAGCAGAAATAGCACCTTCTTTATAAAGTTGCTGGTATCGATTGTTTTCGGTTTGAGCATTTTCTAACTCAGCCTCCAAGCGTCTGACTGTCGCTTGCTTAGCTGCTACTTCTGTTGTTGATTGTGATTTTAAGCGGGCGATCGCCGCGAGTTGAGCTTCTATATCTCCTGATTTAGCTCCAGCTTTGACTTGCGCGAGTTGAGCTTGAGCAACTTGAACTTTGTCTAAAGCTTGTTGTAAAGCTGCCCGACTACGAGCATAACCTTCCAACAAAGCCACAACCTGTCCAGCACGAACTTTATCTCCTTCTTTAGGAAACATTTTTTCAACTCGGACGCCAGAGAGTGAACTAGGAGCAACCAACCTCGTCACTTCACCTTGAGGCTGCAAACGTCCCAAGGCAGTCACAGCAACTTTCGTAACTTTTGTTGGAGGGACTTCTGGAGCTTTTACTGCTTGAGTATGAACGTTGGATCTTCGTGAAAAATTATGAAAAAAGAGCAGTCCGGTTGCTGAAGCAATAAGAGCTGCTAATATAATTTGCCACCGATTCGAGGGTTTTGTGTATAACTGGCTTTCTTTTTCTGATGCCATATTTTCATCTCAATTGTGTTATACCGAAGGGTAGCTTGAATTGGGTATACCAGTTGATTGTTGTGGACACATCTGGAAATTCATCCAGAGAACTTTTCCTGTGTGAATCTGATATTTCTGACTGGAAAAGTTTTGTGAGTTTTAGAAACTTTTGTACGCAATTGCTTTAGAAAAAAAACTACCAAGGATAACTATGTCACTGAGAAAAGACAAGTTGTCTCGTAACACAAAAATCTACTCATTTCTATTCCAACATAAATAACCTTGGAGCAATTAGTTTCAAAACCTAGAAACGCTTCTAAGAAACTTCAGTCTCAAGTTTCACGAAGCTACGTCAGATATAATTTGCGAAAACTTGTCTTCCATAGTGTCAAATAACTTTATTTTTGTCAACCAGAAAAGCATATATTTCATATGATTTTTTGACGAGGTCTTACTCGCCGAAAATTGGCAGCCTTACTACTACGAGTACCCGTCTTGTCCCACCGATCAATCAAACAAAGGAGCCACTGCTCGACGCTTAGTTCCCCGGCAGTCCCGCATGTGGCGTACTGCCAATTTTTTAGGGGACAAATGCGTGACTTATTTTCAATTTGAAAGAACAAAAGTTAGAAAAAATGTTGTTGCAGAAACTACAAATAAATAAAAACTTAATTTGTCTTTTTGCGACGGCGTTGACTTTTTGTTTTTTAACTTCTCTGATTCGCCCTCAGACAGATAATTCAAAGACTAAACAGGGAACTTTCTGATCTGGTTCGCCCTCAGACAAATAATTCAAAGACTAAACAGGGAACTTTCTGACGGTGATTTACTTCCGTAATTTTAAGTCAGTCAGTAGAATCATCAAAAGGATAAAGATTTCATAACTCAGAACTTGCACCATTACGATTAAATCACTCATTTAATGGACACGCGGCTATCAGCGTTGGGACTTACAGTTATAGGCAGATCCAAAAAAATAAATCAAAGCGCCTTATTTCACGTTTTGGAGGAATCAGTGAAGTTCATGACTCACCGAATAATTTATACTTCATTCTTTAGATGGCTCGTAGCAGAGTCAGGAGACATAAAATATTTTCATCAGAATTATTATGAAATTTCTGTTTTTGATAGTACTTATGAAATAAACTAGCGATATCTTATTGTTAGTGTTCTCGCTGACAACACTAAAGAGCAGCAATTATGCCTATAAAGTCAGTATCCATAGACCAAATTAAAATTGGTCCTAACCGCCGTTCAATCAACGGCGACAAGGTTGAAGAGTTGAAAGAATCAATTCAGGCTAACGGTCTATTGAACCCGATCACAGTAGACCGAAAACTGAACTTGATTGCTGGACTACACCGTCTGACAGCTTGTCGGCTACTTGGTTTAGAAAAAATCCAGTGTCATGTTGTTGATTACGAGGATGCTGATCAAGCTCGTCTGGCGGAGATTGACGAGAATTTTATCCGCAATGAGTTAAAACCTCTAGAGCGAGCAGAAATGCTATTGGAACGCCAGAAAATTTTGGACAGACTCGGACTCATGGCGAAAGCAGGAGATAACCAGCATACCCTGAAAACAGGTCGTGAAACGATTTCACCACCTCCCAAGACGAATTTAGAGTTTGCCAAAGAAGTTGGATACAGTGAGCGTAGCTTGCAGCACGATAAGCAGATAGCCAAAGATATTCACCCAGAAGTCAAACAAAAAATTAAAGGTACGCCCATCGCCGATGTCAAAACGGAATTGCTCAGGATAGCTAGAGCAGGGAGTAAAGAACGCGCCTTAGCAGAACAGGCGGAACAGGCTCTGGAGTTAGCTCAAGCTCAAACAGACAAACAACTTGCCCAACAGCAAGCTAAAATTGCCGAGCAATGGCGGCTGAGACAACAAGAAGCTCAGTTGCAAGCCTTTAAAATTGCTATGGCAAAAAGAGAAGCTAAGTTGGCTGCAAAGAAAGCTCAGCCTCTGGTTGAGCAGCATCAAGCAAGGAAATCAACAGTTGTGCAAGGCAAGAAGCCTTGGGTTAACGTTGGTGACGAATGGATGCTCAATCAACAACATCTTGTCTATTGTGGAGATACTGATAGTCAACAATTCATGAACTTGCTTCCTGGTAATGCGGCTCTGGCGATCGCCACTCTTTCCCCAACTTGGAATCATGATTACTTAGTAGATGAAGCTCGAGTTGTCGCCGTAGTACGCTCCGAAGGCAACATTTATAACTTTTGTAGTCGCACTCGCATGCCATTTCAATACGAATTAGTACTTGGTAATTTGTATGTAGGTATTTTTTCCCGCCAATCCATATCCAAGCCACAAATACCAATTCATATAGAAGGAGTTGAGGGAATAGTCGTTTACTTACTAAACATGTATACAAATCCAAATAATTTTGTCATTGCTCCATTTATGGGACACGGTGAAATCCTGATTGCTTGTGAAAAGATGGGACGTACTTGTTTTATTGGAGGTGAAAATCTAGAATTGGTCAGTCGCGGAATCATACGGTGGCAAGAGTGGAGTGGAAAGCAAGCAGAAAAAATAGGATCATCTTAACTATAAAATTAATTTGCTCAGATTTTGCACTCTTCTCAACAAACCTAGGGTGGGCACTCTACAACAACCCACCTGTGTTCTATCCAAGTGAAAACTACTGTAATTACCATGTTTTTAGAAAAAACACTGATATTTATTCAGTTAATGTATGTATAGCAATCCTATTTGAGTTGTAAAAATATCGAACCGCCAAGACAAGCCAGTGCGTTGGGCGGCTCCGCCGACTTGAAGCACCTGGCGTGCCAAGAACGCCAAGAAAAGAGAGAAGAGAGAATTTTACAAATGATTTAGGATTGCTATATTTGTCAAATAAGTGTGAATTGACAAAGAAATATACTTATTTTTTGATGCTCACAAATTTTATCTGATAACCTTAATCAATAACTTAACAAGTCACTAAACAATAGTAAACACTTATACTTTTTTATTTTTTTAAAAAGTTTATATCTGCCAAGAATCTATTTTTTTCTAAAAGTGCTAAAAACGAACCATTTAATTTCCATCGTTTATGCTAATGTTTTTATTAATTATCATACTTTCCAGGTAGCTAAGCATATTATTGAGTGAATTGAAAGTAAAAAAACTAAAATTAATTTGCTTGCTATCACTTGATGATAATTAATTCTTGTAAGAATTGCTGCACTCAGTAGTCAGAAGCCTTAATTTGTAAGGATTTGAGCATGATTTGTATATTCAATCATCAAATGTTCTCCTGATTCTTTAACTATTCTGATTCCTGAATGTTGACTTTTGAATTCTTACCAATTATTGGTTTATTTTTTTCATTATTTCAGGTTGAGAGGGGTGTTTTTTCGGTAACGGATTTGTCAAACTTGGTTTGTCAAAGTTCATAGAATATATTATCTTGAATGTTGAAATAGATCATGGCATTTATCAAGATACAGAACGTTGTCATTAACACCAGCTACGTTGCCGCAGTTAAACTCAATCATCAAACTAGCTCTGGAGAAAAAAGCGTTTCTGTGCTCATAGCGACTCCCCAGTTCTCATTGTCTCAATGGGAAACAATTTCTCAAAATCCTCAGAATCACTTGTCTTCTGAATGGATGGAATTTACTGGTCCAGCAGCTAACGCGCTGCAGGATTATTTTACAAGTTTCAATAATGTCATCGATCTACTACCACAACATGAGGAATCAGGCATTGTATAGTCTGTTTAGCAAAAATTGCTGTGACATTGCCAGAATCTCCTAAAACGCTGAGGGCATTAACTCATCAGGTTGTATCTCTTAAGCTATCACGCATATAAGAATGCATACAGCTAGGGGCTAAACCAATTGCTAACACTGATTTTCTTGATTCATTTTGTCAGCGCAAAGCGCCCCGTCAGGTACATGCAGCGTACTCGTGCTACAGGCATAGGGCATACTTTGAACAAGCGAATGTGTTAGCAGCGAAGGCAGGCAGCAAATTTCTTATGCAGTGTTGGTTTGAACAGAATCTTTTACTGTTTGCAGATAGGATAGCTGCTTCAAATAGGAAATAGTCCTTTTTTAACTCGCCACATAAATTACTGCAGCCACACTCAACGCTACTCACAGCGGAGTCTATATTCTATGTCTGCTTATTCAATTGATACTTCCTTGGCAGAATTGTCAGCCCAGATCAACAACATTGAAAAGTCTGTGTATAGGTTTATTGAGGAGAAGAAAATGATGTCTGGTAAATCCTTATCAGTGAACCAAATTAATAGAACTTTACAAAATAATCCTATAGCCATCATTGGTATGGCTTCTCTTTTTGCAAAATCTAGAAATTTACGAGAGTATTGGCAAAACATTATTCATAAAATTGACGGTATTACTGATGTTCCCTCGACACACTGGAACATAGAAGAATATTATGACCCTAATCCTAGAACACCAGAGGAAAAAACTTACTGCAAAAGAGGTGGGTTTATTCCATATGTTGATTTTAACCCAATGGAATTTGGAATTCCGCCCAGCATCTTGGAAGTGACAGATGTCGCCCAACTCTTAAGTTTAGTCATTGCAAAAGAAGCAATGGAAGATGCAGGTTATGACACAAGCCGCGAGTTTAATCGCGAGACTATTGGGGTGATTTTAGGCGTAGCAGGAAGCCAATTGGGATTGCCACTTGCCTCTAGATTACAATATCCCGTTTGGGAAAAGGTGCTTAAAAGTAGCGGTTTATCGGATGAGGATACACAAAAAATTATCAAGAAAATCAAAAGCGCTTACGTCAACTGGGATGAGAATGCTTTCCCTGGAATGTTAGGTAACGTTGTCGCTGGCAGAATTGCTAACCGTTTAAATTTAGGCGGAATAAACTGTGTTGTTGATGCTGCTTGTGCCAGTTCATTAGCTGCTCTAAAAATGGCAATTAGTGAACTCGTAGAACATCGCTGCGACATGATGATAACTGGTGGAGTTGATACTGACAACACCATCATGGCGTATATGTGTTTCAGCAAAACACCTGCTGTTTCTCCTAGCGATAATGTCAAACCTTTCGACGCCAAGTCAGACGGGATGATGCTGGGTGAAGGTGTTGGTATGGTTGTCCTTAAGCGCCTAGAAGACGCTGTACGAGACAACGATAAAATTTACGCAGTCATCAAAGGAATTGGAACCTCCAGCGATGGACGATATAAAAGCATTTACGCACCGCGACAAGAAGGACAAGTTAAAGCCTTACAGCGTGCTTATGAGGATGCAGGCTTTTCACCTGAAACTGTTAGCTTAATTGAGGCACACGGTACAGGTACAATGGCTGGTGACCCCACAGAATTTGCATCTTTAAGAGAATTTTTCGGGGAAAAATCACACAAGCAGTACATTGCACTTGGTAGTGTGAAATCTCAAATTGGACACACGAAAGCTGCTGCGGGTGCTGCAAGCTTAATCAAAACTGCTTTAGCGCTACACCACAAAATACTACCGCCCACAATTAACGTTACTCAACCCAACCCCAAACTCAATATTCAAAACTCGCCATTTTACTTAAATACCGAAACAAGACCCTGGATTCGTGCTGAAGGGGAAGCGCCAAGACGTGCGGGTATCAGTTCTTTTGGTTTTGGCGGTACTAACTATCACGTTGTCTTGGAAGAATACGAAGCAGAACAAGAACGTGCTTACCGTATACACAACACTCCTAGTGAAGTGCTGCTGTTTGCTCAAACTCCTGCACAATTATTGGTAAAGTGTGAAGAGATTTTAGGGAAGTTGCAATCTGAGGAAGGTAACAAAAATTATGTGGAGCTTGTGGAGGAGTGTAAATCAAAAGACATTCCTTTGAACGCTGCTAGAGTCGGGTTTGTTGCAACTTCTTGTGAGTCGGCTTGCAAATTGCTGCAAATCAGTATTGAGTTACTCAAAACTAGAGCGTCAGACTCCTCGTGGGAACATCCCCAAGGAATTTACTACCGCTGTTCTGGTCTTGAGTTGAGTGGGAAAGTCGTCGCTTTGTTTTCTGGACAAGGTTCTCAATACTTAAATATGGGTCGGGAATTGGTGATGAATTTCCCCACCCTACGGCGTCTTTTGGGCTACATGGATAGCCTTTTGCTCAAAGATAATTTGCAGCCGCTGTCAGAAATCGTTTTTCCCCATCCTGTGTTTGAGGAAGTGGAAAAAAATGCCCAAATTGTTGCACTACAGCGCACAGAATATGCTCAACCAGCAATTGGGATGTTGAGCGCAGGGTTATATAAAATATTGCAACAAGCTGGGTTTAAGGCAGATTTTGTTGCAGGGCATAGTTTTGGTGAACTCACAGCTTTGTGGGCTGCGGGTGTTTTGAGTGAAGAAGATTACTGCTTCTTGGTGAAAGCTAGAGGACAAGCAATGGCGGCTCCCCAAGATCCTGATTATGATGCAGGAGCTATGCTGGCTGTGAAAGAAGAAGTCGGTAAAGTAGAAGCAGTTCTCAAGCATTTCCCTCGGGTGACAATTGCGAACCTCAATTCTCCCCGTCAAGTGGTGTTGGCTGGACCTGCAGTGGAAATAGCGAAAGTGCGCCAGGCTCTACAAGAACAAGGATATACAGCCGTTTTGTTACCTGTGTCAGCCGCTTTCCATACACAATTGATTGCTTTTGCTCAGAAAGCTTTTGCTCAAGCTATTAAGAGTATTAGTTTTCAAAATCCGAAAATACCTGTCTACACCAATGTGACAGGAAAACAGTACCCCAAAGAAGCTACAGATATTCAAAGAATTCTGGAAACTCACCTCTCTAATGCAGTGCTGTTTAAGCAGGAAATTGAAAATATTTATGCGGAGGGTGGTTCTTGCTTTGTTGAGTTTGGTCCGAAGAAAATTCTCACAGGTTTGGTGAAAGAAATTTTAGGCGATCGCCCTCACTTAACTGTCGCCTTAAACCCTAGCAGCCAAAAAGATAGCGATCGCTCTCTAAGAGAAGCTGTTGTCCAGTTACGTGTCGCTGGCTTGTCTTTGAAAAACCTCGACCCCTACCAACTACCGCAGCCCATACCCGCAACAGAGAAAAGCAAGGGATTGAACGTGCGTTTAAATGGTATCAACTACGTGTCAGAAAAAACAAAAATGGCATTTGAGCAAGCTTTGCAGGATGGACACAAAGTGAAATTACCTGAAAGCACATCTAACAATAACGCTCATATTGATTCCAAGTCACTCTCAGCGACACTCACCACCATCACCGCCACTCCCACAGTAACAGTTGCAGAGACTAACGGACACACAAATAAATCTGTACTTCCTGTTGTTAACGAGAAGATAGAAGACAAACAAACGAACGGAAAAGGAAACACAGACACAAAGACGCAGGGACACAGCGAAGTTCTCCCCATCTCCCCATCTCCCCAACTCATTCCACAGCCGACAATGCAAACAAATCCAGATACACCCGTAAATCACCAACAAGTTTTAGCAAGCTTAGAATACGTTCTGACACAATTTCAGCAAAACCAAAGCGAGAGTTTACAAGTTCACGGACATTATCTTAACCATCAGATGGAATATGCCAAAACCTTTTTCCAACTGATGCAGCAACAAAATTCTTTGTTTGCTAACAGCAAATCTTCAGACGAAGCTGCAAAGCTGAAGCCAGTTCTCATGGAAAGTTTAGAGCGTAGTATGATCCAGTTTCACGCTCAACAAGGTGAAACTCTACGCGTTCACGAGCAGTATCTTAACACTCAGGTAGAATACACCAAAAACTTTTTCCAACTCATACAGCAAGAATACTCACAGATTGTTGGTAGTAAATTAGCAATAACTCAACCGATAGTTTCCCTTGACGAAACAACAGCTGCAAATAAAAAACGTGAACGTCTGATTGCTTTAGATACAACAACCAAACAAGACAGCCCAGTTCCTCCCAGTCCCCAAATACAAACAACTGAAGAACAGCCTATAGTCAACAACATGGATGCAATTGTGCATCCAGTTGTAGAAGTTAGCACTCAAACGCAAATACCTAAAGCAACAGATTTTGTGAGTGCGAATGAGTTCTCAGTCAGTTCCACAAATAACTTATCCGTCACATCTGTTACCCCATCCGTTGTCCCCCTCCCCATTTCTTCACCTGTAGTCACTGAAACTGTAACAGTCAGCAAAGAAACTGCTCCCACACATTCTCCTACAACGTCTTCTGGTGTAAGCATTGATTTAACTGATTTGGATAAAAACCTGTTAGCAATCATCAGTGACAAAACAGGTTACCCAGTAGAAATGTTAGATGTAAACATGGATATGGAGGCAGACTTAGGCATTGACTCCATCAAGCGTGTGGAAATCTTGGGAACAATGCAGGAAATGTACCCAGACTTGCCTAAACCAAATGTGGAAGAACTGGGAGAACTACGTACCATCGGTCAAATTGTCGAATATCTGCAATCTAGCGCTTCTCCAATTGCTGCGAAATCTATTGCTGTAGAAACTGCGATTTCCATACAAGAAGACGCAAGAATACAGGAGGAAGTGAAGATCGAAAATTCTTCTGTCACCTTCACCGAAGACACGACGCAAACACCTCAACTCCCCATCTCCTCCGCTATCCTAGTTAACGAACTAGTTACTGAAAATGTCCCAGCAAGTGAAGAAGCAGAAGCAGCAGATATAGATTTGACAGACTTGGGTCAAACCTTGTTAGCAATTACGAGTGAAAAGACAGGTTACCCAGTAGAAATGTTGGATTTGAGCATGGATATGGAGGCGGATTTAGGGATTGACTCTATTAAGCGTGTGGAAATCTTGGGGACAATGCAAGAAATGTACCCCAACTTACCCAAACCGAATGTAGAAGAACTGGGAGAACTGCGTACTATCGGTCAAATTGTAGAGTATCTGCAAAAGTTAGTTGGTACGGAAAAAAAAAAGTCTCTGAACAAGTCCTCCAACCCATCGGGTAACTTAAACAACAGTATCTTGCGTCGTCAAGTCAAACTGAAAACTCTGCCTCAACCAGATTTCTTAGATTTCACCTTACCAGAGGGACACATTGGTTTACTCACTGATGATGGCTCCCTCACTACTTCCAAACTGGCTCAACTTCTCACTGAACAAGGTTGGAAAATCGTTATTCTCAGTTTCCCTCTATCACTTGTTCCACAACACTCACCTTTACCCCCAGGAGTCAATCGTGTTAATCTCGTTGACTTAAGTGAGGAACATCTGCAACAACAATTAGCCACCATCTCCACTCAATATGGTCCGATTGGTGCTTTCATTCATCTCAATCCGTTATTTGAAGTTACTTGTAACGGCAAAATTCCTTATCTTGAAGAGGAAAAAGCAATTGTCAAGCACGTCTTTTTGATGGCGAAACATCTGAAAAAACTTCTTAATGAAGCCACACATTATGGACGTAGTTGTTTTTCCACTGTTACTCGTCTTGATGGAGCTTTTGGGTTAGGACAAAATGTTAACTTTGGTCCTATCAGTGCTGGTTTATTTGGATTAACGAAGACTCTCAACTGGGAATGGGAACAAGTTTTTTGCCGAGCAATTGATTTAAGTCCTCACATTGATGCAGAAGAGTCAGCACGACACATTATTGCTGAGCTACATGATCCCAATCGTTATATTACTGAAGTTGCTTACGGTTCACACGGACGAGTCACTCTGATTAGTACTCCCGAAATTTAACTAGATAAGAAAAAGAAAGAGTGTGAGAGTGAAGGAAAAGAGTTATTAAGCATTAACTTTTCCCTCCTTCCCTCTCTCCCTCTCTCCCTCTCTCCTTCTCTCTTCACCTGAAACTATGCCCAATTATCAAGAAATTCATTATCTTGGTCGCGTTATTGATAGAGAAAAACAAGCTCCTATAAGTGGAGCTAAAATTTCAATTCATTTGTTAGGTTCTTCACGTGTTGTCTATAGTGACTTGGAAGGAATTTATAATTTTGAAGTCCCGTTTGGTGATCACAGTGTTCGTGAAGGAGAAATAACGATAGAAGCCAAGGGTTATAAAACATATCGTTCTTTCATTAGATTACTGCCTGATGACACAGATATAGGTGATATTAGACTTGTAGATTCTCATGATCAAGAGGCGGAAAGTAGTGAGAATTTAATAACAATTATAGCAACTATCGTGATAGTATTAGCTTTGATTGTAGCTGCACTAAATTTGCCTACGCCTCAAGAAACGCCGCCTCTAGAAACACCAGACAATCGCATTAACCTTCAAAAACCATTTCATCTCTCCAGCAAGTTAGTTTTGAAATTTTTACATTCATCAGTTTTTTCTAAAAAGCATGCACATGAAATAGCCTCTTTGTTTGAAGAGTAAAAGAGGTTGAACTTCAATATTTATGAACAAAAAGACAAAGTAGACGGGGAATTTATGACAATCACAACTAAAATTCGTCCCACATCAGTTTTTCTCGTTAGTGGTGGTGCAAAAGGAATTACCGCTAAGTGTACTATCAAATTGGCACAGCACTATCCTTGCAAATTTATTCTCATAGGTCGTTCAGAACTCATAGACACAGAACCAGATTGGGCTAAAGATTGTTTTGACGAACCAGTTTTAAAAAAACGCATTATGGAATATCTTGTCTCCTTGGGAGAGAAGCCCATTCCTATGAACGTACAAAAACTGTATAACAAAGTCATCTCTCATCGAGAAATCAAACAGACTTTAGAAGCAATTCAACAAGTCGGAGGTTATGCAGAATATTTGAGCGTTGATGTCACTAATACAGATGAATTAAAACAGAAAATTGCTGCTGTCATTGAGCGTACTGGACCGATTAATGGCATCATACACGGCGCGGGGAATTTAGCAGATAAATTGATTGAAAAGAAAACAGAACAGGATTTTGAGAAGGTTTATACTGCCAAAGTGAAAGGTTTGGAAAATCTTTTATCTTGTATTAAACCCAGTCAACTAGAATATTTGGTTTTGTTTTCTTCTGTCACAGGCTTTTACGGTAATATTGGTCAGACAGACTATGCGATCGCCAACGAAATTCTCAACAAATCAGCGCATCTGGTCAAACAACGCTACCCCGAATGTCATGTCGTAGCTATTAATTGGGGCGGCTGGGATAGCGGTATGATGACACCACAATTGAAAAAAGAGTTTGCCCGACGGGGTATTGATATTCTCCCTGTTGAAGTTGGGACACAAATGCTCATCAACGAACTGCATCCTGCTAATCAGCAAACAGCACAAGTTGTCATTGGTAGTCCTCTTTTTCCTCCTCCTGCACCACTAAACCCCAAACTGCAAACCTACCGTATTCGTCGCCAACTCTCACTTGAGGCCAATCCCTTTTTACTCGACCATGTGATTGCTGGTAAACCAGTTTTACCAGCGACTTGTGCAGTATCATGGATTGTTGATTCTTGTGCAGAACTTTATCCTGGTTATAAATTTTTCAGTTGTACAGATTTCAAAGTTCTCAAGGGAATTACTTTCAATGAAAATCAAGCAAGTGAATATGTCCTAGACCTACAAGAAATTGCGAAAAATGATGCTCAAGAAATCATCTTCCAAGCAAAAATCTGGAAGATAAATCCTGACAAGAAAATTAATTATCATTTCAGCATTGCTCAGGTGAAACTCGTGCGAGAACTCGCCGTTCCTCCCACTCATGAATTCTTGAATATCGCAGAAGATAACATCATTACTATGACTGGTAATGATTTCTATCAAACAGAAAAATCATCAATAGTTCCCTTATTTCATGGAACTTCTTTTCAAGAACTTAGAAGGGTTTTAAACATTAGCCCCGAAAAAATTACCACTGAATGCGTTTTGAATGAAATCACAGATAAACAACAAGGACAGTTCCCTGTCAGGTTTGTCAACCCTTATGCAATTGACTTGAGTACCCATACCCTCTGGATTTGGCTACAGCATTTTCATCAAGAAGTTTGCTTGCCCGCAAGTATTCAAACATATGAGCAGTTCACGCAAATTCCATGCAATACACCTTTTTATGTCTCTTGCGAAGTGAAAACGAAGACAGCAAGTAGCATTATTTCCGATCTCATCATACACGATAGGCAAGGGCGAGTCCATTCACGTATGTTGGGAGCTAAGGGGACTATTATACCAAGTCAATCTGTCTTAGGAACCAAGTTGTAAACTGTCTGATATCTTGTACTCTTCTCAACAAGATTTAAAAAACCGGGTTTATAAACGGAAAATTAAGGTTTAACTAGTGTCGTCATTCTCAAGAAACCCGGTTTTTGACAAGAGTGCAAAATATAAGCTGTAAAACATCTAGTTTGCATGTGTTTTGGCTGATGAGGAGACCCCCTCCGGGGGAATTCAAAATTCAAAATTCAAAATTCAAAAAAAAGATTCTTTAATTTTGAATTTTGAATTAGATCCTTCGCTAGCCCCTTTGGGGGCCGGAGCTAACGCGATAGATCCTGCGCGATTTTGAATTTGAGCGCAGCGAGTGGGGAGAGGAATTGAGCTTTTTAAGAGACAATCCAAAATATGCAAATTAAATGTGGAACAGCTGACAACAGATATTTTTTCATCATTCAGAATAAGGAAATAAGCCGTGGAAAAGATTGCAATCATTGGATTCTCATGCCTCTTTCCTGATGCCAAAAATCCTGATGATTTTTGGCATAATCTTATCCAGCAGAAAGACTCAACTTCATCAGTCACTGCTGAAGAAATAGGAGTAGACCCACAACTTTTTTACGACAAAGTAAAAGGTAAATCAGAAAAAATCTATTCTTTGAAGGGAGCGTTTATTCGCAACTTTCAGTTTGATGCAAATGGATATAAGCTACCAGCAGACTTTTTACACAGTTTAGATAATACTTTTAAATGGTCGCTTGATGTTGCCAAAAAAGCTTTGCAACATAGTGGTTATTTGGAGAATGAAGCTGTTCTCTCAAAATGCGGAGTCATATTAGGCACTCTCTCATGGCCTACTCAATTCTCCAATCAATTATTCGCCTCCATCTATCAGCAGGTACTAACACCTGCGGTTAGAGAACTTTTGCAGTGTGAGGAATTCGATTTAGCTTCCTTGAAATCATCTGTGGAAGCCTCAATTTACAACGCAATGGTTTCCGGTTTGCCAGCTGCTGTGATCGCGCAAGCCTTTTCTCTATCTAATATTCATTTATGCATTGATGCAGCCTGTTCTTCACCATTGTATGCGACTAAGCTTGCATCTCATTATTTATGGACGCACAAAGCAGATTTGATGTTAGCAGGAGGAATTAGTTCTTCTGATCCTCTGTTTTCACGAATGTTGTTTTCTGGTATTCAAGGATATCCAGAAGACGGTGACATTAGTCGTCCTTTAGATAAGTCTTCTAAAGGACTCATGACTGCAGACGGTGCTGGGATGGTTGTGCTGAAACGATATAGCGATGCACTTAGAGATGGCGATCGCATTTATGCCACTATCTCTGGTACTGGACTCTCCAACGATGGTCGAGGGAAACACTTACTTAGTCCCAATTCTAAAGGACAAATTCTCGCCTTTGAACGCGCTTATCAAGAAGCACAAATCAGTCCAAAAGATATTGATTACATGGAGTGTCATGCAACTGGCACATTACTGGGAGATACAACTGAATTTAATTCAATAGAAACCTTTTTTGGTCAGTATCAAGCAACTCCTCTCGTCGGTTCAGCCAAAGCTAACGTTGGTCATTTGCTAGTTGCAGCTGGTTCAGTAAGCTTGATTAAAGTACTTTTAAGTATGTCCAAAGGTGTCATTCCACCGACAATTCATGTAACTGACCCCATAGGATGCGAAAACAACGTTATTTCACCTCAAAGAATTGTTAGAAGTACCACCCAGTGGCCAGAAAAAGCACCAGTCAAACGGGCTGCTATCAGTGCATTTGGTTTTGGTGGAACTAACGCCCACATGATTTTGGAACAAGGAACCGTAGGAGAAGATAGGGGAGTAGGGGAAGTAAGGGGAGTAGGGGAAGAAAATACTTATATATTTTCCTCCACTTTCTCCACTCCCTCATCCCAACCTTTGCAACCAGCCAAAATTGCCATTGTAGGTATGGATGCTTTTTTTGGTTCTTGTCATGAATTAGATGCTTTTGACCGCAGCATTTACGATGGAACGCAGCATTTTATACCTCTTCCACCAGATAGATGGCACGGCTTAGAAGAGCAACAAGATTTACTCCAGAAATACAGTTTACCAAACGGTAAAGCACCAGTAGGAGCATATATTCAGGATTTAGAAATCGATACCTTATCCTATAAAATACCTCCGAATGAACTGTCTAAACTGAATCCGCAACAACTCTTACTTCTGAAAGTCGCAGATCGCGCCTTAAAAGATGCGAAGATTAAAGAAGGTGCAAATGTTGCAGTTATCATCGCTGCAGAGACAGAGTTTTCTGTTCATCAGTTACAGCAGAGATGGAATCTGTCTTGGCAGATTAAAGAAGGCTTGAGTGCTGGGGAAATTTCTTTACCAGAACAAAAGATTGCTGAACTAGAAACCATTGTCAAAGATGCAATTCACCATCCAGTGGAAACCGGCGAATATGTGAGTTACATCTCCAACATCATGGCGAGTCGAGTTTCTTCGTTGTGGGATTTCACAGGTCCAACATTTACTATTACAGCTGGAGAGAATTCCACATTCAAGGTGTTGGAAATCGCACAAATGCTACTAACTGCTGGGGAAGTCGATGCTGTGCTTGTGGGTGCTGTTGATTTAGCTGGCGGGATAGAAAACATCTTGCTGCGAAGTTCTTTAGCACAAATCAATACAGGAGTCAATACCCTGAGTTACGACCAAAAGGCGAATGGCTGGACGGTTGGTGAGGGTGCGGGAGCAGTTGTTCTGAAGCGCCAAGATACGGCAAAAAAAGAAGGCGATCGCATTTATGCAGTCGTCGATGCCATTAGTTTCGCACAACAGCATTCTACATCCAATGACTTGCACAATCGGCTAACAAAACCTGATGCAGCAGTCGTCAACTCTGTCTGTCAACAAGCTTTTCAAGTTGCAGGTATCAAACCCACAGACATAGAATACTTAGAAGTTTGTGGTAGCGGTATTCCCCAAGAAGATGAAGCAGAAATCAAAGGTTTAGTTCAGGCTTATCCTTCAGATAAAAATGGTCTCAACTGTGCGATCGGCAGTGTCAAAGCAAACATCGGTCACACATATGTCGCATCAGGAATTGCCAGCCTAATTAAAACGGCTCTTTGTCTGTATCATAGATATATTCCCGCAACTCCCAAATGGTCTGGTGTTAAAAACCAAGAGATTTGGCAGGGTAGTTCTTTCTATGTCGCCCCAGAATCAAGACCTTGGTTTTTAAGCAAAGAAGCTAAAAAGCGAGTTGCCGCAATTAATAGTATGGCAATAGATGGGACATATGCTCACGTCATTTTGTCAGAAGAACCAGAGCAAGTACAGCGCCACAGCAAGTATTTGGAACAAACACCATTATATCTGTTCCCGATTACAGGTCAGAATCGCTCCGATTTACTAGACAAGATTAACGCTCTCAAAACAACCATTGAAAATTGTACTTCTTTAAATGTTGCAGCCAGCCAAACTTTTGCTGTTTTTAAAAAACATGTTGAGTCAAATTATGCGCTTGCAATTTTGGGACGCAACAAAAACGAATTAGCAAGAGAAATTGAAGCTGCTTTGAAAGGTGTGAATAATGCCTTTGAAGGGGGGGAAGATTGGCAAACACCAACTGGTAGTTATTTCACAGCTAAACCCTTAGGAAAAAAGGGTGGTGTCGCATACGTTTATCCAGCTGCTGTCAATTCTTATCTTGGCATTAGTCGCAATCTCTTTCGCTTATTTCCTAGAGTTCACGATGACTTAGCAATCAAAAGTCTTTTTAGTGTTGTCGCTGACATTGCAAAGCTTGTCTTTCCGAGAAGCTTGAATAAACTATCAACTAGACAAATAGAAACTCTGGAACAGGAATTTCTGAATAATTCCTTGGCAATTTTTGAAACTGACATGGGGCTTGCCAGACTCCTGACGACAATTATTCGAGATGATTTTCAAGTCAAGCCAAAATATGTGTTTGGCTATAGCTTAGGCGAGACAAGCATGATGTCTTCGATGGGAGTATGGAGTAACTTTAGCCAAGGAGTTAATGCTTTTCACGCATCTGGTTTATTTGGAGACAGAATATCTGGATCGAAAAACGCCGTACGCGAATATTGGGAATTACCATCAGCACAACAATCACCAGACGATGATTTCTGGAGTACCTATCTTTTGATGGCGAGTCCATCCCAAGTTCAAGAATGCCTCAAAAATGAAAATCGAGTTTATTTAACTCAAATCAATACACCAGAAGAAGTTTTAATTGCTGGTGACACAGCCGCCTGTCAGCGAGTCATAAAAACTTTGGGTTGCAATGCTTTTCGCGCTCCCTTCAACCATACAATCCATTGTGAACCGATGCGTTCAGAGTATGAGGAAATACTGAGAATTAATACCTTACCTTCTCACAATATTTCTGACATTGCATTTTACTCTGCGGCTGATTATAAACCCATCACACTAGATAGTCATGTCATCGCTCATAGTCTTGCAAAAAACTTGTGTCAACAGCTTGATTTTCCTCGCTTAGTAAACCGAGTTTATGAAGATGGGGCAAGAATTTTTATTGAAGCAGGTTCTGGTAATATCTGCTCTCGATGGATTGATAAAATCCTAGAGAAAAAAGACCATATGACTGTATCTCTTAATAGAAGAGGTATAGATGACCATACTTCTATTATCAGAGCATTAGCAAAACTCTTCAGTCATCAAGTTTCTTTAGATTTGTCACCACTTTACACTCAGACAACAGAAACATTGAATCAACGAAAACCAACTGTCAAAACTTTCAAATTGGGTAAAAACAGAATTACGAACAACATATTGACTGACGAAAATCGTAAACTGTTCCAAGATTTAGTTACCAAAAAACTTGTTCATCTTGTTAGTCATCAACCTCAGAACATTCCTCACTCTACAAATGTTGAACTCGCAAATTCTTACAATGACTCAACGAGTATCCACGATGGTAGCAATCACTCCCGTAATATTACCCGAACAACACCAATGCAAGAAGAAGAAAACGTGAAAAATACCGTGAATAACAGTTTTGAGCCGAAAGAACCGTTACAATCTGGTGAGTTAACTCAAACTCAAGAAATCATTTCTCAATCTGTTATTCATCCAATCATCACCACCCAAAAACTTAACACCTCAACACTGAGACTGAACTTAAATCAATCTCAGTACGAAAAATTCAGCACCAACAATTCTAAAATTCATAAAGCTCACGCTAGCTTCTTACAATCCCGCCAAGAATTTAGCCATCAAATCAGTGAAATGATTCAATTACAAATAGCTTGCGCTGAAAACTTACTCAATCAGTAGATTTCTTGCAAAACTTGTTCATTTTGCACTCTTATTTGAGTCTAATGCGCCCCCTTTTGCAAAACAAAATAATAGACTTCTTGCACTCATTCGTTTTCTTGGTGTTCTTCTTTGTACCTTTGCGTTTTCTCTCTTCCCACTAAAAGATTAGTGATGTTTTCCTGCTATCTTTCCTCTGTTTTCTCTCTTGCCTCCTGCGGTTTTTTAATTAAGTAATCTACCCTACAAAAACGCAAGCGCGGCGAACAGACAGGACAGGAATTTGCGTGATCAAGAAGTCTGTTTTCCTGTTTTTCCTACCCTTCACCTTCCTCTATCCTCCATCAAAAATTAAAGGGAATCGCCACTGTGAAAATTGAAGATGCAGCACTTGGTCAATACAATAACGGTCTTAACTTTTTTGGTAACTCCTTTAATCACAATCAAGTTTGGAAAGGTTCTTTAGATTGTGTCGCTTTTGAACAATCAGCCATCAAAGATAAATTGCAAAGTTTAAATAAACCTTGTTACATCATAAGAGTAGCAGGAAAAATTGGTGTCACCAACGAGGGTTATTCTTGTCCTATTGATAATGGGAAAACAGGACAAGTAGAATTGTTAATGGCAACTCCACCCATGCCAACACATCATTTAGGGGACCCTAGTTTTCTTACTTCTCATGGTGTAAAATACGCTTATGCAACTGGTGCAATGGCTGGTGGTATAGCATCTGAAAAGATGGTCATTGCACTTGGAAAAGAGAAAATTTTGAGCTCTTTTGGTGCTGGTGGTTTAAGTTCAGACCGTCTTGAAGCAGCTATTAACTGTATTCAACAAGCTTTACCTCAAGGTCCTTACGCTTTTAATCTCATTCATAGTCCTAATGAACCTGCTATTGAACGCCGTGCTGTGGACTTATACCTAAAATATGGCGTCAGAACCGTAGAAGCCTCAGCATTTTTAGATTTGACTCCCAATATTGTCTATTATCGTGCGGCTGGACTAGGCGTAAACGCAGCCAATCAAATTGAAATCAAAAACAAAGTCATTGCTAAAATTTCTCGTCGAGAAGTCGCTAGCAAATTTCTCCAACCAGCGCCTCTAAAAATTCTGAAAGAACTTGTTGAAAAAGGACTTATTAGTGAGTTACAAGCAAATCTTGCGGCTCAACTTCCCATTGCTGATGATATCACAGTAGAAGCTGATTCTGGTGGACATACAGACAATCGTCCTTTAGTTTGTCTTCTGCCTTCTATCTTGGCATTAAAAAATGAAATTCAGGAAAAATATCGTTACTCAACACCTATTAGAGTTGGAGTCGCTGGAGGAATTGGGACACCACAATCAGCAATAGCCGGTTTTATGATGGGTGCTGCTTATATCGTCACTGGTTCTGTTAATCAGTCTTGTGTTGAAGCTGGAACTTGTGAATACACCAAGCAATTGTTAGCACAAGCAGAAATGGCTGACATGATGATGGCCCCAGCCGCTGATATGTTTGAAATGGGAGTTAAACTTCAAGTTTTAAAAAGAGGAACTATGTTCCCTCTGCGAGCACAGAAACTGTATGAAATATACAGAAATTATAACTCGATTGAAGATATTCCTATTGAAGAAAGGGAAAAATTAGAAAAACAGATTTTTCGTAAGAGTCTTGCTCAGATATGGGAAGAAACTGCAACCTATTTATCCAAGAAAAATCCTGAGAAATTAGGGAAAGCAATCAACAATCCCAAAATGAAAATGGCAGCCATTTTTCGTTGGTATTTAGGATTATCTTCTCGCTGGTCTAGTTCTGGAGAAAAGGGTCGAGAAGTCGATTATCAAATTTGGTGTGGTCCAGTGATGGGTAGTTTTAATGACTGGGTTCGCAATTCTTATTTAGCTGAGCCAAAAAATCGTCGAGTGGTTGATGTTGCTCATCATATCATGACAGGAGCAGCATTTTTATACCGCATTCAAAGTTTAAAACTTCAAGGTTTGCAAATTTCGGATGACTACTGTCAGTATCATCCAGGTTCTTCAACTATCTTCTAAAAGCCTCAATTTGAGAGGTTGAAACAACCTAGTTTTTATCAGAAACTGGGTTGTTAAAAAATCGCAGTCTATTATTTTAGAGGTGTGTAAATTCATGGCTTCAAAACAGTCTTATACAGCAGAAGAAATTCAAGCATGCCTGGTATCTATTCTTGCTGACGCACTTCATATTGCACCTGATGAAATTAATGTACAAGATTCATTAGAGAGCTACGGTTTGAACTCAGCTCAAGCTATGCTTTTGGTTACTAAAGCAGAGAAAATGCTGGGATTTGAAGTTTCTCCAATGCTGCTGTGGCATTACCCAAATATTGAAGCACTTTCAGAGCGTTTAGCTGAAGAATCACAAGATTTAGAGCCACAAGTTGAAGACAGAGTGACACCTCGAAAAAATTCTTCTGTTTTTAAAACGACGACGCTCGATTTGAGTGCAGAAGCTGTTTTAGACTCGAATATCCGTCCTTCATCGAGTTATAAATTTACTAGTACACTAAATAATGTCTTCTTAACTGGAGGAACAGGCTTTTTAGGGGCTTTCCTAATTGATGAATTACTACGGACGACTCCTGCAGATATCTACTGTTTAGTACGTGCTGCAACTTCTGAAGAAGGTAAGCAGAAGCTGAAGAAAAATTTGCAACAATATTTACTTTGGAAAGAAGAGTTCAGCCCCAGAATTATCGCTATTCCTGGAGATTTATCTCAGCCTTACTTAGGTATTAGCACTGAAGGCTTTGAAATGTTGGCAGCGAATCTTGACGCTGTGTATCACAGTGCTGCTATGTTGAATTATGTCTATCCTTACTCAGCACTCAAAACTGCTAATGTTCTAGGAACGCAGGAAGTGATACGTTTGGCAAGTGCAATTAAAGCCAAACCTCTACATTACGTCTCCAGTGTTGCTGTTTTTGAATCACCTGCTTATGCTGGCAAAGTCGTCAAAGAACAGGATAGCTTTGACCATTGGGAAGGGATTTATCTTGGTTATTCTCAGACGAAGTGGGTTGCTGAAAAGTTAGTGAAAATTGCTGGCGATCGCGGACTTCCCATTACCATCCACAGGCCACCATTAATATCAGGGCACAGTCAAACAGGTATATCTAACACCCATGATTTTACCAACTTAATGATCAAGGGTTGTCTTGAGATGGGATGTTTTCCAGACGTGGATTATATGCTAGATATGTCTCCTGTGGACTATGTGAGTCAGGCGATCGCCTATTTATCAAGACAGCAAGGATCCATAGGCAAAGCTTTTCACTTGCAACATCCTGAACCTATTTCCTTGAAGATGTTAGTTGACTGGATGCGCTCTTTTGGTTTTCCAATTCAATTAATTCCTTATGATGAGTGGCAAACAATGTTAATCAAAAATGTCACTTCACAGGAAAATCCTTTATATACACTGCGACCATTCTTGCTTGAAAGGTGGTCTCAAGAAGGACTAACAATTCCAGATTTGTACTTGCAAGCTAAAAGACCAACTATCAGCTGTCAAGAGACTCTTAAAGCACTTGCTGGAAGCTCTATTGTCTGTCCACCAATTGACTCTAAATTGCTTATGACATACTCTTCTTACTTGATTACGAGCGGTTTCTTGAAGGTTGCATAAAAGTCAAGAAGTTATTTAACAGTACACAGTGAAGGAGTCAGGAGTCAGGAGTCAGGAGTCAGGAGCGGAGCAAGGAAAGCTCCGCCTCCGGTCAGAAGTCGGAAGTCGAAAAACTCAATTCTTTATTTCTTCCTTGGTGAATACTGAATTCAGAATTGCTGTTAGCGTAGCGGGGCGTTTGCGCAGCGCCCCCTAAGGGGGCTAGCCCATTCTTCTTCAAACTGATAACTGATACCTGAATCACTGATTGCTGATTTAATTAATAAGTTGGGTTGAGGTAGATGCCAAACCCAACATTTTTTTTGTTTACACAAAGAGGCAAAGACGTAAAGTTCTTCTGAGCATCTTTGCATGTCAACAGTGGACAGTACACAGTTATCAGTTATCAAATTGTTGTTCATTGATAACTGATAACTGGTTTCACAAAAACTATTTGAAAATTGCCAAATCTTGCTATTAACAATGTTAGTAACACTGCCATCTTCATGAAATGGCAATGTCTATTAGCTGCGTATCAATACTGCCAGCACTTCAAATTCAAACCATAACCTTCTACCGCAATAGCTGCAACAGAATTGTTATCAGGTACAAGCTCTAACAGGCTCCAATGTTGCTCTGTTTTTAGCTTTGCTGGTTGTCCTAGAGTCAGAGAAACCTCTATTTGCTCTAGCTGAGCAAGTCCAACTCCAGTTGCTTTTAAATATGCTTCTTTGCAAGTCCAGTAGCGAAAAAACACCTGTTGCATTTGATGGGGAGGAAGCCCAGATATGACTGCATATTCCCCTGGTGAAAAGTATCGTTTCGCAAGGGCGAGAACGTCCGAAATCGGGCGGATGTACTCTAAGTCTACTCCCACAAGGCGATCGCAACTCACTGCACACAGAGCTAACCCTTGAGAATGAGTCAAGTTAAACCAGAGTTTACTATTAGCAAGTGTATCTGCTAACACTGGTTTGCCAGAAGCTTCATAACAGAACTGCAACTGTTGCGGTTCTACATTCAAATAGCGACCTAATATCGTTCGCAGTATACCCCGACCTGCAATAAAACGCTGCCGATGGAGTTCTTTATAGAACCGCTTTGCCCGACAAACTTCGTCGCCCGAGAGGGTTGCACTCAAATGTTGCAACTGTGTTTCTGGTCTGTCAAGGTCAATTCGCCAGACATGAACTTCATCCTGCAACAAAGTTAAATCTGCCGATGCAGGTAGCCACAAATGATGATTAACAGTCATTGAATCACGCAGTAATAGTCAGCTAATGCCTGAATTTAGATACTTACATTTCGAGAGGACTGGTGCTCACAGCGTATCTTGCCGCTGTAAACTATCGTCCTCCACCTATTGTCCGGTAATTTATCACTCCCGCGACAAGATGTAGAGGAGCACAGCGTATTGCGCACAGCTTAATCGCAAAGCGACGAGCACGTCTCCAGTCGCGCAGGGTGTCCCAAACAGACTCACGCAAGCACCTACCTGCATGACTTAGGAGATCGCAGCTGCCACGATGTGTGGATTTATCCTGTTTTCCCCTCGTCTGGGTTTTTTGATGAAAGAAAACCCTAATCTCACACTCAAATCAAATTCAAAGGGTTTTGTCGCTTTTTCCAAGAGATAAGAAGAAAAAGTACATTGTCAAAAATCAGTTTTGTTTTTTGACTTTCCCGTTATTATACAACTTTATGAGCTTATCCTAATAGTTTTCTGGTAACCGATTCTGAACTATTTTTAGAGTTTTTCTGTTTTGTGATCAAGTGTGGTGAAATATGCCCGAACTATGAAAACACGCCTTCCTGATAAGGAACCTGAAAAAACACTATTATCATTCTGACGTCAAGTCTTCTTTACTTTTTGTAATAAAAATATGATTTTTCTTTAAAATTAAGGAGCCAGAAGAACTTAAGATTCAATTAAGGCATTTTTTGAACCCAAGCGCTTAAATTCCGGCTCCTTTATTTTTGAGTATTTTCGAGTATTGCAGTCAAATTGTCGCGTGCTGAGTAAACGACCAGCTATAATTACCGCCGGCGATAAGGCACTGCGTTCATGTAATCAATGTTTTGAGGTGAGATCCGTTGCGGAGGATTGCCTGCTGCATTCACGCTCTGAGCCATCGACGCAAACAGCGCTGGATCACCTGCCTTAGCTTGCTTGTCGGGTGGAGTGTAGCGACGCACAATCGTTTGCCAGATAATTTGTGGGAAGCCAAGTTTCGCACGATAGTATTCGTTGTAGCGTGGAGACTTGATATTGAAGGGCAATTCGCTGCTTCCGGAAGGCAGAACCCGACGACGCTGGTAAGGAACGATGCTGTCACCAAAGTTCTCTAGGTACTCGTCACTGTTAAGCAAGTCATTGACGAAGCCAGCACGACCCTTGGTTGCTACCACAATTGACCAAGCAATTTTTTCTCGTTCGCTGTAAACATCACGTCCCAAAATCTTTTGAACGCAATGCTCAACAAAGCGGTAGTTGCTGTTGAGGTTATAGAAGCTATTGGTGAAGGTATTGGACAGGGTCAATCCACGAATAAATTCACGGACGGTGATCTGTCCACTACGTAGCTGCGATTCTAAGAAGGGTTCGCGATCAGACTTAAAAGCATGAAAAAAGATTTGACGGTAAGCTGCCTCGATCAAATTATCTAAGTCAGTACTAGAAAGCAGGTTGTCGGTTGAGAAAATTCTGGGCTGTTCATCACCCGGAACTTCGTAGCCAGCAACACGATTATTTTGAGATAAAGGTGCATACTCTAGCAGCGGAATAGCCACGTTTAAAAAACTCCCTTCTTACGGAAACTTTACAAATATCCCTGATCATAAGGGTAAAACGGACTACAGTTCTCAGCTTTCTGATAAAATATTACAGTCCTTAACATTAAGATAAAACCTGAAACTATAAGGCTTCCATCTGATGGACGTTACATCACTTTGGCACATTTTGTCTAGATCTATCTTCGATTTGTAGATCAGCTTGCCTGAGATAACCGAGAATTTAGGTAGCTTTAAGCAGGATTTCCATAACGGATTTTAACGCGGTTCGCGTTCATCGACACACCTCTGGAAATCCCCGAAAGCCTATATTTTTCGTCAAGGTGTGTCGATTGATTACAGGGAGCGGGTTTGAGGCATGTGGTTTGGTCAATTTTTCTTGAGGATCTATAATGATTTAACAGGTGTGTCGATTTGGCGGCTAGAATCCTTACTGGGTAAAGGCTCCTAGACGAACTCCCTACCGATTGGGTTAAATCGGATTAGTTGGAAACGCCGCTCCTAGCCAAAACCATAACTGGTTATTTGGCCCTACCGATTGGGTTAAATCGGATTAGTTGGAAACGTCATTCCTAGAGTTCTCTCCAAAATTCCGTCTGGACCAAACACCCTACCGATTGGGTTAAATCGGATTAGTTGGAAACAAAAGAGAAAGAGGAGACAACAGCGAAAGAAGCGGCACCCTACCGATTGGGTTAAATCGGATTAGTTGGAAACTTTACTACTACCGCTACCACTTATTTCAATTGGTGGTTCCCTACCGATTGGGTTAAATCGGATTAGTTGGAAACATCAGGGTTTAGCGACAGCAGGACGAACAGTCTCCCCTACCGATTGGGTTAAATCGGATTAGTTGGAAACCTACAGCTGCTACATGTGCTGCTAAGTCTGCGGCAACCCTACCGATTGGGTTAAATCGGATTAGTTGGAAACGGCAGTAGTAGGGACAACGATTAAGCCAACAATCACTAAACCCCTACCGATTGGGTTAAATCGGATTAGTTGGAAACCTAAGTTCTCCTTCTTTAAAATTGCTCGTATTTTGACCCTACCGATTGGGTTAAATCGGATTAGTTGGAAACGCTTATTAAAGCAAATGCTCAAGACGATAACTCTACAGGTATCCCTACCGATTGGGTTAAATCGGATTAGTTGGAAACCTTAGGAGCTGTCGTCCTCTCCATATACCAGGCGTCCCTACCGATTGGGTTAAATCGGATTAGTTGGAAACGCTTGAGTGTCGCGATCAAGATTTTTGAACCAGTCCCTACCGATTGGGTTAAATCGGATTAGTTGGAAACCTCTCTGTTAGATGAAGGAGTAGGTTGAGGTTGATTTTGAGACCCTACCGATTGGGTTAAATCGGATTAGTTGGAAACTTTTTACTAGACAAATGCCATAAGTGATCTGACCTAGCCCTACCGATTGGGTTAAATCGGATTAGTTGGAAACAATTGAGTTCACTTGTCTAATTTTGGTAATTTTATACCCTACCGATTGGGTTAAATCGGATTAGTTGGAAACTTTTTCAGCAGCATCGGCGGCGGCGGAAAAAGAAATAGCCCCTACCGATTGGGTTAAATCGGATTAGTTGGAAACTTTATAGAGCCTCCTGTTACTTCTTGGCATTTAACTCCCTACCGATTGGGTTAAATCGGATTAGTTGGAAACCAGATGAAACTGAAACAAAACCAACACAAAAAACTAGAACCCCGATTTCTTTAAGAAGTCGGGGTTCTGAATACAAGAGTGACTGATTCTTGAGATTGGGTGAAGAGTTGGACAGATAAGGTTTGAAGAAAGCTGCTTTCTCATTGTTGACTAATTTTTGCTCAAGATGAGCGATCGCACTTAATCTGAAAAATTAACCGTATAAAATAGTACTGTTTAAGACAGATGAGTGCATCTGTTACATCGGTAGATGGGAGAACCTAACCCCTGGCCCTGTCTGTGCAGCTTCAGATGCTAAACCTCTGCTAGTTCAGAAGAGGTGGAATTGAGAGATATTATCAACTTGATAGGAGTAAAAGTATGCGAACAATTATCACAACAACAGGAACATCTTTATTGAGCAATGCTGCTCGTGAACTGAAAAAGCGTCAAAACGAGGTAACTGATGAGGAATTACGCTTTGTTTGGAAACAAGTAGGAGCAGAAGCTGCTTCAGCAGAAACGAATTCTCTACTGAAAATTGCTCACTGTGATGATGAAATTGTGTTGTTGTATACGACTACGCCAGAAGGGGAAAAGTGTGCCAAAGAAATCCAGAGATACTTGCAAAATCAAAATTGGTCAAAAGTTCGGAGCAGAAAGTTGCCTTTAGAACAAAATGAGGCTCAATTTGAGCGTCATGGCTTACGAGAGTTGGTTAATATTCTCATAGATGAAATTAACGAGGCGGAGCGACAACATCGGGAAGTCATCATCAATGCTACTGGCGGCTTCAAAGCAGAAATTGCCTACACGACTATGGTCGGAATGATTTTTCAAGTGCCAGTAAAATATATTTACCAATATTTTCAGCAACCTATTACTTTTCCAGCTTTACCTGTTAGTTGGAATATAGATTTATTGCTGGAGTATGAAAGCTTTTTTGCATGGCTGGATGAAGAACCGCGAAAACAATCTGAAGTCGAACAACGTCTCAAAGTTATTTCAGAACCAGAGCGCGATCGCGTTTGGCAACTTCTTCTACCTCCTGATTTAGAAGAGTATGTATTTCTCTCTCCCGCAGGTGAGATTCTCTGGAAGCGAGTTCATCAACAACGACAAATAGGAGAATTGTTGGCACAACCTAATGCTTCTTCGGTTTCTCCTGCTGATAAAATCTCTAGCTCACTTGATGAAGTTAAGCATCATTATCCTAAAGGGACATTAGCATTTGCTCAAAAACTAGCTGAACTTGAACCAGTGGAAGAAATTATTGCTGGACATTTTGAAAATACCACAATGCGACGAGTCAAAAAAGTTGATGATGATGGCTCTATTCGCGTTCTGTGGGCAGATAATAACAAAGCCGTTAACATCACAATTCGCACCACAGCACGTGGACAGGCTCAGACTTTGAGATTTTGTGATCTCTACATCCGTCCCCAACTCAATTCTTAATTCAATAGATCTAGCCAAGCTTCATTCTTGGTAGTTCACAGATTCCCGTCTCTCCTCTCCAAAATGCCAGGGGGTCTACGATTGAAGGATAAGGAGGCCAGCGACGTAAGCTGAACGCGTCCATTTTCTCTGGTGGTGTTTCTAGTCCTAACCCCAGACAAAGATGAGAGAGAACGGCTGCAAAATCCTGACCATGACCGGGACTGCCCAAATAAGCATGAACGTATTCATGGGCAACAATGCTCAACCAATTCTTAGGATTAACCCGACCTGCATCAATGAGGATTGTGATTGGGCTTGTCGAAATATTACATAAACCATCTAGCCCAAATTTTTGAGCCAGGGGAACCGCAAAAATTCTGATGGCGGGGCGCATTTTAGGATAAAAACATTCGTGGCAATCTTCCAGACAGCATCGAAGAGCTTGATTCACCACATCAATGTTTTCACCAATCCATGTGCAGATAATCGTGCTATCGCGTAAGTTCTCTATCACATCTACCATCGCTGGAGCTAACACAAAGCCTTGCATCACCCGCAGATACTCAACTCCACGGGTGTATGCGTCATTTGTGTGACTATCAATCACCAACCTAACAAGGAGAAATATTGTCTGGAGATGTCTTGTCGGGCTTGAAGGATTTCTTGAGCTTGGGTGGGGGTGACATCCGAGATGACAGCATCTCCTGGCTTGACTTCTGGATGACTCAATGAATCTGTCCCAATGCGGGTTTCAGTGCAGAATGATGCTGTGCTGAATCCGCCGAAGCGCTTCACAGTACTGGTTCGCATTCGCAAATCGGGACTCCCAAACCAGAAGCGTTCTATTGAACTCATGGTGTCATATTCGGTAATCAGAACCAATCCATCATCATCATCCATATGGTACTGACCGACAACTGGTACGATTTCGCCATAGCCTCTATCACGGAGTAACCGACCTTTGCGGGGATTATCTGCATCTGGTACTAGGGCAAACACAGTTTTGCCCTCATGATTCTCGCCTTCTTGATCCCAGCCCATTGAGCCTCCCCAGCTGACGCTGCAACCCCCAACCGCCAGATTTGCATCAATGGAGTGGAATTCGCACAAAGCAATCACTTCTGGATCATCTGCTGCCAGAGTATCTACTTTGATTTGAGATTCACCAACTTCAGATCGTTTGAAGGCGAGGTGATGGGTTGTGCGCTGCGATCGCCAACAGCCAGCACTTTGTTGAAAAAACTCCATTGCGTCCATTAATAAGTCCAAGCCTCCAGACTGATGTTCTTACTCCAACTCACTCAGTAATTTGGGGTAGGTGTAGAAATTTTAGATAACCTACTGCACTCCATTTTTTATGATAAAGCTTCTACTGCATCAGTTCATGTTCATTGCCGACCTAAGAACAATTTACAAAGTAGACACTCTGTCAAGATTTTGTTATATTAAGTAACAAGAATACAATATTCTAAATATTTAGAGAAACTCGCTGCCAAAAGTGTCATTTTACACCATGGCAGTTCAAGCTTGAACTTTATTGGCTCTTTCATATGTCATTCGTCGATTGAGGGCACATTTATGATGGAAATTCCTTTAGCACTTAGCTTGGAGCAAGAATTCAGCCTGAAAACATATGAGCAACAGGTTAAAGGGTTGAATCAGGATCAGGCTCAAGGACTGTTGTTGGAAGTCCTGCGGCAATTAATGATTAAAGAAAATGTGATTAAACACCTGATCGCCCAGATTGAATCGTGATCATCCAGGTGGAGTCGGTATTTCAACGAACAGATTCCAGGCGTCGAAACTCTCCAGATTTCAAGCCCCTAGCAAACTTTCTGACGCTAGGGGCTTGAAATTGTTACAGATTGTTGCTTTGTTTCTCATAACTGAGACGGTTGTATACATCTTCTTTTATCTTCATAAATGTCTTGTCCAAAGATGTGTTGTCTAGGGCAAGGTTAAGAACATAGAAGATAAGGAGAGTTCAATGCTCGACGCATTTTCCAGAGCCGTTGTTGCGGCAGATGCAAAAACTGGCACTCTAAGCTCAGGCGAAATTAGTGCGCTTCGCTCCTTTGTTTCTGAAGGTAACAAGCGTCTTGATGCTGTGAACGCGATTGCTAGCAACGCTAGCTGTATCGTTTCTGATGCGATCGCTGGGATGATTTGTGAAAACCAAGGCTTGATCCAAGCTGGTGGTAACTGCTACCCCAACCGCCGCATGGCTGCTTGTCTGCGCGATGGTGAAATCGTCCTGCGTTATGTCACCTACGCTTTGTTGGCTGGTGATGCTTCTGTTCTCGATGATCGTTGCTTGAATGGTTTGAAAGAAACCTATGCAGCTCTGGGCGTACCCACCACCTCCACAGTACGTGCAGTTCAAATCATGAAAGCTAGCTCATTGGCTCACATCAACGACACCAATACAGAAGCTAATGGTGGTAAGAAATTCCGCAAAATGGGAGCTATTCAAGGTGACTGCTCTGCTTTAACAGCTGAAGCTGCTAGCTACTTTGATCGTGTTATTGCTGCTCTGAGCTAAACAACAGCCGAAGCAATTAGCGCTCTTGAATTGAAATAAACGGTTAAATATCTATTTCTGGAGATATCAAAACATGAAATCAGTTGTTACGACAGTCATCGCAGCTGCTGATGCTGCTGGTCGTTTCCCCAGCACCTCTGACTTAGAATCCTTTCAAGGTAGCATCCAACGTGCTAGCGCTCGTCTAGAAGCTGCTGAAAAGCTCAGTGGTAATCTCGACAACGTAGCTAAAGAAGCTTACGATGCTTGCATCAAAAAGTATCCTTACCTGAACAATGATGGTGAAGCTAACAGCACTCAAGTCAAAAAAGACAAGTGCCTGCGCGACATCAAACACTACATGCGCCTAGTTCAGTACAGCTTGGTAGTTGGCGGTACTGGTCCATTGGATGAGTGGGGTATTGCTGGTGGTCGTGAAGTTTATCGTGCTTTAGATCTGCCTACCGCTCCTTACGTTGAAGCATTGAGATTTGCTCGTAACCGTGGTTGCGCTCCTCGCGATATGTCCGCTCAAGCTTTGGTTGAATACAACTCTCTGCTCGACTATGTTATCAACTCCCTCTCATAGGTGAGTTCATAATCTCTGCTGATTGGACTTAGGTTCGTCAGTCCTGGGGATTCTTAATCTAGTGCTTTGCCAAAAGAGGTTAAGTATTGGTTTGAGAATCCCCAGGTTTATGTTTTTCATGAGTTATCAGTCATCAGTTATCAGTGAGTAAGGGCGCGCATGAGGCGGGTTTCCCACGCCCAGGCGACTGGCGGAACGCGCAGCGAGACCGGAGGTCTTCCCCGGAGGGTGAACAAGCTTACCCTCCGGGTATGCGCAAAGCGTGCCCTCTGGGCATACGCCAGATGCTTACGGAGGGAGATCCCCCTGCAGCAGGTTGTCGTCACCGATAATTGATAACTGGTAACTGGTAATTGTTAACTGTTAACTGGTAACTTATGGATAAGCGCTTTTCCAACCTTTTTGGATTAACCGAAGAAGAGGCTATTGCGCTCTTGGATACGCCTCTAGACCAGTTGGCGGAGGATGACTCTCGCTACGTGGCTGCTTCCGAGTTGGTAAACTTCCCGACAGAGCGCTCTATCAACGCGCTGATGAGGGCGGTACAGAACACTGACCCCTCCCTAGATAACCGCATCGTGCGACGGAAATCAGTGGAATCGCTGGGGAAGTTGCAAGCACAGCAAGCCTTAAGCGTCATCCGTACATGTCTTGCAGATGAAGACTGTTATCTAGTTGAAAATACGGTATGGGCTATTGGTGAGATTGGCACCCAAGACTCAGACATACTCGAAGAAATCGCTCAATTGCTCGAAAAACCAGGGCAAACCTATCGGGTGATTATTCATACTCTGGCAAATTTAGATTATCAGCCAGCACTGGAACGCATCCGCAAATTTGTAGATAGCAATGACAAACCTACAGCAAGTGCAGCAATTTCTGCCGTTTGTCGCTTTACTGGGGACTACACGACTATCGATCAGGTGATAGCGCTACTCCAACACCCGAATGTTTATGCGCGTCGGTTGTGCATCCAAGATTTGATTGACTCACGGTATTACGATGCGATTCCTCAAATAGCCCAATGTCCTGTATCACTTGTCTTTCGGCTGCGCGGGATTCGTTTATTGGCAGAAGCTGGTATTCCAGCCGGAGCGATAACTTTTACAGAGATTCAACCGTCACTAGAGCAGGTGATTTTTGACCATCCAAAATCATTGAGGTTAGTACACGCTTACGACGAGACTCCAACAGTAGAATTCCTGATTCGGGAACTGTATGACACCGATTTTGGGCGTTGTTATCTGGCAACTCAGACCTTACTAGAAGCATATCCTGAAAGTGCAGGTGAAGCTCTTATGGCAACTTATACTGCTCACGCTCACAACGACTATGGGGCGCATTACCATGTGATGAAACTCTTGGGATGGCTAAAGTATGCTCCAGGCTATGATTTGCTTGTTGAAGCGTTGCACAATCGCGAACCTCAGTTTCAAAAATCTCGCGCAGGGGCGGCGATCGCTCTAGGTGAATTCGGCGATCCTAGTGCTATTCCCCTTTTGAAAGCTGTTCTGGAGACGAAAATCTGGGATTTGAAGTATGCTGCATTAATGGCTTTAGAAAAACTCGGCGATACCACTGCTCATGCAATTGTGGCAAATGACAACAACTGGTTAATTCGAGCCAAAGCAACTCACACTCCTGCATCCTTATAACGATAAAACCCATGACAGTAGATTCGCTATTTGAACAACTCAAACATCCCAATCCCAACCTACGGGAACGAGCAATGCTACAGTTGACAGAAAACCGCGATGAAAATACGATTCCTCGCCTGATGAGCATTCTTAATGACGAAGATGTCGTCTATCGTCGAGCAGCAGTCAAGGCATTGGGGATGATTGGTGTAGATAGTGTACCACCTTTGGTAGAATCGTTACTTAACAGCGACAATGTGACTGTGCGGGGTAGCTGTGCGAAGGCTTTAGCACAAATTGCAGTTAACTATCCAGACGTTCCTTTTCCAAGCGAAGGTTTGGAAGGATTGCAAATTGCAATCAATGACTCCAATCCGGTGGTTCATATTGCTGCTGTAATGGCATTGGGTGAGGTTGGTTCGCCTGCTTTTGATATCTTGGCCCAGGCGCTGAAAACGACAGATAATGTAGCGGTGGCGGTGTCAGTCGTCAACGCACTCGCTTCAACTGGAGATGAACGAGCAATAGAAGTCCTCAAAGCTTTGACAACTGATGATTCTGCTGATTCTTATGTACGGGAGTCGGCGTTGAGTGCGTTATCTCGTTTGGAGCAAGTGATTAATTTGAATGCTCGGCGATAGCTAGCCCCTTAGGGGGCCGGAGCGCTCCGCTTGTCTTACTTTGCAAAGCGCTTTGCGCATGAGCGTTCGGCAGATCGCTATCAAGTTGAAATAAACAAAGGATGTTTGGAAACTCACTTTTAAAGATCAGCGCTAAACACTTGCTCAGGAGCGATCTGCCGAAGGCAGCAGCGAAGCTATCGCCAATTCGGGAAAAGTCCGTGATATAACTCTTTGGCTATTGGTAAACACTGTTTCTTCATACAGCCCTTCTTCTAACAACAATACTGAAATCTTCGCTTCCATTGGGTCTACAATCCAATATTCAGGGACTTCCAGTGCTGCGTATTCAGAGCGTTTGTAGCGATAATCCCGTTTTATCAACTCCAGACTGACGACTTCTACAATCAACAGCGGTGGTGACTGACACATTCATCAATTCTGCTATATAAAACCTAGACAAGTCTAGACATTTACTTCTTTCTTCATAGGGAGCATGGGAGCGGTTATCCCGCGCTAACGCGCCGCTGCGCTAACAGAAAGCATTCACGCCTTAGCCCTTCGCGATACGCCAGGTGCTACCCTGCGGGAAGGCGTTCCGCCTACAACGCGCTTAACACAAGCGGAGCACTGGCTCAAATTGATTGCAGCGTTTAAATCTCTGTCCATTATGTGTCCGCAATGTTCACATGAATAAACACGTTCACTCAGCGACAGGAATTCTTTCTTGCAACCGCAATTACTACAGGTTTTAGAAGACGGATACCATCTATCTGCTAAAACTAACTTGCTTCCAAACTTCTTGCATTTGTATTCAAGCTGCCGCTTAAATTCATAGAATCCGCAATCAGATATGGATTTCGCAAGATCCATGATTTTGCATCATACCCGAAATATTCAAGTCTTCAATTACTATCACGGCGTGGTTTTTGCATAAGTAATTGGTGACTTCAAAATTGAGCGAACGTACAGTTAATATGTTTGATCGAGATCAAACTATCAAAGACCGGCACTCAACACGCAAATTCTTATCTCAACCAGTGCCACGGGCTTTGCTTTATGAAGCCCTCGCTGTAGCGCAGTGTGCGCCGTCGAATTCAAATATTCAGCCGTGGCGGATGGTGTTTGCTCAAGGCGTCCGCCGAGATCGTTAATGACTGAAAATAATGGCAAAACTTTTTCTGAGTAAAGATTATGAGGAGTGCGATTGCGCGGAGCGCACAGCCGGTTGGGCAATCACGGAACTTGTGAGAAATACAGGTTCGTACAACTCTGATTTAGTTGCGTAATTTACTGTGTTGAGTGTTAGACAAGGCTCAAAAGCCCAAAAATAGTATGATATATATAATATATGATGCGTAAGTGCTAGCACTTACGCATCGATTCGGGCACTCCACTGCCAGATAGTCCAATGAATAGAACGATGATATGTCTGAAAGGGCGATGTGTTAACCATCGACCACTCTGATTAGTGAGGCTATTGAACATCAACGTTTTACCTAACCCAAGTTGCTAGTTATCAAAAAGCGCCCCTTTTTAAGTACAAAGCTTTAGCTTTTTGTAACTCGCAATACTTGAAAACCAAGTTTTTGTATCTTTAAGATACTGTTTAGGGGTACTAACTAGCAACTTGCGTTACCTATCTAAAAAAGGAGATACAGATATGACAAATGCGAGTACAGGTCCCAAGAATGTGAATGGGGGTGTAGATCCCTCATGCCCCTACCTGTTTCATCTTGAGGCTTTAACTCCGAGTACATTTGACGGAGGAGATCTACGGGGTGCAAACGGAGACAATTGGCCTGCTCTTGCAGATCAAAAGGGAGCCACCTATTTAATCCGCCTCAAACCTGGCGGCATTCGGGAACCCCATTGGCATCCGAGTGCGTGGGAGTTGAACTACGTGGTATCTGGGAAGGCTAAGTGGGCGATTCAAGGGCTTCAACAGGAGCATTATACCTTTGAAGCCGATCAGGGCGATATTGTGTTCGCTGCTCAAGGCTTATTTCACTACTTTGAAAATGCCAGCGATGATGAAGACCTGGTTGTCCTGGTTCTGTTTAACAGTAGTCTGCCAGAGCCACGCAACGACATCGGTATTGTCAACTCACTTAGCCTCATGCCAAACGATGTTATGGCGGCGGTGTTTGGTGTTTCTGCCGATTTCTTCAGCAACCTACCGAAGATTGAGAAGCCTGTGACGATTGTCAAGAAACGCTCATCTCAGTCCTAATGCTATTAGCAGCTACTCAGGATGCTACCTCCACGTTTGCTGGAGTCACTCGAACCGCATTTGTAACAAGTTAAGGAACTTCCAAAGAAAAAAATATCCAACTGCTTTTTGTGGAGGCAGACGTCTCGCCTGCCTCTGGATAAGGGCGGGCAAGATGCCAACCCCACAAGATGGATAATTTATTTATTTATCCATAACAAAAGAACCCACTTGTTACCTCTGACCGCTTGCGGCTATATATCATATATTTTCTTAAACACGTTCATCAAATCTTGTCCGAAAACCACCGTATTTCAGCCAGTATTGCTTTAAGGTATGATGAGGTGTATGTAAACTTGCTTTCGCCCGATAAAGAATCACCTGACGATGATCACCCATCCAGATTTTGCCAATGGGTTCAATGGATAACAACGCTCCTCCCAGCGCTGCAATACACTCTGAAAATCGTTCCACCGCACTATAATCAACCGATTCAAAAACAAAAAAATTTCCGCAACAGATCAGATGTCGGCTCCGGATCCAGCATTGCATCTTTTTTTGAGCTTCCGGTGGTAACATCCCTATTTTTACCCCAGCTGCAGTTTGCTCACCTAATGCGTTCATAAAACAGTTGCTTCAAAGACGATCAACAGGAAGTTCATTTGCAAAACTTTCACGCTTCTCAAACTGCAACGCCCCAAAGGTAGAACCCCAGACTTGTTGATGGGTATTAACATTCATACCTTTATCAAGGCTAACCCACGTTGTTTCCGTAACCTCCACATCACTGATCAGATAGGTTAAACATCCCTTTCGCTCGATCAGGCATTTGTTTCCTGGCTCTACACTACCTCGAAACATTTCGCCTTCTCGTTTAAAAATCATAGAGCAGTGATATCGTCGTTCGATGCAATCGGGTGTGATTGTTCTAAGAATACTTAATTCCCGTGCTGCTCCTGCATAGAGCAATGGATCGTCAAGACCGTAATTTTCAATATAAATTTGTTCTCCTTGATCAACTAATCGATGCACTCCCTGACGATAGGGGCTCCATAAGTCGTGATCATAAACTTGTTCTGAGTAAAAACCAATCGCGTTGAAAAATTCAAAAGGTAAGGGACGAAAAAAGATATGGATATGAGCAAATTGCTGAGGGTTCTGGTAGGATTGCTTGTAATTACTGAAATCACCTGCCATCCATTGAGCCAGCGTTATGAAATCATTGGCTTTTACTGAAGTCATGATCGTGCGTTGTGAGGTCAGTTATGAATTGTCAGTTACCAGTATCAGTTATAATTGATAAATATTAACTCGCTTACTGAACTATTTAGACAGCGAACGAATTTCTGAGGCAAAGGAAGCAGTCACCACTCCACTTCCACCACTCGTTTTGATGAGTGATACCCGAAATCGTAAGTTTGGATTGGCAAACCAGATTTTTTCCTCAGCCGCCGCCCGATCATATGTCGTCAGCAGCACAAATGTCCCGTCTTCTGTTATGTGATAGTCACCAGCAGCGGCTACGGTTTCAGCGTATCCCTGATCTCTGAGTAATTTGCCCTGATTGGGGACATTAGGATCGGGAACTGGTACCAAGATACTACTCCCTTTAATCTCTGCGTTTTCATCCCAATCCGATTGTCCTTCCCAAGTCATCCGAAAAGGAGATACTATCTGGGTTGTGTCAATTTTGTAGGATTTACAAAGGTCGATAACAGCAGAATCATCCGGCGAGAGGGTGACGATATCAATGACTGATTGTACAGCTTCAAAGTGGCTAAATGCCAAATGATGAGCACTGCGCTGCGATCGCCAACGTCCAATTGAAAGCTCAACAAACTGCGTAATATCCATCGGTTTCATGCAATAAATTGTTTTCGCAACAGAAGAACCACTCATTTTTTGGCTGTTTGTTTGCCACCTTGCTGCCGATTCTGAAACGTTGTGTGACTAATGACGATTGTGATTTATCAAATCAAGAGGGAAGAACTGACATTTGGGGTGAAGGACAAGAGCCAAAAGCCATATCAATCAGCGAACAGTTACCAGTCAAAAGTTATCGTCTTGGTAGCTCTGTTTACTGGTTAGTGTTGACTCATAGCTCTTGTCCGGATTATTATTTAAGCAACTTCAGTAATACTGAGGATTTTGCCGCCAGTCTTTTGGATGTTCTGAATCTTCTGTGACATTTGGTTGTAGCCAACTTCAAAAGTGACTTTGCCCTGATTCATACGGGGATTAAAGCTACCCTTGGAAACAGTAATCCGAAAACGCTTGCCAGTGTTGCTGTAAGCTCCAGAGCCAACTGCTGGGAATTTGATTTTTGTTGGGAGGTTACCCGCCACATCGCTAATCAATTTTGCCTTTTTGCCAGCAGCATCATAGGCTGCGAATCCCCGGTCTAAAGCAAAGGTACGATTAAAGGTGACATTTTTGATGCCAGTTTGAGTCCGATTACCACGTGAGTAAGGAACGAGGTTTTCGCCAAAACTCTGGATATACTCATCACTGTCAATGTAGGAGTTGATCTCGGCTTCGTAGCCCTGCTGATTGTAAGTTTGGACGTGTTCCGAAATTTCAGCTTGGTCAAGCGGAGGACGTCCCAGCAGATGCTTGAAGTTCAATTCAATGAAACGGTAGGAAGATGAAGTCTCAAAAAACAATGAGCGGTAGAGTTCGGATTGAGCAACAGCTCTGACAAATCCTCTGACGGTAATGTCGCCATTGCGTAGCAAGGATTCTGCACTGCTGAGGCGTTGGCTTTCCATGATGTGGGCATTGCCCAGCACTTGCCGATAGACAGATCGAATGATGATCTGTAGTTCATCTTCTGAGGTATTGGCGCGTAGTTCAACGGATTCTGCATCTGCAATCCAAAGTGCCATGAGAATTCCTCCTAAAAAGAGTTTTTATTGTTGAGTTTGATACAGTTGAGCAATCGCTGGGAGTGATTTAATCGTCGAAAGGAAAAATGACTTAAAAGCTGATTGGATAGGTTCGAGGTTAATTTTGAGTATTTACAGCAAATGACTAACCTGAGTCCTTTGTAAGGAAACGGCTCCATGAGTCATTGCACGGCGTCATCTAAAATTTTAATCCTTTGAGCGATCGCCTTTGAAGACAATTTTTGATTTCTAAAAGGCGATCGCCCAAGCCGCGTACCCTACTGCCCAAAGTCACAAAGCGACTTTGCCCGGTTTCTCTGGAACGCTTAAGCCTGTTCTTGTGTAAACAAGCTTGGCACAACAAGGGCGATCGCTCTGTTGAATTGCAAAGGACATGCCTATGCAATTTTTAAAGATTAAAGTCTAGACAATCTCAGTGATACTGACAATCTTACCACCGGTGCGGTTAATCCGCTGAATTTGAGGGGTCATCCGGTCACCAGGAACAATGTATTCGGTGGTGCTGAACCGGCGCGGACTATCAAACTTGGAACCCCGCACTAAAATCTTAAATTTCTTTTTGTTCGCTTCACCTGAACCACCAAGGCTAACATCTGCTGGTTTTATCTTGTTCGGGCTGTTGGTAGCCACTGCATAAACCAGTTGAGATGACTTAACCGCGCTACTGATTTGAGAAGGACCACGATCTAAAGCGAATGTCCGGTTGTATGTAACCTGACTCCGACCAACTTGTGTTTGCACTCCGCGATTGTAGGGTACAACATTTTCGCCAAATGCTGACTGGTACTCTTCGCTATCGATGTAGGAGTCAATCTCAGCGTCGTATCCCTTTTCCACACAACGAACAATGTGTTCAGAAATTTCTGCTTGAGATTGGGGTGGACGACCGAGGAAGTGTTTAAAATTTAGCTCGATAAAACGGTACGGAGCACACTGTTCAAAATAGCGGGAGCGATAAAAATCAGACTTGCCAACTGCGCGGACAAACTCCCGTACAGTGATGCTACCATCTTTTAGTTGTGATTCTGCTGACGCCAGACGCTCACTTTCCATCACATGAGGGTTGCCTAAAACCTGCTTATAAACAGCCCGAATGACTGCTTGCACATCCTCCAGAGTGCGAGTGGGCCAGAGTTCTATTGGTGTTATTGTTGCCATAATTTACGTGAATACTCCTAATACTTTGCTCAGAATTCAAAACTCAGTTCATAGCTATGAGTCAAACCTATGCCTACGGCACCGCTACGACGTTTACACAGTCTGTTTGCTACGTGCCCTGCTGGCATAGGACTCATGAGTGTATCCTTTGAACACGCCAAGGGTGTGTACTTTGCACTGTCGCCTGGGCGTGGGAAACTCTCGCAACAGCGCTGCTTCACAACAGCACTATCTGCTCAATGCACCAGATCACGGCTCATTGCTAATTCTTTTTTATACAGGTGTGATACTAGCGATCACACCACCCTGTTTATGAATTCGTTGATACTCTTCCGAAAGTTTCTCGAACGGCACCAAATAAACTTGATTGCTACGGCGGAACTTAGAAACCCGATTCACGGCATTTGAACGGTAGCCAGTGACTTCGATGCGGTAAACTTTACCTTCTTCAGTTGCCCCAACACCAAGACGAACACGCGCACCTACTGGTGGGTTACGGAAGGTGCTTCCTGGCGGAACGACTGCGGTTGGCGTTGCATTAATGACTAATGAGTTGAGTTTTGGTGTCTTACCTGCCAAATCTGCTTTGAGAGAACTAGTGGAAGCACCTCGCACTAACTGGAAGGTATGGGTAAAACCAATCATATGGCTCAATGCTTCGGTCTTGTAACCTCTGATGTAAGGCACCAAGTTTTCACCGAAGGTGTTTTGATATTCGTCACTGTCAAGGTAGGAGTCAATTTCAGCTTCAAAGTCACCTGCATCCAGAATGGCACTATGAGCTTTCATTTCATCGTAGCTGTTGGGGGCGCGACCGAGCAAATGCCGGAAGTTTAGCTCGATAAAACGATAGCGAGGGCAGTCACCAAAGCGGGAGAAGTAGAGATCGGACTTTGCTACAGCCCGGACGAACTCACGAACACTGAGTTCACCACGTTTAAATTGTGACTCTGGCACTGTTAGCCGCTCACTTTCCATGACGTATGCATTACCCAGCACTTGCCTGTAGACGGCTTGGATGAGGGTTTCTGCTTCTGCGTCAGAACGACCGGGAACCCACTCCTGTGGAGGGGTTTCGTCAAATAAGCTAACTCCTAAGCGTGACGCTGGTCCAAAAGGCATTAAGCTCATCTCCTGATTAACGACGTAAGCTGAGAGCGATTGTCTCAAAAGATTAAGTAAATTTTGAATTGCTTTTTCAAGCAACAAATTTTAGAGTTTAGAGTTTTTATTGACTCCAAGAGCTAGAAAAACTGAGTTTTTTAACCCTTTACCAAGGTTTGACACCTTGCACAACCTCAATCTTCATATAACGTTGTAACCAAAAATATTAAGAATCATGGAGTTTTATTGTGTAGATTAGTTACATCAGTTTGACATCACTCATACATCACTGTGATGCAGTCAATCGCTTTTGTTTAAAGCTGCGATAGCGACAACAGTCCAGATTTAGTTTTTCAAACTGGACTATCCTGGCATCTAGAACTCTAGTCACCAGGTAAGCATTCGCAATATATAAAAATTAACGTTTCTTTATTAACTTGTAAAGATTATGAGAAACTTAACAGTTATCAGTTATCAGTTTGAAGAAGTATTCAGTATTGCTGAATCCAGAATTCAGAATAGAAGAATCAATTAACTCTTTTATTCTGACCGGAGGCTCTGCGGTGAAGCAGCGCTCTTGGTAGGGTTTCCCGACAACAGGCGACTGTGAACCCGAAGGGCTGGTGGCTCCGCTCCTGACTCCTGACTCCTGACTCCTGACTTGTGTACTGTGTACTGTTTTAAGCATGAGTTTTTTGTTCAACTCCAAAACCCACGAGTACGACATCTTGTAGAGATTGTCCTGTGGGAGGACGGTGATAGTTAAGAATCCGGCGGATGCGGAGATTTGGGTTAATCAGCGTGATCGAGTCCACTGACACAACACGGGTGTAGGTTGTGGTCATGAGCAATTCTCGCTTTTGTGGGTCAAAGCAAAATTTAGCGATCATCGGTCGGGCTTCTTCGTAGGCGCGATCGCGCAGATAGTCGCCTTGCAAAATCAGGGAGTCAGGTTGCTCGTAGACAAACAGCATATTCAGTGCATGGGCAGCTTTCTCGCCTTTTTCGGACACGGTTTCAAAAGCAAGATGATATCCTGGTAGACTATCTAAAAGTGGCGGAGTCGCATACCCGTTATCAGACAAAACCTTTGCTTTGATTTGTGAGGTGATTGGTTGGATGACAAATTCTGTGTGTGATCGCTCTACTTCTTGCTCGCTCAAGTAATGGTAGGTACGTTCCGTGGTCCAGTTACCGACACACGCTTCAAAAAACTGTTGGAACTGCTGGATAGAATCCATCTCAACCAAATCTCCAGAGTGCTTTTGCTACAGTATAACTTGACGCTGAAGCCAAGTGGGTAACACCGATCTGTACTGCTCGGCATTACTCACTTTGATGAGTTATCTATTCGGGTAGTCATCTAAAATTAACTACAAAATAGAATTGCAAAAAACTATTGTCCCATTGAATAACAAATAGTAGATGAATTGGATAACCATTAAGTCTGATGTTACGTCATCTTTTGATTGCTTTGAGCTATGACATCAAATTGACCCATACATCCATTTTCGGCGATCGCATCCTGATGAGGATGAAACATATACTTACCTGGATAGCGAAAGGCAAATTCTAAGATGTGTCGTTCGGCTGTCCCCATTGTAATCACATCAGTTTCAAAAGACGGTTTGGTTGTCATTCCTGTGGGATAAACCTTAAAAAAGTTGGCGTGTAGGTGAAAGGTGACTGCTGGGTCGTATTCAATGATATTCAGGACGTACAGTCGAATCAACTGATTTTGATAAATGCGGATAGGATTATCTATGTAGTAGTCGGGCAGACCGTTGAAGGCATAATGTTCATTACGACTGTCATCATTCACGTCATACCCAGCCATGATAAGTACGATCTCATCTGCTGGAGGACGTGGAGTGGGGGGATCGATGATAAACATTCCATATAGCCCCTTTGCAACATGACGAGTAACTGGTTCAATGTGACAGTGGTACAAATGAACGCCATAAGGTTCCGCGTCAAATTCATAGATCGTTGCTGCACCGTGGCGAACTGGACGAATACCATCCATCTCTGAGGGGTGAACGCCATGAAAATGTAGAGAGTGGGAATGTCCCGCCTGGTTGAAGAACAAAACCCGCACGCGATCGCCTTGTTTTGCCCTAAGTGTTGGTCCTGGTATCCGACCATTTAAATCCCAAATGTTGAAAGAAACAGCACTATTAAGCCGAATCGCAGAAGTACCAGCAGTTAATCGAAATTCTCGAATGACACGTCCATTTTCTCGCTTTACCGTACCATAGTCAAATTCTCGTACCATCTTGGAGGGGGTTGCTAAATCAGCAGTTGTCTGCATCTCCATTGGTGGCACTTTTACCCGTGACTGGCTTCGAGAATTCAGTATTTGCCATAATGCCGCACCAGCCACACCAGTACCTGCTAAGCCCAACATCAACAGATTACGGCGGCTCCATAGTCTTTCTTGCTCTAAAACAGAATGGTTAGGCATGATTGTATAAATAACTAGTAAATAACTAGCGGCAATATGAAATTGCTGATAACGTTGCTAATTTTTCGATTATTTCCTGATGGAATACTAAAACAATTAATAATAATTGTCAATATTCTTCAAAATGCTTATCTGTGTGATAATGATTATCAATAAAAAAAGCCTAATTTTTTTAACGTTATCAACTCGCGATTCCAATTCTAAAAAAGGTCTCGTGAAAGAATTTTAACTTTTTCTTTCTTGCGTACCGTAGTCACATGGATATTATTGTTTTAAAAACAACAAAAAATCAACCAAAAATATATGATGCGTATTTCTTAGTAGCTGAAGGCAAAATGGTAGCTAAGACCTTTTTGCTATAGGATATCTCCGTATGCTTAACTACAAAAACGGGAACCTTCGCTCAGAAGGATATTTCTAAAGTCAAGACGCCCACCGATTTACACTAAAAGCTTGAGCATCTGCAGGTCGTTATTGTGTTAAAAATTATGCCTAAGTCAAAAGTCATATCAAGGTTAGTGAGTCTCATCTTGATGGCAATGGTGAGTTTTTACTTGATTGTGTGCTTACCGAAACCAGCGTACGCCATGCACATTATGGAAGGTTTTTTACCACCTAGCTGGGCAGTTTTTTGGTGGATTGTCGGATTACCGTTTTTCATTTTAGGATTGCGATCGCTCACTCGCATCACCAAAGCCAATCCTGAACTAAAATTACTTCTAGCATTAGCAGGAGCCTTTACTTTTGTGCTGTCAGCATTGAAAATGCCTTCAGTCACAGGTAGTTCTTCGCATCCAACAGGCACAGGATTAGGAGCAGTGCTATTTGGACCTTTAGCTATGTCAGTGCTAGGTAGTTTGGTATTGCTATTTCAAGCACTACTATTAGCGCATGGCGGGTTAACAACACTAGGGGCAAATGCATTTTCGATGGCAATTGTAGGACCATTTGTTGCCTTCTGGCTATACCGCTTGATTATGCAAAGTGGCAAGCAAAGGTTAGCGATATTTCTAGCATCTGCTGTTGCAGATTTGACAACCTATCTTGTGACTTCTGTGCAATTGGCTCTTGCTTTTCCCGCAGCCACGGGTGGTTTTATGGCATCATTTATTAAATTTGCGGGAATTTTTGCTGTCACACAAGTACCATTAGCAATTAGTGAAGGGTTGTTGACAGTTTTAGTTTGGAATTGGCTTTCTAACTATGGTCATCAAGAATTAGAAATGTTAAATATTATGAAAACCAAGAGCTAATAAATGGTAGAAAGTAGTGAGAGATTAATTGAGTTATCTTTTTTGCTAATTAACAACTAACTGTTAATTGATATCTTACACATGACGAGTCAATCATTCATGCTGATATGAAATATCATGACTAAGCAAAATCAAAAATGGAATAACTGGCTGTTGTTGTTAGCAGTAGTCCTATTAACTGTCAGTCCACTTCTGCTAATCAAAGGTGCAGAATTTGGTGGTGCAGATGGTCAAGCTGAAGAGGAAATCAAAAAAATACAGCCTCAATATGAACCTTGGTTTAAATCATTAATTGAGTTGCCCAGTGGAGAAGTTGAAAGCCTCATGTTTAGTGTGCAAGCAGCAATAGGTGCTGGTGTGATTGGCTATGTTATTGGATTATATAAGGGGCGTTCTGAACAAAGCAAAAAACAAAATGAAAATTCAGATTGATACCTTAGCTTACACAAATCGCTTACGTTGGTTACCGCCAGAACAAAAATTGCTGTTTGCAACTGCTTTGCTACTCATTACTGCCTTTGCTCATCCTTTCGTTCAAGTTTTGATTGCAGTTTGGATAAGCGTTTGGACTGTTATTTATGCAGGGATTCCTGCTAAAACTTATCTGAAATTAGTTTATTTTGCTACTCTATTTTGGTTAACGAGTTTACCTGCTTTAGTCATGAATGGAGTAGATTTTTCTCATATACATTTAGTGCCAAATGATTCAGTCGCTGGGTTGAGTTTTGGCTCTTATTATGTATACATCAGTCACAAAGGTATTGAGCAGGGATTGACTATTTTAACGCGAGCGCTCGCCTCTTTATCCTGCCTATACTTTATCATGCTAACTATTCCCTTTTCAGAACTTTTGCAAATCTTGCGTCGCATAGGAGTTCCAGTACTTTTAACAGAACTTTTATTGCTGATGTACCGCTTTATTTTTGTCTTTTTAAATACCACAGCCGAGTTATGGACAGCTCAACAATCTCGTGGTGGCTATCGAACTTTTAGAACTGGAATGAAAAGTTTAGCACTGTTGATTGGACAATTACTAAAGCGAACAATAGAAAATTATCGTCAAGTCTCCTTAAGTTTAGCAGCACGAGGTTTTAATGGAGAATTGCGGGTTTGGCATCCGCATCGCTATCAAACATCAAAGCGCTACGCTATAGAAGCGATAGTTGGATGTGCAGTGTTAATAGGATTGGAATGGAACAGCTTGCTTTCGTAGCCTCACAAATTTCAGCCTGTAGGCATCTATAGAATGGTGACAATATGCAGGAATGGTTACTCGAATTTGAGCAGGTACATTATACCTACCCAGGTGGACAACAGTCGGCTTTAAATGGTCTGACTTTACGAATCCCTGCTCAGAAAAGATGTGCATTAATTGGTCAAAACGGGTGTGGTAAAACCACATTATTTTTGTTAGCTAATGGTCTATATAAACCTCATAAAGGAAGAATATCATGGCAGGGTAAGCCACTGCAATATAACCGTGACTACCTCATGAAGTTACGGCAAAAAGTCGGATTGATTTTTCAAGATCCAGAACAACAACTTGTCGCCTCTACTGTTGAAGAAGATATTTCTTACGGCTTGTGTAATTTGGGGTTACCAGAAGTAGAAATTCAACAGCGAGTCGAGCAGGCTTTGGTAGAATTTGGATTAACTGAACTTGCTCAAAGACCAGTCCATCATCTTAGTTTGGGACAAAAAAAACGAGTTTCAATAGCAGATGTGATGGTGCTAAAACCAGAACTATTATTGCTAGATGAACCCACTGCTTATTTGGATAGACTACACACGCGTAACTTAATGGCAACTCTGAAAAAGATTCATGCATCTGGAACAACAATCTTGATGGCAACTCATGATCTCGATTTAGTCTATCGCTGGGCAGATTGGATATTAGTCATGGATAGAGGAAGACTTTTGTTAGAAGGAAAGCCACAAGATGTGTTTACTCAACGTACACTTTTAGAAGAGTTACAGTTAGGAGTCCCACTGATATACGAAATGTTATTTGCTGACGGAGTTGCTGAAGAAGGACCTGTTTTAGAACGGTTACGACAACGAATATTGAATTTGTTTCGTTATTTTTAGTGCTCAAAATCAGAATCTGAACACCAAAGTAGACTGTGCTTACACTCTGTGCTTACGCAAATGTGCACCATACGAAACAATAACAAGTAAAAATCTTGAATTTTCAGATTTTTAAAAATGTTGGTTATTCATTCTTTTGGAGTCATAATTTCTTGTCGTTCCTTGACCAAACTGAAACCATATATCAGCCCAACGCCCAATACACTAGTAATTGTAACGATAATCAATAATAACTTCAAGTTCAATTTATTAGATGTAGTAACAGAAGTTGGTGTTGCAACAGAATTCATCGTGTTTGGGTTGGTAGTCGGTTGCGATACATTCTCTACATTGTAGATATCCTCATTATTCTTGTCTTCATCATTATTAAAGCTAGACGTAGTCACAGAAGGTTCTATCGAGTCAAATTCTATTGTTTCTGGGTTGATACTTATTCTTCTGAATTCATTCTCCAATTCAGGATTTTCTTCATAAGACTTTGCCCCTTCTTGCATGAGCTTCACTATCTCTGCATAAGCATCTGTCCACACCTGTTTCACTTCTGGAGTCCAGTGTGTTCCTAAATATTCTTCAAAGGTTTTTAACAGCATCTCACCTACCATTGGATACTGTTCTAGCGTGACACCATACCTTACATGTCTTGCTCCTAAATCCCTTAGTATAGTTGCTAAGTAAGCAAGGTTACGCTCATTGTAAATTGCCAATACCAAAGTTTGTATTAACTTCTCGTTCTGCTGCTCCATATTGGTGTTGGCAAATAAGGGCATCAGATCGGGATATTGATTAAACAGATTGTAATAGAATCTAGATGCAAATTTTGTTGCGTGCGGTCTAATGAGTGCAAAACTTTCTTGCAGAATCTTGAAATTCAAAGACATGGCTTAAACCTTGTAAATATTCAGATGTGATGAACACACCTTTGTAAATAGTTATACTGTGGGTTTATGGTAGATGACCTTTGTTCTCATCTGTAAGTTTTTACGGATACGCTGCGCCGTTAGCTCTAAATGCTTCTTCAGTTATAATTTTATTGGATAAAGCTGGATAAATCGTCCAAGCCTTTTACTGTTTTATCGTTTCAACGGGTGATGAGGGTATCTTTAACCCTCCAAGACCACTCAGTTCACGTCACTAGCTGCGACGTGAACGCCGCGATGACTACAGAGTCAACCTGGTGAGACTTCCTCTAGTTTTTCGTTTACCATTCAATATATGAAGTACCACTCCGTCCCAAAGAGAAATGCGGAATAACAAAGCTTCTTGAGCAGCTATAGCGCTTTGTTCCCACTTTTCATCATCATCCCCACATAAATTTTTCAGAAGTTGCTCACCCATTGGTCCATGAACGTCCTCGTCAAGATGGGTATGTCGTTCTAGATAAAGAGATAACTGCTGACAGTTGAATCTGGAATTATCTAAGCTTTTAAGGATGCGTTGAAACATGAATGGAATAACATCTTCCCTACCAAACAAAAAGTTAGCAGCGACTTCGTGAATTAACTTAGAAGTTGCTTTCATAGTCGAGAGGACAAATCCCTTAGTTGCAGATGGAATTGTGACACTATCCAGAGCATATTGTACAGATTTCCCATTTTGAAGTTGCTCGATAAAACTTTGAATAGGAATTGTATTAGCACCAATCTCACGCATTCCAGCAAGATAAAGATCAAAATGACTTATAAATACACCAGGTGAAACTTCATCAGTTTCTTCAGCTAAAACTATGTCGTTAATTAATCGAGCTGAAAAAATGTCTTTTGGTGGTAACCAAGGTACTGTTACACAAGTAAGTTTTCTTTGAAGTGTTTTTACTAAACACATAAAATCCCATACTGCAAAGCTATGAGATTCCATAAAAATTTGTAGAGAGTACAAGTCCACAAGCTCAGTATAAACTCGATGATTAACCAGATGATGTTTCAGTGGATAAATAAAGTCTATCAACTGTAAATAACGGTCTGACATATGGTAGAATGTTAGATTTGATAGAATGTACTCTACTTTTTAATTGTAATGATGTTAGAAAGTTAAGCAATGTATTTATAGCTCAAACATCAATAGTATAATCCTCAAAAAATTCTGTCCTCAGGAACGTAGGCAGGGGAAACGCTCCTGGGTTCTTCTTCAAGTACTATTGTTGTCATTAGCAATACTTGGCAATCCCTCTGCTTTGATTGTTTCTTTTTTTCTTCATGTAAATATATTTACTGACACTTTTAAGTACTGTTTTTCAGAGTTTCTGTGAGTATACATTCAATAATTTTTCAACATCCCTGGTATGAGAAATACTGAAATCTAACATCATGTAATATAATACATAATATCTACGTATTAGTAAATATTGCTACTGAGAATCAAATATTAGTTTTGTTTTTAAATAAACAAAAATCACTAGAATACTGATTCTGAGTCCTGAACTCTGCCTTCTCATTTGTAGTGTTGTGACAAAACAGGTGGTGAATAGCGTTTACGACGATTTTGAAAGGTCTTCCAAAGCAATACGCAAGCAAATATCATAGTTGAGAGCAGCACAACACTAGCACCAGAGGCAATGTCGAAGTAGTAGCTTAAGTAAATACCGATAAAGGCGATCGCAGCTCCCAAAAAACCAGAAAGAATCATCATGTAACCAAAATGGTTACTCAACAACCGTGCTATTGAAGCGGGAATCACCACCGCCGAAATAATCAGAGTCACACCTAAGACATTCAGCGTTGCGACAAGCATTGTCGCCAGCATCAAAGCGAAGAGTGTATCCATAAAAAAGACAGGAACACCGTGAACTTGAGCAACTTCTCTGTCGAAACACCAAAATAATAAAGGGCGATAAAAGCAGAAAACCAAGCTTAGCAAAACAACGGTTACGCCTGTCACAACCCATAAATCTGTTGGAGAAACTCCCAGCACATTACCAAACAAAGCGGCTTCAAAATTTTGGCTGAACTTCCGGTAGGTGCTGATAATAGCTACCCCCAAAGCAAAACTCGCGGTGGTGACAATACCAATTGCTGCATCTGAGTAAATTTTGCGTCCAGTCAAATATTGGATCAAAACAGCAGAACCAAATCCCCATATTCCAGAACCAATGTAGAAATTAAGTCCCAAGACATAACTTAATACAGCGCCACCCAAAATAGCATGAGATAAACCGTGAGCAATGTAGCTCATCCGACGAGTTGTAATATAAACACCCATCACGCCACATAATAAACCTGCCATCATCCCAACTAAAATGGCACGGCTGAAAAATTCATAGCGGAAGGGTTCAAATATAAGATTCATATGTTAAATCAGGCAGACTTTGATTGACCTTGAAGTAAGCTTGGAGGCAAGTTGCTTTGCATTTGATGGCGCAACGAAGTTCCTCCACTGGCGATCAAAATGCGATCTTGCTGGTGAAACACAACCATTTGGGCACCAAAGGTACGTTCAAGGTTAGCAGGAGTAAAGATATCAAGCGGTTGACCTTGACAAATCAGTCCGTGATTAAAACACACAACCCAAGGTAGATGTGTGGCGACTGAATTAAGATCGTGGGTGGAGAGTAAAATAGTCAAACCTTGCTGATTCAAATCGGCTAATAGATGTAAGAGTTCGTGCTGAACCTGCAAGTCAGAACTGCTGGTAGGTTCATCTAATAGTACGATTTCTGGTTCTCCCACCAGCGCACGGGCGAGAAAAACCCGCTGCTGTTGTCCACCAGATAATTCACCGATGGGCTGGCGGGCGACATGAGCAACTCCTACGCGATCTAGGAGTTCTCTGGCTGCAGTGCGATCGCCTCTTGAAGCCCAAGGTAACATTCTCTGCTTTTGATAACGCCCCATCATCACCACTTCTTGGGCTGTGACAGGAAAGTTCCAGTCTACCGTTTCCACTTGAGGTACATAACCCACTCGCGACGGTGATATTCCTGGCTTCAAACGTTTTCCCCGAAACCAAATTTCTCCAGCCCAAGGATGAATTAACCCTAAAATTGCCTTCATTAAAGTGCTTTTACCGCTTCCTGATGGTCCCACCAAACCAGAAAGTTGACCACGGTATAGAGACAAATTGACCTGTGTAAACACAGGTTTGTTTTCATAGCCACAAGTTAAATTTTTAACTTCTAGTAGTGGTTGTTCCATTAGCAATAAATAACCTTTGCAGCAGGCGGAATGCATTGTTCAGACTAAATGATAAGTCAAGTATTTAAGGCTTATCTTTGGTTTTTATTTATTTTTGAGAAGTTTTTGTCTGGTTAGCTGTTGGTCCAACGATATTAGCAGTATTGACATTCTTCACGAGTTCAGGATTTCCACCTAGATTTTCGGCAAGAATCCGCAGATTGTTGACCATCATGCCAATATATGTATGTTCAGGGTTCGTGTTTTCAATAGCATTAGCAGATCCGTCGCCAGGTAATTCATCATCAGCAGTGTTGGCTATTTTCACTTTCGCTTCTCGGGCAATTTGCTCTTCTACCTTGCTAGGATAGACTTCCGATCCAAAGATAGCAGGAACCCCAAGTTGACGAATTTGAGTAATGAGCTTTGCTACGTCTTTGGCAGAAGGTTCTTTAAAATCTGATGGTTGAATAGCACCAATGACTTGAAAGCCGTACTCTCTTGCCCAATACGCCCAAGAATCGTGGTAAGTTAAAAGCTTACGGTTTTTGGGTGGAATGCTCTCCACAACTGCACGAGTTGCTTTATCTAGTGCATCCAGGCGTTGCAAGTAGTTTTTCAGATTGGTATCGTAGTAATCTTTACCATCTGGGTCTAACTGAGTTAACTGTTCGGCAGCTAATTTAGCGTAAGCTTCAGCATATTTGGGATTCACCCACAGGTGGGGATTGGGTTCGCCCTTATCTTTGGGAAAGCTGAAATCGTAAATCCACTGAGTTTGGGTGATAGTATTATTGCCAAGTTCGTAAATATTAGTTTCTTTAAGCTTAGAAGCTTTTGCCAGTTTTGCTGTCGGGCTTTCCAAGTACAACCCATTGACAATAATCAATTTAGCCTTGGAGAGCAAATCAGCATCCGAAGGACGAGGCTCGAAGGTGTGAGAGTCAGTACCTTCAGGAATAATGCCTGTGACTTGAATACGCTCCCCTGCAATATTACTGACAATGTTCGTTAATGGTGCTACAGTTGTGACAACTAAAGGCTTATTCTGAGCTTTTTGGTCTCTAGCCTGAGCAGGAGTCGCTGTTGCTTCCGGACTTGAAGATACTGTTTGATTCCCTGGTGTACTGCAAGCGACCACTGAAAAGCTCAGTGCTAACACCATTGCAGAAATTTTTTTCATTGGCAGTTAATATTAGGAATTTCTCTATCATTAATAGAGAGTTTTTCTGCCTAAAAATGCAATCCTCCACCTGGGGATATCGTCAAAATTTGATAGTATCTTTCGTCATTGATATCCTGAAGACTTTGCCTTATGTATATACACGGCAGCTTGGGATAACTCGGACTATAAAGCGCTTTACATAACGGTAACTACCGTTTTGATGTCACGAAGGTGTAACCAGGTAGACCTGTACTTTGCTTATGTACACTTAAGTTCAGGCAAATTATCGAAATACCAACAAAAACGACTGAATCATTGGTTACTATTGTTTCGGTTTTATTGATGGTAAGATGTTAATGTCTATTTTGCGTAGATATGCGGTTATTGTTCCTATAAGCTTGAGTATGGCTTTGTTAGTGAGTGCGTGCAATGACAGCAAAGCCTCTCAATGTCAGCGACTGATTAGCCTTATTAACAAAGGAAGTGACTTGATTGATAAGAATAAAGGGCAGCAGGTGACAACTAGCTTGCAACTATCCAAGGATTTGGAAGCTGTAACCAAAGAAATCAAGGAGCTGAAGTTAAAAAACCTCAAGCTTCAAGAATTTCAGAGCAGTTTTGTCAACGTGTTTGAGACTTTTAGTCAATCAATTGCTACAGCAGGTAAGGCTCTTGGCTCAGCTAAGACTGCTAAAGCCTCAGTAGAGGGTAGAGCCAGAATTCAAAAAGCAAGAGGAGACATCGATACCGCTCTCACAACAGCTGCAGATGCTGCTAAGCAGTCTGATGTCTTAGCATCTGAGGTGAACAAGTACTGTAGCGAATCAAAATGAGATTAAGGAGGTTGCAGTAGCACTTGCGTGCTACTGTCAATCGTCAGACTATGGGTGTTGGTAGTTCAGCAAATCTACAAAATTCCAGCTTGAAAACCTGCGATGAGAAGGCGTATCACAGCACGGGTTTCGTTCTCAACGTCTCGTTCTTTATCTTCCATCACAAGAACAGGGTGATGGAAACTTGACACTCCCACGGTAGCCCAAATATCGCGCAAGCGCTGCCTACGGCACGGCTGCGCCTAACATTTGGACAAAAAGCCGTGGGATTCTTGGTTCACTCAGTCCACTTACCATGATTAGTTTCCTAATCATGCCAGAGGTGGGTCTGTCCGCAAGCTTTTTGCTCCATTGCAGAAGCCAGATCCGGTATGCCCTACCGTACTGTTTTGACCAAAACTTTGGTTGTCTGGTACTTGGTGCTTGAAGATTTTACCTGCGCAAGCATTCGGTGCACAGAACCACGCCAGGTGCTACAACGGGGGGCTTAGGGGTTCCCAAAGGGGTTGGGGGGCGAGACCCCCAAGGGCGCACTGGCTCCCCTATCTTCAGTTTTCAAGGTGCGATGCCTTTCGGCTCTGGGTTTTTTAAGTGGTTGAATACCCTACCCACTCAAATAATGATAGCATCTATGTAGCGCTTATTGCGATACGTATGACAGAAAAACATTTAAGTATAAGAGTCCCAGAAAATGAAATGAAAATTTTAGAGAAGTATGCTAAGAAAACAAAACGAACCAAAACAGACTTAGTTCGTGAATGGATTCGTTCTCTTGAGAACTTAGCAACAGGCACTTAAAAGTGCCACGCATTCATGAGGACAGTACTTGATGAGGGTCTCCCGACAGAGGTATCTGTCCGTCCCACCCCGCGCGTGGGGATGGGCTTTCTGCTATCAACGCTGTAAAGTCGCGCTACGTACCGCTTCATAAAGCATGGACAAATATGCGAGCGCCTTGGTGGTCAGTCGCGCTCGATTAGTTAGATTTGGTAACTATATGATACCAGCGACTGACCACCGCCTCAAAGAGAAATCTTTCTTGGGTATGAATGGATAAGGCGGTCCTGTTGTCTATTTCAGACCCAACCCTCCATCACCCCCAGCAACACTTAGAATTGCAAGTTATTTAATCCACGTCTCTAAGTATATTGATCTAAGATGAAGTACTTTCCGCAGGGTAAGCTATAATACCTATGAAATCAGATTTCGTGTAAATTTTTAACTGTCTAGTGGACGTTGGTGGAAATAACTATCCAATTGAAAAAAGTTAAAAAGCTTATTGTACAAGCTTTTTTGCCTTCTGCCTTCAGTTCTTGCTGACAACTTGCACTGCTGATTTCTGCCGCACTGTACAAGTTAGATTTGATTGTCAATCAATAAGTGAGACATATTTCCAGAATAAACAGCCTTTATATTTTGCTGATTTTTTGAATTTTGACCAGAAAGATTATCAAGACAATATTATGCTATATATCGATGAGTGATTGCATAGTTACAATGAAATTAGAGTCAATTGCTCACTCAGATTCTCTTCATCAACAAGTATATCGCTTCTTTATAGCTCAGGCGTATCTGTTGAAGTAGAGACTTCAGAGTATAAACTCAAAAACCTTTTTTGAACTTTGGACTATGGAAAGTTAAGATGAGTGGAGTATATTTCACCCAATTGATGTTCGGACCATTTTGTGTCACAAGGTCATCACCTAGTATAAGTTCTCTATTGTCAACTTACCAAAAAAAACTTGCAAAATCTAAAATACAGAGGTCTCAATGAACATTGCCGCTTTTGATAAAGAAAAAGATCAATATAAACGAATCAAGGAGAAATCACATTGGCAAGAAGAACATCACATAGAAACAACCAACCAAGGAGAAGATGCAAAAATGTCAGGTTCTGAGGTTGATAAATGCATTTTCGGTAATTCCAATCGTGGTCGAGTAGCCATTTTCATTGATGGAGCGAATTTATTTCATGCAGGTTTACAACTTGGTCTTGAAATAGACTACGCTAAACTTCTTTGTTGTTTAACTGAAAATGCAAAGCTTTTGCGTGCTTTCTTCTACACTGGAGTGGATCGCACAAATGAAAAGCAACAGGGTTTTCTGCTCTGGATGCGTCGAAACGGCTACCGTGTTGTAACCAAAGATTTAGTACAGTTTCCAGATGGTTCTAAAAAAGCCAATCTAGATGTAGAAATTTCTGTAGATATGATGAATTTAGCTCCTTACTACGACACTGCTGTATTAGTGAGTGGAGATGGAGATTTAGCATATGCGGTTAATGCTCTTTCGTATCAAGGGGTTCGAGTTGAAGTTGTCAGTATACGCTCAATGACGAGCGACAGTTTGATTGATGTGACTGATTATTTTGTTGACATAGAAACAATCAAACAAAATATTCAAAAAGATTCCCATCCCTGTTACAATTACCGGTCTTTGTCGAATTCTAGTTTGTAAAAGAAGGTTTTTCTAAGGACGGCTTACACCAGACTTCGCTATAGAGAAAAACATAGTAACAAATTGTAAATAATTCGACTATTACTGAACTGTCAACTCAAAGTTTTACTCTCAAATATCAGTGACAATGGCAAGCCAGAAAATGACTATCCATATCTTGCTTGCCTACTGTAGAATATGAACATTTTAATTATTGAAGATGAGCCTGAAATTGCCCAGTTAATCCAAATGTCTTTGGAAAAAGAAGGTTTTTCCTGTTGCATAAGCAGCGACGGTTTGAACGCCTTACGAATCTTTCAGTAGCAATCACCAGATTTAATTATTTTAGATTTAATGATTCCTGGTTTAGATGATTTGGAAGTTTGTGCAAGAATTCGTCAGAAACCTGGTGGAAAAGACCCATATATTCAGAAATTTATTTACGACTAGCAAAAGAAACCAAGCGTTTAGAGCGCTTAGTCAACCATTTGCAAGAACTTTCCAAAGCAGAAGCGGGTTATCTTCCAATAAAGATACAGCCAGTCAATCTGCGTCCTTTGCTGGAGTCAATGGTCGAGACATTTGCTGACCAACTACTAGAAGATGGACCAGTTTTGCGCTTAGAGTGTCCATCGAAACTCCCCATAGTATTGGCAGATATTGACCGTACAGAACAGGTGCTAGTCAATCTTCTTGGTAATGCAGTGCGTTATACCACTAAAGGTTTGATTACTCTTCGTGTTTGGGCTGAGCCCTCTAGGCTATGGATTGCAGTCATTGATACAGGAATGGGAATTGCCAAAGAAGATTTGCCCTACGTCTTTGAGCGCTTCTGGCGAGCTCACAAATCTCGCGATCTGCCGAAGCGCGTAGCGTGCGCTTTGCGCTCGTAAGGCAAGCGTTAGCGCAGGCCCCCTAAGGGGCTAGCTATCGCCATTCTGGAGGAACAGGCATAGGTTTAACCATCTCGCGCCGTTTAGTGGAACTGCAAAGCGGTCAGATTGAAGTCGAAAGTCAACTAGGATTGGGTAGCACGTTTCGTTTTTTTCTGCCTTTGGCTTAAGTTAACTTTAACAGTTACCAGTTATCAGTTATCAGTTGTCAGTTTGAAGAAGAATGGGCTTCGCCCCGCTACGCTAACAGCAATTCTGAATTCAGTATTCAGAAGAAATAAATAAAGAATTGCGACTCCTGACCGGAGGCGGAGCTTTCCTTGCTCCGCTCCTGACTCCTGACTCCTGACTCCTGACTCCTTCACTGTGTACTGTTCACTGTTTTAAAAATTAACCTGCACTAAGTATACAAGCTAATGACACAACTGATTACACCTCTTGTGTCAAATTCATCTCACTTTATCTGTTCTCACAGAACTATTCTCAAGATTAAGATATGGTACATAAATCATTCAAAATTCAAAAATTGAAAACAAAAAATAAAAATATTTACAACTGGAAAGTACTTTACTTCTTCACTGTACAGCAATTAAACGCGTAATACTCTTCTTTTTATCTATTGAACTTAAGTATAGTCCAACTTTTTGTGTAGTATAAATTTCTCTTTCCTATGTTGTGCGTTATAACACAGGGTTGCTTTTTGATTAGGATATCTGGGATTCTAACCAAGAGTTACTGAACTTTTTCCGAAAACTATTTTGTATAAAAAGACATATATAGCTATTGATGATGCCCAATCAAAATCAATCATTCTATACTTGATTTTCTTTTGTATCTATGTAAATGTCTTTATATTCAAGACTGTTGGGCAACTTCCAAAGTGGTATCAGTTTTGTTCAAGTTAACTTATGACATATCAATTTTATTTTTTAATTTTTTAATATTAAAACTATACAAAAGGTGAGATAGTTATGATGAATCAGTAAAATTTCTGGTCTATGGATAAGCAAAGGTAAGATAGTCAAAACATATCCGTAAAATTTCCGTTCCATTCAAATTTGTATGAATTAGGTGTATGTACTGATTTGTAATTTTTTATGGTTATATTAACATTTAGCTAAATTATCAAAAAGTGTATGTACCTGCTTCATCAATTAGGATAGTTGTTTGACTAACCTCTAGCTTATACTGATGATTTTTTGTAATAGATGAGCCGTAAGTTATGTTTTCTGAATCTTTGATAACCAAGGAGTCGCTACAGTGAATAAGGTGCAATTGGCTTTTCTGATTAATTATCTGCTAACAACTTGTTATTTTTTTATCAACTGGTTAAGATTTTTTATCCGTCATCCTAGCTCTTCTCCAGATGATCATTTTTTGTCTTTTGTGATGCTTATCATCAGTACTATTTTATGGCCTATCACTGTTCCGATGTCTTTTCTAAAAATATTAAAGACACAGAAAGTAGAGTTTAATACTGTGATTCCAGTTCTGATTACAGTCTTTACATTCAGTCTTACACTTTACATGGGTTAGTTACTTTTAGTTTGATTTTTGCTATTAACATTGGCTGTACCTTGCGTATCATAATTGTTGTGCATAAAACAAACTGCCACTTTGCATTTACCATTACACCCGCAAAAAACTAAAAAGTTATATGGTGGCATAAATATAAAAACTGGTGGATAGTAGCAACTGTAACTGGTTTCACAGTTAAAGGCTCTAGCCAAGCAAGCGTTTTCTCTAAAGGCTAAAGAAGTCCATCTCCAGACCTGAGGAACCACAGTTAATTCATTGGTGAAAACTGAACAGCGATCAATGAACGGATTGTAGTCAAGGTGCTGATTACCAAAATTGGAACCAAGGCTGCCTCAAAGCTGATTGCACAGGAGACTCGAGTTACGCTAACTAGGGCCTACGCTATTCACCAAGTTCTAATTGCAGCCGCTTTGGGCGCAGATTACATTGCTTCCTATTTAGACAAAATTGCTGCAACTGACTTTGAGCAAACTGCTCGTCGCATAGCAGACCAAGATCTGAGTAAGACACTTGCGCAATAATTCTTTATCAAGCTAGTTCACAAAAATTAATTATTTTATCTGTGAAAATCATCAAAATAGGAGTCAAGAATGCGTTGATACTACAATGAAGTTGCCTGATTTTTCTAATCTAGAGTGTTTTTTGAAGACAAACTGAGTTTTTTTGTTTTTTGATCAAACCAGGCCAAGATTATAAAAAATCATACTACATTAGCAAAGCCTTGTAAATACGTGAATACTTGAGAATGTTGTCAATTATTCTTCATATGTTAAGTGAAGATTGCATTAAGTATCGATTTATGAATAGAAATAGCTGATGCATAAATGTTATTGAATTAATTTACCTTATCAATTGAAGGAAAAATAAAAGAGTTACGAAGGATAGCCGAAAAATTATAAATTGAAAGCTATCAGTCTCGATAACTACAATCTTTAATCAGATGAGCAGCCTACCCCAGCAACGAATGTTGCTTTCCCATAACTTTAATGTGTCCGACAACAGTGTCCCCGAACTCAGTCGAGAGCAGTTCGCCACGATCTTTATTGAAGGATTCAGTGATGAGGAAAATATCAAATGTCGGCTAGTGGACAATCCTCACTGGATCCTAGAAATTTTGTTTTCCATCGACGAACTTTCGCCGCAGCTTCTAGGCGATCGCTGCGCTAAAATACTAGCTCAAAAGCGTCGAGAGCAGTTGTCTTGCGAACAACCACTTCCAGATATTTTGGTTTTGGGTGGAATGAAAACGACTTTGGCAATCAATCCTGCTCCGGAATCGCTACAACCTGGACAATGGGGGGTGGATGTGGTGGAAACTCCTTCGATAAAGCAGTTTTTACAGGCGATCGCTTGGGAAGCAACCATTGCTCAAAAACCTGCTGATAGTATATTTAAGGTTGAACTAGTGCAGTGGGGCTAGCTAAATTATGTCTTCGTTAGACCATGAATTGATCCGAGCAGTTGTTCGGGGAGATGCCACGTTGGTCACAACCCTTTTAAATCAAGGGGCAAACGTCAACACAACTGGGGGAGTTACCCCAGTTGGACAAAGCAATACCGTACTCATGTGGGCAGCTGGAGAAGGTTATGTTGATGTAGTTAACGTTCTACTGACGCATGGCGCAAATGTAAATGTCATCAATGATGCGAACTACACAGCTCTGATGTACGCCGCAGAGGGTGGCTATTCAGAATGCATTTATGCGTTGCTAGATTATGGAGCTGATATCCATCCGAGAAACCACTACAGTGAGACTGTACTCATGTCCGTTGCTCGGTTTGGTCTAACAGATGTGATTCTACGCCTGATTGACTTGGGAGCAGATGTACATGCAACCAACAAGATTGGCGATACAGCGCTGTACTTGGCAGTTGACAATGGGCAGTTTTACACAGTGAAGGCGCTCATTGAACGAGGAGCATCTGTGAATACGCAGAACATCGGTGGCTGGACTCCTTTAATGATGGCATCGGCACGAGGAGATTTAGAGGTTATGGAACTCTTGCTAGAGCATGGCGCGGACTTTCGTCCCAGAAACCGTTGGGGGGCAACAGCATTGAGTGAAGCCAAGCGATCGTTTCGTCCCATTAGTGCGGCTCAAATTTTACAACAGGCAGGCGCAATCGATTGACATTCTCCCCACCAAGAGCCGATAGCGTTAGCTCCGTGCCGCTTCATCGCTCGTACTGAAAAACTGCGGTGCCGAATTACAAGTTAACGAGTAAGAAGTCCACAAACGGGCGGGGGTCTTACACGTAAAACCGATTGTGACAGTTGAGGGTGCGGAATATCGGTTGAATACTTTGCCAACAAGTATGAAAAACTGGCATTTGCAGTAGAACCTCACTACACCTAGATAACACGGGAGCGTGGTAGCCCCGTAACTTCAGTTCGGGGCGAAGAATGTGAGCACGGCTCGTTTTAACGAGCGTAATTTCTGATATAATGCTCGTTAAGACAGCAGAAACCGGGTTTGGACACTGCAAACGGTTACAAAAAGATTTGTCCTTAATCCACGGCTGAAAGTGCTGGGAGTGTCACACTTATAAATTATAAGAACCACAAGTTAAAAACATTTTCTTTGTGAGCGACAACAAACCAACTGATTACACCGCCATCATCCGCGCTGCTAACCAAACTGTTTCTGAACCACCCGAATGGTTAGCAGCTGGTAAACACGTCTACTCCCCTGAATATGGCGTAGGTGAAGTCATGGCGATATTGGGCAAGCGGTTAATTGTCAAGTTTGTGGAAGAAGTTAAGCCAACCCAATTTGCTAACTGGGAAGATGCACTCGCGAAAGGCTCAATTAAAGCAAGCAACACCAATTTGGCTGACTCCACTGGTTTCGTTGAGGAAACCAATCCCAACGTTGTAATCATTCGTGAACAAATTCAACAAATCCCCCACATAGCATTTCAGTCTATCGCTCAAGAACTGATAGCAACCGTCACCACGGTAGATATTAAAAATCCCAACCAAGGGATGATTCACCCCATACCCAATGATTTACCGCCCGCTTTGCGTTTGGGTTTGCAAAATAGCGGTATCACCAGTATTTTTTCACATCAATTAGAAGCACTGGCAAAGTTGCGTGCTGGTTTTGACTTGAGTATCACTACGCCCACAGCAAGCGGAAAGACGTTGTGCTACAACCTCCCGATTCTGGAATCTTGCATCAAGCAACCGCAAACAACAGCGTTGTATATTTTTCCACTGAAGGCATTAGCCCTCGACCAAATGCGAAAGTTGCTTTCATTGGTGAAGGCAATACCCAACAACCGCCTCAAAGTCGCATTGATGACGGGAGATACACCAAAAGAAGAACGACAGCGCTTGTTTATCCCTAGTCCCCCAAATATTCTGGCAGTCAGTCCCGACTTGTTGCATCACTATCTATATAATGTGCGGCGGCGTGAGGAAGGAGAAGGCTGGCGGCAATTTTTAAGACAGTTGCGCTGGGTGGTGATTGACGAAAGCCACACCTATGTTGGTGCTTTTGGCGCACATTTTGCCAATCTCATGCGGCGGTTCAGGTTAGCAGTTGATGCTGTTGGCGGAAATTCTCACTCGCTGCAAGTTATCTGTTCGAGTGCAACAATTGGCAATCCTCAAGAAATGGCATTGCGGTTTAGCGGCAGAAGTAATCAACACGAAAGGTTACACCTGATTGCACGCAGTGGCGCGCCAAGTGCCGGACGTACTTTATTATCTCTTGCACCAAGTAGCGCCGCCAATGTGGAAGCTTGCCAAATAGTTATTGGTTGGTTGCAGCACAATTTGAGCGGGATTGTATTTTGCAATTCTCGCGTAGCAGTCAAAGGTTTGTTAGGATTAATCCAACGGGAAACACAACGCCAAGGATTGACACAACTGGCTGACAAAGTGGCGATCTTCTACAGTTCTTTGACAGGCGATCGCCGTCAGCAAATCATCCAAAACCTGCAAACTGGACAAATTAAAGTCATTATTGCAACTTCTAGTTTGGAAGCTGGGATTGATTTACCTGAATTAGATTGCTGTTTAATTCGTGGTTTTCCTGGTAGTTTGATGTCCTTTTGGCAACGAGTAGGACGCGCCGGACGCAAAAAACACGGGTTGGTAATGTATTTACCTGTGGGACAAAATCCAATTGATGTCTTCTACTCCCAACATCCTACAGAGTTACTGTCGCAAGAAGTTGAATCTGCGGCTTTTAACCCAGATTATCCGACAATTTTAGGCAAGCATTTGGAGTGCGGCTGCGTTGAAAGCAGTCTTGCCTTGAAGGAATTAAACAGCCGTTTTGGTAATGTGGCTGGTGCAGTTGCAGATTCACTCATGCAACAAAATAAACTTTTTTTAAGTCATAACGGCAAATTGTGGGGGAAAGGATACCCACACAAAGATCTCAATATTAGAAGCAGCACTCAAACTTCGATTTCTTTAATTGATAAGCTTACAGGCGAAACTTTAGAAACAATGTCACTCTCTGTTGCTTACCGGGAAGTTTTTCCCGAAGCGATCTATTCTGTGCAAGATGAAAGTGGCGAACTGATTGCTTACCGCTGTGAAAGTTTGGATCAAATACGAGGAGAAGCAAAACTCGCCTTTTTGGGTAAAGACACCGACTCATTTACTGAAGCAGAATCAGACCTTGATATCGTACCACTTTCTACACTTGCACAACCCAAGATTATTCCCACTAATATCAAAGATGGTAAATTACAGTTAACTTTAGTTTGGGGAGAAATGACAACAAGTGTAACTGGTTACAAGTTGATGAAACGTATTTACGGGACGACTTGTAAAAACCAGCGCTGCATTAATTACAAAAAACCCCTAGAAGGTAGAACCTGTCCTTCTTGCAAGCTTTCTCTATATTCGGGAGAAGTCACACAAGTTCAATCAGAAGTGGCTTTTGAAGAGCCATATGTTACTAAATATCAAGCACCTTGCGTGTTGGTGGAGGTAAACGCACCTCTAAAACAAGCACTTTCTACTCAAGTTAATCTCTACAAGAGAGAAATTGCCGAACATTCTGGTGAAGATAGGGAAATTCCGGAACAATTTAAGGCTTTGTGGACTAGCAGTGCTGATTTTACGGCTTTACATAGCATCGAACACCAGATAGTCAAAGCTGTACCACTGGTAGTTTTGTCCTCTAGCCTAGATGTGGATGGAATAGTCACGCAAAAAGAAGGTGAAACAATTGGCTACTTTTTCGACACTAACGAAGGTGGTAATGGTGCAGCGGAAGCCATTTTTCATGAATTACCTCGTTTTGCTGCTAAAGCATATGCCCTAGCCGCCGAATGTGATTGTGAAGCGGGTTGTCCGCGATGTTTGCACATTTGTGGGTGTTCACAGCAGAATATGGGACTACATAAGGATATTGGATTGTTTTTGTTGGATGCAATATATAAATAGAAAAATGTAGAGGATTCATCACTCCGCCATGACAACAGCATTGTTATTGTCAACCAAACGACCATCTTCCATATATATAATTCGGTCAGCGATATCAAGAATGCGGTTGTCGTGGGTGACTAGCAGAATTGTGCAACCATTTTCTTTCGCAAGGCGTTGCATTAATTCTACCACATCGCGACCGGATTTTTTATCGAGTGCTGCTGTGGGTTCATCAGCAAGGACAATTTTAGGTTCTGCTACCAAGGCGCGGGCGATCGCCACTCTTTGTTTTTGTCCACCCGACAAATCGTCAGGATAATAATTGAGGCGATTTCCTAATCCTACCTGTTCTAGCATCGCAATTGAGCGGCTCACCATCTGTTCGGCGCTCACATTTTTGTGCAGTTCCAAACCCATTCTGACGTTCTGCAATGCTGTTAAACTACCGTGTAGATTATGTGCTTGGAAAATATAACCGTTACTGCGTCGTGCAATTGTTAATTTTTCAGCACTACTACCGCATAGTTGTTGTCCCAAAACACGCAAACTACCAAACTGTGCGGAACGCAATCCACCTATTAACGTCAGAAGGGTTGTTTTGCCAGAACCAGAAGGACCTGTCATAATTATAATTTCACCAGCATTGATTTCCAAGTTGATGTTAAACAGAACTTGCTTCTTAAGTTGACCTCGACCAAAATAATGGTCAAGATTCTGGATAGAAATGACAGACTCACTCATGATATGAGAAAAAACTCAATTATTCGTAAATGACTTTAAGAAGAACTCAGTTTTTAGCAACACCCCTCTGGGAAATTCAAAATATGCTTTCTTGTGTACGCTAAGCGAACACAATGCAAAGTTATGTCCGAAGGTCATACCTTGGATTTCTCACTGTACGAATTTGAGCGTAGTGAATGGGGCTTGTGTTCTTATTTGTTTGTGTTTATCATTATGACTACTGAATTCTCTGTTCTGTTAGCGTAGCGGGGCGCAGCCTGTGGTTTTTAAAACATATCAGCAGGGTCAGCAGCTTGGAGTTTGCGAGTGGCGATCGCTCCAGAAAGAACACACATAATAATGGTCAATATGAGCACCACAAAAGCTCGTGTTAAAGTCATATATATAGGCAAATTTGTTGCTGTTCTTGTCAAAAAGTAAAGTCCTAAAGGAACTATTGTTCCTGGAATAAAGCCTAGAAATGCTAAAATGAGAGCCTCTTCAAAAATGACTCCTAGCAAGTAGAGATTGCGATACCCCATTGCTTTAAAAGTTGCATATTCCTTCAGGTGTGCATTGACATCCGTAGAAAGAACTTGATAAACAATAATGATGCCAACTATGAACCCCATTGATACACCCAGACCAAAAATAAAGCCAATAGGGCTTTCTGTCTGCCAATAGTTTTCCTCAAGCTGGATAAATTCTTGATGAGTCAGAACTTTGACATCATTGGGTAAGTAAGCTTTCAATGCTGTTACCACTTGCTGTGGATCATAGCCCGGTTCAAGAGAAATGAAACCCAGATTAATACTCGCTGCTTTTCGTGCAGGGAAGAGTCGTAAAAAATTCTGCTCACTGGTAATCAGGTTACCATCAGCCCCAAACGAAGTCCCTAATTTAAATAAGCCACTAATAGTAATCGTGCGATTCTCTACTTCAGTGGTAACGGTTTTATCTTGTTCAATTTTGGCGATCGCTTCTTGATATTCGCCTTTAGAATCTTTGTCCAATAAGAAAGTATCTGGTAACTTAATTTTATCCAATTGTTGGTCTACTTCTGGTAGTTCAAAAGCTGGTTGTTCAGGATTAACGCCAAGCACTTGAATTGAACTTTCACGACGGGTTTGTGGATTTTTCCAAGTGATCAGACTGACATATAATGCTTCTGCTGATTTCACTCCTGATATAGCAGAAGCTTGATACAGTCGCCGCCGGGAAAATGTAGACAAACTTTGCATATTACGAGCTTTGGGACTAACTAAAACGATGTCTGTCTGCAAAACTCGGTTGAGACGAGTATTACTATCATACAGTGCATTCTGAAAACCAAGCTGCATAAACATAAGGACATCAGCAAAAGCAATACCTGACAATGCGACAAGCAGACGGCTTTTCTGATGATTTAGCTGCAGCCAACCTAGAGGTGTTCGCCGCTGTAATTGTTGTTGTATAAATCCAATCACAGTAAAATCACCGCCTTAACTTGCAAATTGGTTAACGTAGCTGCTTTCTGGCTTGATATTTTATCAAGTCGGATATGTACTTCCACAACTCTGGCATCAATATTGCTACTAGGATCAGTGTTGACGACACTCTGACGACGCACTTGTAAGCCTATTCGATCCACTTTTCCTTGCAATTCACCAGGTAGAGAATCACTGACTATTCGCACATTCTGTCCTGGATGAACTTTGTTAATATCACTTTGGTAAACTTCTGCAACTACATACATTTGACTGGTTTGCCCAATCTCAACAATTCCATCATTCGACACGAGTTCCCCAGCACGTGTGTGTATGTCCAACACCTGACCATTTTGTGGCGATCGCACGTAAGCCTGTTGCAAATCTTTCTCAGCCTTATTGACATCTGCTTGAGCATCATCAACTTCTGCTTTTGCTGCTTCCACATCCACTGGACGTACTTCGGCTATTTTCTGGAGTGTAGCTTGAGCTTCGCTGATTTGTTTGCTAAACGTGGTGTTAATGCGGGTGAGAACAACTTGAGCCTCGCTGATTTGCCTACTACTCGTACCATCAATACGAGTAAGTATTGCTCTGGCTTCTTTCAGTTGCTGTGTTGCAGTCTCTACACTGAGGCGCTTACTGTCAAATGAAGACTTAGAAATTGCACCTTCAGAATAAAGTTGCTGATTGCGCTCATATTCAGCTTGAGCGTTGTTGAGTTCTGCTTGGAATTTCTCAATAGTTGCCTGCTGAGCTATTTTATCACCTTTCCACTGCGCTTTGAGTCGGGCGATCGTCTCCTGTTGCGCTGTCTTCTCACCTAACCACTGCGCTTTGAGTCGCTCAACTGTGGCTTTTTGTGCTTCAATTTCACCGCGTTTTGCACCTGCTTGCACCTTAGCAAGGTTTGCCTGCTTCACTTTTACTTGTTGCTGTGCTTTAATGACAGCAGCTTGAAGACGATCTTTGCTGTCAAGAATCGCAATCACTTGACCTTTTTTAACTTCTTGCCCCTCCTTTACTAACAATTGCTCAACTCGATTTTCTTGACTAGATGTCGGCGCAGAAACTTTAATGACTTCTCCGTGTGGCTCTAGCCTTCCCAAAGCAACGACTTTTATGACTTTAGGAATGCTCACTTGAGACTTTTGAGTCACACTAGACTGGTGTGACTTTAATTGCCAAAACCGGTATGTTGTCACCCCTGCAACAACAAATGTTATGACAACCGCCAATATCGTCAGTGGGCGACGGCTATGCTTGAAGAATACGGAACCGCTAGCTGTTGCATCGCGCACCATAAGGTGCCTCCTATGGGACAAAATAAACTAGATAGTTTAGTTTCTTGTTTTAAACTAAACTGTACAGTACAATTTTGTCAAGAGAAATTTTCTAGTAGTGGTTAGTTATATAGATTCCGTATTCGGGAGGATTGTTGTGTCCCTACAAAAAACCTTTATTGCACAAGAGTTACAAACAGCTATAACCTGCTAAAAGTAGAGAAAGTGAAAAATGAGTAAGACAGAAGCTAATAATCGCGATCGTAAGCTGTCAGACGAAAAAATGGATGCCATTTTGGCAGGTGCAATGCAAGAGTTTCTAGAACATGGCTACGCTGCGACAACAATGGATCGGGTGACAGCAGCAGCAGGTGTGTCTAAAACAACAGTCTACAGCCACTTTCAAGACAAGGAAGGACTATTTACTGCTCTCATGCAGCAATTGGTACTGTCCAAGTATTATGCATCGTTTAATCCGCAAAAAGCTCAACTTATGCAAGGTGAAGCATCTATCATCCTGCGGCAGTTGGCATTCAGTATGCTAAACCACATTATAGGTGACCAACAGGTGTTAGGATTAATGCGCTTGATAGTTAGTGAGTCTGGACGTTTTCCAGAGTTAGCGCGAGCCTTCGTTCTTAACATTGAAAAACCATTCTTAGAGGATTTGTGTCAATTCCTCGAATCTCGTACTGAACTCAACTTACCTGATTCAGAGGTTGCTGCGCGAGTCTTAGTTGGGACGTTAGTACATTTCATCCTGATTTCGGAGATACTATATGGCAAGGATATTTTACCAATCGAGCCGGAGCGTCTGATTAACAACCTGATTGACTTGTTGACTATAAATCAGACGACAAAGCATTCACCTGTAGATCAATACTCAGGGACAAGGCAGAAATCTTCCAGGCGTAACCGTAAAAATTCCGGTCAATTTGAGCAAGACTATAACTCTGAGCCGAAACGTTTAAGATCTATCAGACTAACAGATACAGCTTGGGAAAAACTAGCCCAAGTTGCAGCTAAACATCAATTGACTCGCAGTGAGATGATTGAAATCATTGCTCGCGATGGTGGACTTAGTTGAGGACTTGGAACGAGTTTTCAGGTTTAGCATTTTTTGTATATACATGGTTGTAAAAGTTTAAATCATCTGAGTGGTTATAGTAAAAACTAGTCTTACAACTTAAAGATATGATGATTATTTTAAGGCCGCACTGGCAATCTTGATTACAGAAGTAATTGTATATACATGGTTGTTGCGTCTCATCAAGCATTGTCACTTCAGTATGGTGCAAAATTGACCCTATCCAGCATCGCTAATTGATTTAGCCAGCTTGGTATTCTTTACCATGTTTCTGACTGCTATATTTTCTACTTTTTTGGCAGCTTTGCGCTTCTCAAAATAATTGTCTACTGACTCATCCCTAATACTATTCAGTATTTCAATACATTCTTTCTTAAGTTCTGGTTTAGTGTTTACTTCATTTAAATTTTTTTCTGCATAATGATTTTAACCTACTTTTTAACATCTTTTAAGAATCCCCCAAACTTTTAGTCGGGAAGCACATCAATGGTAATCCGAATATCAATACAAGAACTTTACTCTCTGATAAGTAAAAACAACAAAAAACCCGCCCAGTCAGTGCTGTAGCGGGTTTAGTACCAACACTCAGTTAAATAACCCCTTGAAAAAGATGAAGTGACTTACAATTAAAAGCCTCCAGGCGTGTTACTGGAGGCTGTCACTAAACCGTTTTCATCTGTTTATGTTACTGATACGAGTATTTGTAAAACTCTTTCTATAGCTGGAGTTCAGATTACAAAAATCTGTGTTGATTAACACAGATTTAATACTAAACCTGTGGATTTTTCCGTAAGGGATTAAAATAACTTACAAATAAAAGCCCTCTTCGAGATACAATAGACCATAGTCTTCGTGCGACTTTTTACAAAAATTCAAAAACTTAATTTTCAAGAAAGCGATTAAGTATTGAAATATACAAATTAAATCAGTAAAAATTTGTATTAAATAAAGGCTAACTGCATCTAACCATATGACTTCCCAGATTCGCTTTTTAATGTGTCCCCCTAACCACTATGATGTGGATTATGTGATTAACCCTTGGATGGAAGGGAACATTCACAAATCATCGCAAGAGCGTGCCGTAGAACAGTGGGACAAATTACATCACGTCTTGAAAGAACACGCAATTGTTGACATAGTACCAGCTCAGAAAGGCTGGCCGGATATGGTATTCACGGCAAACGCTGGTTTGGTACTAGGAAAGACTGTTGTATTAAGTCGTTTTTTACATAAAGAGCGTCAGGGCGAAGAGCCTTATTTCAAGCAGTGGTTTGAAGAGAACGGGTACACTGTCCACGAATTGCCGAAAGACTTACCTTTTGAAGGTGCGGGAGACGCACTGTTGGATCGGGAAGGACGCTGGCTTTGGGCTGGATACGGTTTCCGGACAGAGTTAGATTCTCACCCTTACCTGGCAAAGTGGTTAGATATTGAAGTGCTTTCGTTGCGGCTGATTGATGAGCGTTTCTATCACCTGGATACTTGTTTCTGTCCGCTTGCCAATGGTTACTTGCTGTACTATCCACCTGCGTTTGATTCCTACTCTAACCGCTTAATTGAAATGCGGGTATCACAAGAAAAGCGGATAGCTATTACAGAAGCTGACGCGGTACACTTCGCTTGCAATGCGGTGAATGTGGACAGCATCGTCGTCATGAATAAGGCGAGTGAACGACTCAAAGCACGTCTTGCAGAAGTTGGTTTCCGAGTGCTTGAAACGCCATTGACGGAGTTTCTTAAAGCTGGTGGCGCAGCAAAATGCTTGACGCTACGAGTCACCGAACCAGTACGGGAAGAAGTTCATGCCAATGTGTCAGTTGAAAGTCGCGTCTTTACCTTAGAAGGACACTTGCTTGACTCTGGCTTGATTAACCGCGCTTTGGATTTGATTGTCGATAACGGCGGTAGTTTTCAAGTTCTGAATTTCTCACTGGGAGAACAGCGGCAAAGTACATCAGCAGCTGAGGTGAAGGTATCTGCGCCTTCCCATGAAGTGATGGAAAGCATCATATCACATCTGATTGATTTGGGTGCGGTAGACTTGCCCCAAGATGAGCGCGATGCTAAATTGGAGCCGGTAACTCAAGCAGGGGTTGCTCCGGATGATTTTTATGTGAGCACGATTTATCCCACAGAAGTGCGGATTAATGGTGAGTGGGTGAAGGTACAAAATCAGCGGATGGATGGGGCGATCGCCATCACTCGAACACCCAAAGGCATATTAGCAAAGTGTAAAATTTTACGTGATTTAGAAGTTGGCGAAGAAGTCGTTGTCGATGTGTTAGGTATTCGCACCATCCGGAAAACAGAATCACGGGAACAACGTAACGCTCAAGAATTCAGCTTTATGTCGGCGGGTGTTTCCAGTGAACGGCGCGTGGAACTCGTCGTTGAGCAAGTCGCTTGGGAATTACGTAAAATCCGAGATGGTGGTGGTAAAGTTGTTGTCACAGCAGGACCTGTGGTGATTCATACTGGAGGCGGTGAGCATCTGTCACAACTAATCAGAGAAGGATACGTGCAGGCGTTACTGGGTGGAAATGCGATCGCCGTCCACGACATCGAGCAAGCAATGATGGGAACTTCTCTGGGTGTGGATATGAAGCGGGGTGTGGCTGTACGCGGAGGACATCGCCATCACCTGAAAGTGATTAATACGATTCGTCGTTATGGTAGCATAGCCAAAGCTGTTGAAGCTGGGATCATTCAGAGTGGCGTTATGTATGAATGCGTCCGTAATCAGATTCCATTCTGTCTTGCCGGTTCGATTCGCGATGATGGTCCTTTGCCGGATACCGAGATGAATTTGATAACGGCGCAAACTGAATACGCCCGACTGCTCAAAGGTGCAGATATGATTTTGATGCTGTCGAGTATGCTGCACTCAATCGGTGTGGGAAATATGACTCCTGCTGGTGTGAAGATGGTTTGTGTGGATATCAATCCAGCTGTGGTGACAAAGTTGAGTGACAGAGGTTCTATAGAATCGGTTGGTGTTGTGACAGATGTTGGGTTGTTCCTCAGTCTGTTGGTACAGCAGTTACAGAAGTTGACTAGTCCGTATATTGCTAAAGTGGGTTAAGTTAAGAAAGTAGGGTGGGTAGCATTGCCCACCTTCGTGTTTAAAAAAACGAACCGCCAAGCCTGCCCTCGAGCGAAGCGAAGGGACGCAAAGGACGCCAAGAAAAAACGAAAGAAGAAAGAAATGTTGCCAGGATTAGTTTTTAAAAAAGGTTTTTCCACTCAGCACTTTCAAATTCGTTGGGTGAGTGCAATTGCTGATTTCTTATTAGTAGGGATGGTGGTAGGACCATTTGCTGCTCCATTTTTGGCGGCGTCTGGGTTACCGATGTTACCAATGATAGCAAATATTATTTATTTCATGGGAACTCATGTGTGTCCACAGCCGGAGATGGGGGTAGCATTGTCACCACCTTATATTATGGCTGTGTGTATGCGTTGCTACGGTACTGTTACAGGATTGTTGATCACTCGCGTTTTATATGGAGTGACGGGTGGCAAAGGTTTTTACTGGTTAAATCAGTACGGTTGGAATGGTGCAGTGCTTGCTACTGTGTTGATGATGGCTTATCCATTGGAATTGGCAGCAGAGGTTTTAGGTTGGTGGAGTTTTCATAATTATGTTGTTATGCTTTTTGGGTTGATGACAGGTTTGGCATGGGGTTTGTTTACTATGCCAATTTTGCATGAGTGGCGGCGAGCAGATGCAATTTAGAACTCATTTATGAGAAATTGTTCACTATTCTAATCTCTCTGGATCTACACCCAAAGCACGTAATTGTTCCCGCAAACGCCCATTCTCCTGTTCTGCTTTTTCTGCTCGTTGGCGTTGTTGTAAAGCACGTTCTTCTCCTGTGAGTAACAAATTTCCTGCTTCATCCCACCAACGTAGCCAAGGTAACTCTGCATTTAAATAGTAACCTTGCCAAATACCCAATTCCACACCCATAGGAACAATAGGATAATGTCCTCTCTCGTTGGCATTTATTTGTTCGTAGCCTCCTGCAACCCATCGATAAACTTCTACTGATGCTTTTTTGACTTCATAAATTCCGTAGAAAGGTGGACGAATCACTTGTTCGTAAATCCAAAATTTGCCTTGGTAAGGAGTGTTATCTCTTTCTTCTTTTCCATCACCAGAAACAAATTCTAGAACAATAAGAGGTGCGATAAGTTCTTGCCAAAGAACATAGGAACGCCGTATTTCACCTTTAAGAGTTGGTGGTACATTAGATACATAAAACCAGTCTGGTGCTTCTGCACCTCTTTCCGGAGGTTCTGTCAACCGCCAGTATATACCACAGTCTTGCCCGATGCAATATTGCCCATCTGGATGAATTTCTTTCAAGCGAGGTTGGATAGAGTCGGTCAATAAAATACTCTGAGGATGTTCTTGAAAGTTCTTCACAAAGGTACCATCAGACTCTGGTAACTGGGTATGGTCTGGTAAAATTTGAGTTTTAGTTTCACTTACCATGACATGACCTCGCCGAAATTATAAGAAAGTAAATTTAATAAATTGGCGTTGCTGATTTGAAGTATGAATCCAAGTGTAGAGACGTTGCATGCAACTGCGCCACTCGCGTGCGCGGGTTTCCCGCGTATCCCGATGTGGCGTTCTCTACAAGGGTTTGGAATCACACGACATCTTTTTCATACATGGATTCAGCAACGCCAATAAATTTAATGTAGCTAAGTGTTCCACCTGATTAACGCAGTCAGCATATTGAAGCTCTTGAAAATCAATATTCATTCCATAATAGCTCCATTAAATACTCAGCAATTCGTTTGGCTGCTCCTGGTTTTCCCATCCGTCGTATACCATTTTCTGCAATCAGTTGTAACCTGTCTGGGTTGGCAAGTAGTGATTTGACTTCCTTAGCAACTTGTGTAGGTTCTTCTATTAAAATAATAGATGGTCCCAAATGACGGCTTTGTGCTTCCGCAAAGGCATAGGTAAACTGAGGACCTTTTCCGGGAATGGTTATGACTGGTTTTCCTAAACCCACAAATTGTTCTGTTGCTGTTCCCGCCATTGCGATCGCCAAATCCCCCTGATGCAAGCAGTCGTTATACGCATTTTGTGAAAGAAGAAAAAACCCATTTTTTTGCTTAAATGTCAAGGCACTTTTGTCGGGAATTTGGATTGGAGGTTCAGCATAAGGACAAAAGCCTTGAGATTCGAGAATTTGACGTATACTTTCAATGTGTAAACTTGGGGCGATCGCACCCAAAAACACGACTGTTCCACAAGTAGTGTGTCTGAGAAACTCTTGCTCGCTAAAAAGTGCCATGATTGCAGAGACAGCAATCATCATTTGCTGCCAATTCGCATATGCTTCTGGAGGACGAGAACCAGGTAGGAGAGTGACAACTAAAGGTCGAGCTAATTCTTGGTTTTCGACATCAGTATTATAAAATCTTGGATGTGAAATTGTTGGTTCCAAATCATCCATCATTGGGTTCCCCAAATCAAAAGCAGTAATCGACAAGCTTTTCAAAATCTCTGCTGTGAGCGAATCTCTAGGAAACACCGCCTTGCAACGCTGACGACTCATTAACCAACGTTCCCAAGGATGGTAAACTGAGCCAGAAAAACTTTCCCACCATGCTCCTTTTGCTTTCCGTTTTAATAAACTCACTTCATCCCGCACATAATACTCTGATTTTGCTGTGCCTACAAAGCTATATTGAGCACCACTCAACCAGGCAAAGATAAGTGGTACGATATCGCCCACTGCTAAAATCGCAATTCTGTAACCTGATTTTTTCTGAGTATTTACCCAATGACGTACAGCTTTGATTTGACTGACGGTGAGTTGTAACAAACCACCTTGTACATCCCGTACAAATTGGCGTCCGTCCATGTAAACAAAACCACCCGATGGCATCGTGCGTACTGAACCAATCAGGGGAATATCCAACCCTTGATAAGCGTATCCTTGTCCCACCAACGGTAAAGCGAAGATTTCCGGTGGGCTAGGTTGTTGCTGAAGTTGTTTCAAGATACGGACTGCAATCACATCCTCTCCATGTCCATTGCTTAAAACGAGTAACCGTAAGTCTGGAGTATCTTTATCGAAATCAGAAGTTAGCGGTGCAGGTGATGAATCACTCATGAGAAACAAAAATTTAAAAATAACTGTCGTTTGGAACAAGAGCAATCAATGGGGGATATAAATCGGCAATGTAGATAGACGTTAGTAAGCTATCACGCCTTTAATTTATACACAATTTATACACAATTTATACACAATTGACACACAGAATGTTTGCCAGTACTAGTACAAAAACGGAAAAGTCAGGAGCTAAAAAGTCAAAAGTTTATAATCTAGACTCTTGGGCTTTGTCAAATGGTATGTCTATTTACACGCCCACCGTACTAGACTTCTTCTTTTTTGAATTTTGAATGTGTTAGTAGCGTGCCGTAGGCAGCGAATTTTCAATTGCTCACTATCCTGATGACCTAACCTCAGTACAGAAAGTACAAACTAACTCCCTGTTAATTAGGCTACTATTATTATGCGAGTTTCTTCTGCAGCAATTTTGACTTTAACAACTTTGGCAGCTGGCCATGCAAATCAGGCGGTGTTAGCTGCACCCTCTGACACTTCTCATCAAACGGAAAAACCTGATAACGTAGTAGTGCCAGCGACAGAAGAAACGCCCGCACGAATAGAAACGATTGCACCCCCAGAGACAGTAGTCACTGGACAATTCTCTCAAAAATCAGGTAGTGTGCAAACTGACAGTAGCAATAAATCAGTCGTCATACAAGAAACTCCCAAAGAAAACAACGAAAAAGAACAGATGAGGGAAGTGAGTTTTTCATCTCCCTCACCTTCCCC
>NZ_QMEA01000060.1 GCF_012912105.1 Brasilonema sp. UFV-L1
CGAGTAGACATTGTTAGTGGTTGTCCATTTTTGTCTATGAAAAATGAAGCGGCTGGCTGTCTGGTGGTACGTGTAAGACCCCCGTCCCTGTTTTTGTTGATTAGTGGGCGTAGTCGGGTACTCGTTGTATGAGGGCTGGCTCAATTTCCGGGGACAATGCGTCGGCAGGCTTACTACAACGCGTACTCGTTTTGTCCCACGAATCAACAAAACAAAGCCTGCCCAATTTTTTCGGGGACGCCAGATAAGAGCGGCGGGAAACCCGTCCGCAGTACTGGCCAGGGCAATGCGTCGGATGAAACCCGACTCATAGGGCTTTAGCCCTTTGTTTCTTTTACTTTTGTCGTTGGAGGCATGACTACTTTCTTTGCTAACCCCAGAGTTTGTAATATCTTAATTGCCCACCAAGTCATATCTATTTCCCACCAACGATACCCGGCTTTTGCCACATTTGGATGAGCATGGTGATTATTATGCCAGCCTTCTCCATAAGTTAAAAGTGCTGCCCACCAAAGATTACGAGAGTTGTCCTTTAACTGGAAATGACGGTAACCGCGTAGGTGAGTTGCAGAGTTGATAAACCAAGTGGTATGCCAGAGCAATACTGCCCTCACAAAGACACCATAGACAACAAAAGACCATCCACCCAAAACATACAATAGAACAGCAACAGGAATTTGAAGCAGTAAGAAGTAGCGATTCAACCAACGATAAAATGGATCACGGTATAGTTCCTGGGCAAATTTTTTGTAATGTTGTTCGTCAAAAAATTCTGGACGTGGGTAAAAAATCCAAAGCATATGGCTCCACCAAAATCCACGCCGGGCTGAGTAGGGATCTTTATCTACGTCTTCTGTATGCGCATGATGCAGTCGATGTCCAGCTACCCAAAACATTGGTCCTCCTTGCATAGCAAGTGCTCCCAAGGTGGCGATCGCATATTCTAACCACTTCGGTACAGATAAACTTCGGTGAGTTAAAAGTCGATGATACCCTAAACAAATACCAATACTGCCAAACAACCAGTGCAGGAATATCATAACTCCCAAAGCAGACCAAGAGAAACACCAGGGAGCGAGCATTGCCAAGGCATGAAATGTACCGAAAAATACCACGTTAGTCCAGCTCAGAGTAAGCGGCTGCTTACCAACAGCCGCAGCTGAGTTGATAGTCATAAATCTTTCCTTTGACGTGAATACCGTAAATAAACTAGTACACTCTTGTACTAGTTACCACATCCTCTGTAAAAACTAGCGAAGACAGCTAAAGTAAGAAAAGAGGATGCAAGTGCTACTTACATCTGTTAGTCTAGCAAGGATAAAATTTTAATGCAAGTGCCACTTGCACTTCCGACTTATGTCTGGTGATATAATCTCAACGCGACAAAGGCTGATTAATGCAGCAATGGAGTTGTTTGCAGTTCAGGGAATTACTGAAACAACAACCAAGGCAGTCGCAGAATTAGCAAAAGTTAATGAAGTGACGCTATTCCGGCAATTTGGCAACAAACACGGATTAGTTCTGGCGGTTATTTCTGAATCACCAGTGTTTCAAGAACTGGGTGAATCGTTAAAAACGCAAGCAAGTCAAACGACCAGTGTTTCCCAAGCTCTCAAAGATTATTGCAAAGACCGCTTAGAGGCTTTAGAACAAGTTCCTGAATTGGTGCGTTCTATGGTAGGAGAGGCGGGAAAATATCCAGTAGAAAATCGTCAGGCACTCGGAAGAAGCTTAGCACAAGCCAACAACTATGTTGCTGAATATTTAGCAACAGTGATGGAACGCGAGCAGTTACACACGCAATTGTCACCTCAAAAGCTAGCAAGTTTACTCAATAGTATGTTGTTAGGTTATGCCGTAATTGAGTTTACTAGTGAATTTCATGAACTTTGGCATGACAGAGATGAGTTTTTAGAAACTTTGGTGGCGATGTTTTTAAAGGTCGCCACACAATCCTCAAATCAAGTCAATAATGAGTCTATCTCAACAGAAAAGATAGTAGATTTACCAGCAAATTTAGTTCATTTGATTTTGCAAAGAGCTAAAAAATCAGGATTACGAGATTATGCCCTTATGTACGTGTTGTTTGGCACAGGTTTATCTCCAGAAGAAATTGTGAATTTAGAGCGTTCTCACCAAATCCAAGACGCCAACCAGTACTTATTACAAATCACTCAAGGCGCTACTCGACAAGTTCCTGTGAATCAGTGGATTATGGGTAAGCGGTATGGCTCTTATACTCGGAATCCCTTAACTCAGTGGCTCAAAAATCGTAAAGATGACCACTCTGCATTATTTCTTAACGATAATGGAATACCTATTTCAGAGGTAGAAATACAACAGCGCTGGCGAATATTAACTGAAGAATTATTAACACCAGAAGGGCAACAGCCAGCTATTGAGCAAGCTCAACAGACATGGTGTGTAGAAATGTTGATGAAGGGAATGAATTTAGAAGATATGAGTATCATTACAGGCTGGACTCGTACAAAATTACAACACTATGCTCGTAGAGCCAGAGAAAAATCAGCTCTAGAGCAAGCGATTCACCTGGATCATAAGCCTCAATAGTAATTTTTGAGCAAAACAAGAACTGTGCAACATAGTTGTCACCAACTCACTCAGAACACAGTTGTCACCAACTCAGAATGAAATCCCCCGAATTTCATCCGTGGGGATATTCTGCGTTCTGCCTTGGTGCGTTCTGTGTTCTTCTTAATCAAAAGATTTTGTCTAAATGAGTACAATTACCAATTTTTGAATACTTTACAGAATATGATTTAAGATTTTAAGGTTTAACTAAAACTTCACCCATCAATAGCATCTAAAATCTAAATCTAAAACCCACAATCAATAAAGCATGGCAAACCTGACTCCTAATTCTAGTTTTAGCTTGACACTCCGCTTGGAAATTCCTAACCGCGTCGGAATGTTAGCCAACGTAACCAAGGCTATAGCTACCAGTGGTGGTAATTTTGGTCAAATTGATTTAATCGAACAAACAAGGGCTATTTCCATTCGCGAGATCACCGTTGATGCAGCCAGCAGTGACCATGCTGAGACAATTGTACAAGCGGTGAAAGCTGTGCCAGATATTAAAGTGCTTAATGTCTATGACCGCACTTTTAATTTACATCGTGGCGGAAAAATCAGTATTACCAGCAGAATTCCCCTAAGAAGTGTGTCTGACTTAGCAATGGCTTACACGCCAGGTGTAGGAAGAATCTGTACTGCGATCGCCCAAAATCCAGAAGAAGTTTACAATCTAACCATTAAACGAAACACTGTTGCTATTGTGACCGATGGCAGCGCCGTTTTGGGATTGGGAAATCTCGGTCCAGCAGCCGCCTTACCAGTTATGGAAGGTAAAGCTATGCTGTTTAAGGAATTCGCTGGGATTGATGCTTTTCCCATTTGCCTTGATACCCAAGAGACTGACAAAATTATCGAAGCTGTCAAAAATATTGCTCCGGTATTTGGGGGTGTAAATTTAGAGGATATCGCTGCTCCCCGCTGTTTTGAAATTGAAGCGAAACTACGGCAAGAATTAGATATCCCCGTTTTTCACGATGACCAACATGGTACGGCAATTGTGACTTTAGCAGCGTTGTTTAACGCTCTCAAGTTAGTACAAAAGTCAATGGGAGATATCCGCATTGTGATTAACGGTGCTGGGGCTGCTGGCGTAGCTGTCGCCCGGTTACTCAGAAAAGCAGGAGCAGAAAAAATTTGGATGTGCGACTCAAAAGGTATTCTTTCTACCAGTCGCACTGACTTAACAGAAGAAAAGCAAGAATTTGCAGTCAAGGCTCAAGGAACCTTAGCAGGTGCATTGCAAGGTGCAGATGTCTTTATTGGTTTGAGCGCACCGGGAGTTTTAACACCAGAAATGGTGCGTTCTATGACAAAAGATCCAATCGTGTTTGCGATGGCAAATCCTATTCCTGAAATTCAGCCAGAGTTGATCAAAGATGATGTTGCAGTTATGGCAACAGGTCGTAGTGATTACCCGAATCAAATCAACAATGTTCTGGCTTTTCCAGGTGTATTTCGTGGTGCTTTAGATTGTCGGGCTGCAACAATTACTACCACAATGTATCTAGAAGCAGCCAGTGCGATCGCATCTTTAATTAAACCCTCAGACCTTGACAAACAATACATTGTTCCTTCTGTCTTTGATGAGCGAGTCGTGACTGCTGTTGCTGGTGCTGTGCAACGTGCTGCGCGTCAAGAAGGTATTGCTCGTGGTTAGTTAAAAAAACAAGATCCCCGACTTCTTTAAGAAAAGAACTTACGCAGAAACCGGGTTTCTTTACGAAAAATCGTCATTTTAGCCGTAAGTCTGTGGTCTGTGAAACCCGATTTCTTTCGTGTCTGTGCGTAAGTCCTGAAGAAGTCGGGGATCTGTATCCGTTGCGAAGCTTCAATCTGCACTCAAAAACTCCAGATACCCATTGCTAAGTTCTTTTACCGCCAACTCATAAAACTGTTTCCCATGTTCAGGTGTCGCCAAAGCCGGATTTGAACCCATTCTGCCATCTGGATATTTCTGGCGGAAGTCAGCAGCACCATAAATCCTGTGTCCAGTACCGACTTCTTGAGAAAGAGGTGCTTGCTTTATCGCTTCTGGATAGACAAACTGAGTCACAGCAACTTCACTCGGTGTTGCATGGGAACCTTCTTGATCACCGTATAATTCTTTTACCAACTTGTAAACTGAACTGCACATAAACCAGTTTGCAACTTGACATTGCACTTGTTTGGCGTTGGGAATTTGTATATCTTCTAAGTGGGCGTAGGTTTCAGAAAAAGCCGCTTTCAGGGTGGCGATGTTACCGCCGTGTCCGTTGATAAAATAGAACTTGGTAAAACCAGCTTTAGCTAAACAAGTGATGTAGTCTCGCACCACTTGAATCATAGTGCTAGGACGCAGACTTATACTCCCAGGAAAAGCGGTGTGATGTAATGCCATGCCCACATTGATTGTAGGACCAACCATTGCTTGAGTGGCTTCACCTACACCACGGGCGATCGCCTCTGCACAAATCGCATCTGTACCAATTAATCCTGTAGGCCCATGTTGTTCTGTGGAACCAATAGGGAGAATAATACCCTTAGACTGCTGGAGATAAGTCTCGACTTCCTGCCAGGTGCTTAAATGCAATAACATTTTTTATCAGCGTCCTCATCAAAATTGCGGAGAAAGAGAACTTTGTCTGCTTGGATAGCATCTTCTGTAACTCACCTCCACTAACACGATTATGAACTCTGTTTGTGCAAGGTGGAGGCAAGAACGGCGAATTTCATGAAGCTGATAACTGTCACCTAGAATAAAGTTGCTCGTTTACGTAAGACTTCGCTAAGAGTCAGGTTTAACACAGCTTCCCCATTAAATACTGTTCCAACTTCACCTTGATGGAATTGAACAAGATCCAAGTGATAAACTTCCCCTGATAGAGGGATGTAGCCAACCTGACCAACCAACTTGGCAGCCTTTTCCAGATAGAAATCTACAAATTCCTTCACTTCAGGTTTGTTTTGGGCAGACTCAGAGTTGATGTAGATAAACAGTGGGCGAGATAGGGGTTGATATTGAGTTTTCTCCACCGTCTGACGTGAAGGCAGCACAGGACCTTTGCCGTTGTCAACTCCTAAAACTTTGACTTGACTTGTGTTGGCTTCGTAGTACGCAATGCCAAAGTAACCCAAGGCATTTGGGTCTTGGCTGACTCCCCTGACCAACACGTTGTCATCTTCGCTACTTGTGTAATCAGTGCGTGACGCTTTGCGTTTACCTACTGTTGCTTGTGTGAAGTAGTCAAAAGTACCAGAATCCTTGTCTGCACCATAGAGGTTGAGGGGTTTATCGGGCCAGGTGCTACGAATCTGATTCCATTTAGTAATTTTCCCTTGGGCGGCTGGTTCCCAAATTTTCTGCAACTCGGCAATCGTGATGTCTTTTGCCCAATCATTTTTAGGATTGACTACTACAGTGAGGGCATCAAAGGCAATAGGGAGTTCTATATAACCGACCTTGTTTCGGTTACAGATTGCCATTTCTTCTTTAAGGATAGGGCGCGAGGCGTCGCTGATATCGGTTTTCCCTTCGCAGAACTTTCTAAACCCACCAGTGGTACCGGAGATGCCAACCTTAATTTGCACCGGGTTTTCTCGGCTACCATTAAACTCTGCTGCAATCAACTTTGTGATGGGATAAACTGTGCTAGAACCATCAATGTTAATTGTCTGCTTTCGCGTCTGGGCGCTAGTGAATGGCTCTTTGATGATTGCCGTAATCATAGTCATAAAAACAAGAATTCCAAGCGGAATCGTCCACCTCTTTACTATTGTGTTCATTACCTCAATCCCATGCTGTGAAATAAATTAGGTATCTTGCTTTGTACAAATGTCCCGCTTGTTCTACGCTTAATCTTGTTATCAATTCAGGCTCGTATTTAAGAGATACTGTACCTAATGAGAAGTTTACTCTGTTGAACTAAAAATGTGTAGCTTAAGGAATTTGCAAAGTATTACCCTAGATGTCAGCCTACCTCACTGACTGACAGCAAGGGTAAAGATCGTCAATATTGCGAAGCATTGTCTTACAAATGGCATCTAAAGGTAAATCATTTGGATCCTCACCGAAAGGCTCTTCAATTTCCGCCCCGATTTCATCAATACTAAGCAAGATACAGCTCAAGAAAGCTAATATTGGTCCAGTCCACCAAGTTAAACCACTGACTAATTCCCAAGGAAGTAGCAGGAAATAAATTGTCAACAGCATCTTGAGGGTAATAGTATACACCAAAGGCACTGGTGTTTTCAAAATGCGCTCACAACCACCCAACAGATTCACCATTTCATCTAGCAATTGATGTAGAGCATTTAACTCCAAAATATCGACACATTGACGCTCATGCTGATGCTGGAAATAATCTCCAATCCAGTAAGCAATTTTTAGCGGGGGATGATTTACGTCTTGGAGTGTGTAATACTTAGATGATGACATTAAGGAAGCTAATTCAGAATTGACAGGTTGCCTTCGCAGATGCAGCTTCATGGCGACAGCAAACGCAACGACTAGTCGTAATATTGCTTCTTTTTCTGTTCTATCTTCTGGCTCGCGTTCTTTAATGACGATGCAGATTCTCCTCGCCAGGTTGCGAACAGTGTTAATCATTCCTCCCCACAATTTTCGAGCTTCCCAAAAGCGATCGTGCGCTGTATTTGTTCGGAAAATTAATAGTAATGATAAGACAATGTTGAGACAAATGACAATATTGGGAATTGCTTTAATGTCAGTATTAACTTTCGATATACTCCCATAGTAGTTGAGCAGTGAAATAAGAAAACCATATCCTCCCCACAAGATAACCCAGGGAAGAATTGCCTGAATCACAGTCTGTGTAAGGTGGAAGGTTACTTTAAACCCAGGAAGTTGTTCACCAGTGTACAGCCCAAATCTTTCGCTGAATGATCTCTTCGCAACATGTTTCTCTCCCGAGATAAATCTTTTTTGAGATTCTCCCAATAAAAATTTTCTTTGAGAAGTCGAACTCGAAGACTTTTCGCTAGATTCTCTAAAGTTATTATTGTTATGTTCTGGGGGAGAAGCAGTCTTTTTATTATTCGGTCCTTCCATCTGTCAACCTCCGATAAATGCCTTAGCTTTCCTCAAAATGCAGCGAGAGATAATGAGCGCAATTGCCATTTTTTGGTTGAGACTTGTAAGTCTTTGATCAACCCGGTGCGTATATCCACCACCCAGCCATGAACCTCAGGCGCTTGTTGCTGTTGGAGTGCTTGACGCATAACAGAAGTTTGGTATAGATTTTTGACTTGCATCTGCACATTCAGTTCTGCTAAACGGTTCCAGCGTTCTTCTTGTGTTGGCAAAGCATCAATTTCATCTTGTTTTTGTAAATAGATTTCTCGAATTGGATTCACCCAATTATCAACAAGTCCGATTGCTTTCCCTTCTAACGCCGCCTTAATTCCACCGCAACCGTAGTGACCGCCAACAATAATGTGTTTGACTTCAAGATGAACAACTGCGTATTCTAAAATGGCTAAAAAGTTAATATCCGTGAGAGAAACTTGATTGGCAATATTGCGATGAACAAATAACTCTCCGGGTTCTGTACCAGTAAATCTTGTTAAGGCTAGACGACTGTCTGAACATCCAATATAGAGATAAGGTGGTTTTTGTCCAGTTGCCAATTCTTGAAAATAAGTGTGGTCTTCGGCTACTTTTTTTGCAGCCCAAGCCTGATTATTTTTGAGGATTTGTTCAATGCTGTTGTATTTCATAGTTTAACCTCGAATGTATTTTGTTGATGTTTTTTTGTTGACGACAGTTTGTTGACGACAGGTGTTATCTAAGATCAAACTTGATAGTACTAGCACTCTTAGATAAGCTTAGATTTCTATTTATCTAATACTTCATCCATCAACCTTAGCTTTGCAAATGGTTAGCGTTGAGATGACCAAGGACGAAAACGATTGCTTTTACCTATAGCAATCTCAGCTTGGTAATATTCAAGTTTTTATCTAATTTTGCTTGCAGATAAGAGTTGACATAAGCAATCTTTGCTGTTTTTTGCTGGAGTTATAAATCAATTATAAATTTACCACATTTTTAGTTTTTAAAAATATTTAATTATTTAATGAATAATAATCCAATTAAAGTCAGCATTCGACCATTTTAGAATATCCAAGCTATCTCTCTCAAGTGAGATATTAATCTGATACATATACAACTGAAAGTGGATACATTGGTTGTTTTCATTTGTTTTTCTAAATCGAAAGTGTTCTTGGAGTCGTGCCAGAAATAAACAAAATGGTATGAAGATAACTATTTATTAAAAAGAGATTAAATTAAATTTAAACTACTTTAAATAAACTTTTTAAATAACCCAATCAACGCTAAATAGCGAGCATGAACTGCAAACCAAGTACTGGGAGGCGGACTTATAGTATCAAGTCGCTGTGCTTTGGGCAGTAAAATGCTTGTGCGATAGACTTTGCAGAAATCCCATCTGTACCAACAAATTTTGTAGATCCGTGTTGTTGTGTAGAACCAATACGCAAAAGAATACTTTGATACTGCTGGAGAACAGCCTCGATTTCTTAGCAGGTGCTAAAATGCAGTAACATTTTTGATTCAGCATCCTGATCACGATTGCACTTTTTTAGGATAAATTATGAAAGCTGAATAATGAATTATCGTTCCATAATTTATCATTTATTAATTAATCAAAACGATAGTGTTTATTCACATCACTTGTAATTTCCCAAATGCAGGACATCCCAGCAGGAAAAGTGACTAAATCTCCTTTACCCATTTGCACTGCTTCGCCACCGTCAGGCGTAACAATGACATCACCTTCTAAAAAATAGCAAGTTTCTTGAGTGTCATAAGTCCAAGGAAACTTTGAGACTTCCTTTGTCCAAATAGCCCATTGGGATACACCCAGTTCATTGAGGTGCTCTTTGCTTGGTTGACGTTTTACCTTAATTTTCATTGTTTGTCTCCTTCCATAAGAGTGATATGAAAAAGAAGCAATTACGCGTATCTTAAAATCAAAGTTAGTAAAAATATGACTTATGTACGCCACATTCACCAAAAAATCTCAGAGAAATCTAATCATCTAAACCTTGGAATGTTCTTGTGTGCTTTTACTGAAAAAAATGTTATTTATTATACTAAAAAAAGGAATGTCAAGATAAAATGCACTGAAAAAAGAAAAAATATGCGGGTATTGCTAGTGGAAGATGAGTCAGGGATTGCTCAATTTATCAGTCAAGGTCTCAGGGAGACAGGCTACGCTGTTGATGTCGCTCAGGATGGCGAAGAAGGTAGGGAATACATTTCCTGTGTTGAGTACGACATTATTATTCTAGACATCATGCTACCAAATATTGATGGGTTAAGCTTACTGGGAGAATTCCGCAGCCAAAAAATTCAGACTCCGGTGTTGCTGCTGACAGCACGGGATACTATAGAAGATCGGGTTAGAGGGTTGGATCAAGGAGCTGATGACTACTTAGTAAAGCCGTTTGCGTTTTCAGAACTGCTCGCACGTTTGCGAGCTTTACAACGTCGTCCTCCATTACAATTCAACAATATTTTGCACTTAGGTGATTTAACTATGAATCTCGTGAAAAGAGAAGTTCACAGATCAGGACGTTTGATTGAACTCAGCCCATTAGAGTTTAAACTTTTAGAATATTTGTTGCGTAATTCCGATTGTGTACTCACCCGAACTCAGATTGGTGAGCATATCTGGGACTTTGATTTTTATCACAATTCCAATGTAGTCGATGTGTATGTCGGTTATCTCAGACGGAAAATAGACCGAGGTTTTGATCAACCATTACTCCATACAGTTAGAGGAGTAGGATATTGCCTAAAGTCTTGTTCCGTTAGTTAATATCTATGCTGTTCCGATTTAGTAAAAGTACCATTAGAGCACGCCTGACTGGTTGGTACATCATACTTTTAGGCTGTACTTTGATACTGTTTGCGACTTACTTATATAGTCAATTAGAAACTAGCTTACTTGGTCAATTAGACACAGCTTTGAAAATCACTGCTTCTGAAATCTCCACTACGTTGGTTGAGCAGAATGGTCATCCTGCCTTTAAAATAACAAAGGACTCAGAAGCGATGACCCATCAGTTAGCAAATGCTGGCTTTGCTGTACGGTTATTGGCTCCTAATGGCCAAATTTGGGATGCCATTGGTCATTACCAAGAAGTACCATTGAGCATACCAAGAAAACCAGGTTATATTAACCTAACCAAATATAATAAAATTTGGCGCGTCTACAGTCAACCACTACCAAAATCTCCAAAAACAGGTTGGTTACAAATCGCTCAATCCCTTGAACCAATTTCTGAAGCGTTAGAACATCTGCTGACTCTGATGCTTTTCAGTTGTCCTCTCATTTTATTAATTGCAGCCTTTGGAGGATTATTCCTAGCGGAACGAGCGTTACGTCCCATTGATCGCATTATCCGTACTGCACAGGCGATTGGTCCCAATGATTTTACGCAACGCATTGCCTATCGAGGTCCATTTGACGAAGTGGGACGCCTAGCTTTTACTATAGACCGGATGTTGGATCGTCTGCAAGCAGCATTTGAGCATGAACGACGATTTATGGCTGATGCATCTCATGAGTTACGCACTCCTCTAACTGTTATTAAAGGAAGAATTGGCGTCACCCTGAGTCGATCTCGTACACTCGAAGAATACGAAAATACCCTCACAGACTTACAACGAGAGGTTGATCGATTAATTCGTCTTTCTAATGGATTACTTTTCTTGACTCGCCTAGAGCAAAGTGAACTCGGCTATGATGCAAGCTTGACAAATGTTGATCTGAGTCACTTATTGGAAGTTCTTATAGAGCAAATTCAGCTTTTAGCGGAAGTTGAAAATATCACAATAGTTACCAATATTGACTCCTGTATTTGGATTGTGGGAAACTGTGATCACCTAACCAGTATATTTTTAAATTTACTGGATAACGCTATTAAGTACACCCCAAACGGGGGTCAAGTCACAGTAAAAGCACAACAGGACAGATTACAAGCTCGAATTGCTGTGACTAATACGGGAAAAGGGATTGAACCAGAGCATTTACCCCATCTATTTAAGCGATTCTATCGCGTAGAGAGCGCCCGTTCTCGCAGTACAGGAGGAGCAGGATTAGGGCTGGCGATCGCCTATGAAATTGTTCGTTTGCATCACGGCACAATTTCCGTCACCAGTCAACCTCATCAACTGACAACTTTTACCGTGTGTTTACCGCTTGAACGCTTGAATTTGACGCTTGAAGCTTAATTCTAAGAAAATTCTTAATCTTCTCTCATCATTTTCTTAAGATTGGTGAACTAACTTATATAAAGTTCATCTACGTTTGCAATTCTTAGGAAAAAAGTGATGGATGGAAGCTTAATTCTATTTAATATTCTGAATCCGCCAGTTTTATTCTTTTTTGTGGGAATGCTGGCGGTTTTTTTAAAATCTGATTTGGAAATACCCCAACCCTTACCTAAGTTGTTTTCCCTTTATTTGCTTTTGGCTATTGGGTTTAAAGGAGGATATGAACTAGCAGAAAGTGGGATGAATTTGCAAGTTGCAATGACTCTGGTAGCTGCAATTGTCATGGCTTCAATTGTTCCAGTATATACCTTTTTTATTCTCAGACTCAAACTTGACCATTATAATGCAGCAGCAATTGCAGCCACCTATGGTTCTATTAGTGCTGTTACCTTCATCACGGCTGGCTCTTTTCTTGAAAAATTGCATATTCCTTACGGGGGACATATGGTTGCTGCATTAGCTCTCATGGAATCTCCTGCTATTATTATCGGCTTAATTCTAGTCAGAATCTTTGCTCCTAAAAATGGTAATGAAGAATTTTCTTGGGGTGAAGTGTTGCGAGAAGCTTTTTTAAATGGTTCTGTATTTTTGTTAGTTTGTAGTGTGATTGTCGGAATTCTAACAGGAGAAAAAGGATGGGAAAAATTACAGCCATTCACTCAAGGAATCTTTTACGGTGCTCTTACTTTCTTCTTACTCGATATGGGACTAGTTGCTGCTAGAAGAATTAGGGATTTAAGCAAAACAGGTTCTTTCTTAATTGGATTTTCTATCATTATTCCTATTGCAAATGCTATCTTAGGAATTTTGGTGTCAAAAATCTTAGGATTCGGTCAAGGAAATGGTCTTTTATTTGCAGTTTTGTGTGCTAGTGCTTCATACATTGCTGTGCCAGCAGCAATGAGATTAACAGTTCCCGAAGCTAATCCTAGTCTCTATGTCTCTATGGCTTTAGCTTTAACTTTTCCTTTCAATATTATTGTCGGAATCCCTCTTTATTTGGAGATAATTAAGATCCTTGGTTTATAAGTTATGCAACTGGTAAACAGAGTCGAAATTATTATCAGCACCCTGGAACTTAATGAAGTCAAAGACATCTTAGAATCTGTAAGAGTTTTTGGAACTACAGTGATAGAAAGTACTTTAGGTAAAGGTAAACGGGGTGTTTTTTACAACGATTTAGGTCGTGAATTGAGTCACAGTTATATTTCCACTCTTTGCACTCACCACAAACAAATTAATTATCTCATAAGTGATATTATACCTATTCTCAAAAAAGTTGGTGGTATCTGTTTAGTCACTGAATCTCATTCGGTTTCATCAGAGAAACTTTCCAGCGATGTAGATTTAGAAATCAGCGTTATGCAAGAGGTAAAAAAAGTAGAGATTGTTGTTAACACTTTTTACATTGAAGACACACTAAAAATTTTAGAAACTGTGATGGTATCTGGATACACAATTATAAAAGATACTTCTGGTAAAGATGAAAGGGGGTTATCATACTCAGATATTGACTGCCGATTTAGTAGCAGTTATATCATGACAGTTTGTACCAACACTCAACAAGTGAATAACTTGGTTGAAAAAATGACACCTTTACTTAAGAAAGTAGGAGGTGTTTGTCTAGTGACTGATGCGAAATGGGTTAGTCACTAAATTTTGGTTAAAATCAAAAACGGTGCAACTACCATGTAAAAAAACAAAAGCAAATGTCAATTATATGAACTCAACAATGCCAATCAAGCGAATTATCAAAGGACTCAACGAATTTCAAACGAACTATTTCACTATCCATCAGGAAATGTTTCGTCAATTGTCTCAAGGACAAACTCCTGAAATTCTCTTCATCACTTGTTCTGATTCCCGAATCGATCCAAATTTGTTAACTCAAACTAAGCCAGGAGAACTTTTTATTATTCGTAATATTGGCAATATCATTCCAACACATGGCAATTGTAATAGTAGTGAAGGTGCAGGAATTGAATATGCGGTTTCAGCCTTAAATATCAAGCATATTATTGTTTGTGGTCATTCTCACTGCGGTAGTATGAAGGCACTCTTGCAATTAAACAGTTTAAATGAAGAAATGCCTTTAGTTCATGACTGGTTAAAGCATCATGCAGAATCTACTCGTCGTCTGTTGCGAGAAAACTATAGGGGCTACGATGGAGAGACACTGCTCAAAATAGCTGTTGAAGAAAATGTTCTCACTCAGATTGAACATCTAGAGACTTATCCAGTTATTCGCTCAAAATTGCATGGTGGAAAATTATCTCTCCATGCTTGGGTTTATGAAATCGAAACAGGACAAATATTTGCCTACGATGCAAATAATAGTAAATTTGTTCCTCTAAGTTCTGATCCTTTTCCAGTTCCGGATCCTTTAGCTAGTTTACAAGCGGGATAATCTTATAGAAATTTATAATTAACTTTTTAAGTAGGTAGAACAAGAGAGTAAAGATTAACACATAACATGTTTTCTAACTCTACTTTTATAGTTGTATCTTCAGATGAATTGATTCTACCTACTTATTTTTTAACATGACAGCACATTGCAAGTCAATGAAGTACAACGAAGTAGTTATGTTTTTGCAGATTTACTAGACTTAATTGCTTTTGCAGGTGTTATTCTTACTAATTAAGAAAGGTCTGATAGCACTTCAAACTTTTATCAATAAAATGATTTACAGTTTGAGTGATAGCGCTCAGGCATTCATTATCCTTCTATATCTTTACTATTCAAAGATATTTTTGTAGGATTCCATTCACAACACGGGTGGGAGGCGATTCTAGAAAGTTTGGCAACCCATCTAGGTATTCCAGCAGATAGAAATGTTATTTTTTCTCTTCATTGCTACATTTTCACTCATTCGGAACACCATATTTAAGTACTGCATTTTCTCCTATCTGAACCAAATATCGCCTTCAGCAGTAGCAACGCTCAAATATATGAATGAGTCAGAAACTTTATACACTATCTATCTTGTAAAAGGTATCCCAATTCAATGGATGTAAAGCATTATTGCGTGGATTGTGTCCCGCTTTCCAAAACTTACTAGGTAGCCAAGTCACTCACTAGAACATCAAAGGATTTGATGAACACCCTAGCAGTAAGATTGAATATCCTCGCCGCAGACATCCGCTAAATAACACAAAGCACGGAAACGTAACCCTACTAATTCGTCGTACAATGGATTTAACTTGCACATAGGAGGAATGTGGGCAATTTTGCGACCAAACAGAAGAATATCTCGCTCAAATGGACATTGAGCGGGGATCATTTTTGCAATCAATCTCGCTAATTTCCGATTTTGAATTTCTAAAGAATCCAGCTTACAACGTAATGGTTGCAGTAAATCAATTTTCGGCTGAGCAACTTGATTTTGATTGACTTTTTGCTGAGTTCCTAATTCAGAGGGAACAAAAGCAGAGAAGACAATACGCTGATTATTACTGGATTTGAGCATGGTCATAACTTAAGTTCATCCTTACATTTTGATTTGTCTGGTTGCAGATTTTGGTTGGTCATACAATCTATTTCTATAGCTTATGAAATAGAATCATGGCAACACCAAATATATGTATACACGCAATATTTACTTTTGTAAACACCGTATATCATTTTTATTTAAACTGACCGTAGTGTGAAAAACTGTTCAACCTAATACAATATTATAAAAAAAGTCTAAAGAAGCCTTTTATACTTATTGAAATCTGATATTTGTCATATCCATTTCATATCTCGAATGTAAACGACCCTAGCTAAAACCACACAGTACCTTGAGGTGTAGTTTTTTTGATGAGAAGAGTCGTTTCGCTCATACTTAAGCTATAGGTTGTACTGATGTTATTTATAATAATATCTTATTTTAACTATTGCCTCACTAGTGTAGTGTGAGATATGTCACAAAATACTAAGATATAAATTACCCAAATAGCAGTCTGCACAGACTTCGGTAAGCATGTGCAAATATAGTTGACAAAGCTAGTTGATAAAGCTCTTGACATAACGCCTCTTTATAGTTGGTCGGGGAACAGCAGCTTTTCTGCTGTATCCTTTCGATAAAACTCAATCAGCCTTTGCTCAATTTGCAAGCGCATCTGTAACGGTTCGCTACGGTTATCTTGGATAGGTTCATAAGTTTCTCCCCGCAAGCGATCGCCCCGCAACTGTTCTTCAACACTATTTTAGTATTCTGTCAAGCGTTGCTCCGGTGCTTGTCAGCCTTCATCAGGAAAGCAGAAGAATTTGCTCTAACTCCACCGCTCCCAACGCTTTTAGCGTCGCCTTTTGTGCTATACTTAGACCTGTCGCGCCAGTGATATTCATACCTTCGTAAAGTCTTTTAGGTCTAAGAGTTTTTAAACACTCACCTGTGTTCACATCCCAAAGCTTAACTGTTTCATCTGTGCTACTACTAGCGAAAGTACTACCATGCGGACTGAAAGCTACAGACCATACTTGACTTGTGTGCCCCTGCATAGTTTTCAAGCATTCTCCTGTGGTGACATCCCACAACTTCACCGTTTGGTCAGGACTACCACTAACCAGAATTTGCCCATCTGGACTGAATGCGAGCGATCGCACCCAATTGGTATGCCCCTGCAAAGTTCTGACGCACTTACCTGAGTGGACATCCCATAACTTTACCGTCTGGTCACTACTGCTACTAGCTAAGATTCGCCCGTCTGGACTGAAAGTAACTGTATGTATGTGACTAATATGTGCCTGCAAAGTTTTTAGGCAGCTTCCTGTACAGACATCCCACAACAACAGCTTCTCATCACCACCACCGCTGGCAAGTATATGACCTTGTGGACTGAAGGCGACTGACCAGATCCAGTCGGTATGCCCCTGCAAAGTTTGGAAGCACTCGCCTGTAGCGACATTCCACAACCTGACTTTTTGGTCTTCTCCACCACTGGCAAGTATATGACCTTGTGGACTGAAAGCAACTGACCAGATCCAGTTGGCATGTTCCTGCAAAGTCCTTATGCATTGCCCTGTAAGGACATTCCACAATCTGACTGTACCGTCTTCACCACCACTAGCCAGTATATTGCCTTGTGGATTGAAGGCAACTGACCATACCTGATTGGTATGTCCTTTGAAAGTACTGACGCAGCGACCTGTGCTAATATCCCACAACCGAACCATTTGATTGTTACTGCCACTAGCTAAGGTTTTACCATCAGGACTGAAGGCAACAGACCATACTTTATCGATTTGTCCTTGTAGCGTTTTCAGGCACTTACCGTCACGAATATCCCATAACCTCACTGTATTGTCTTCACTGCCACTCGCTAAAGTCGTACCATCAGGACTGAAGGCAACAGACCAGAGTTGATTGGTGTGTCCTTGCAGAACTTTGCGACATTGCCCTGTACGGCTATCCCACAACCTAACTGTTTGGTCACTACTACCACTAGCTAGTATGTGACCATCAAGACTGAAGGCAACTGACCACACTTGATTGGTATGTCCTTTTAAGGTACTTACGCAATCACCTGTGTAAGTATCCCACAACTTCACAGAGGTGTCACCACCACTAGCCAAAGTCTTACCATCAGGACTGAAAGCAATAGACCATACTCGGTTAGTGTGTCCCTGCAAAATTTTGTGGCATTCCCCAGTGTCGGTATTCCACAGCCTCACCGAACAGTCGAGACTACCACTCGCCAGAATTTTGCCATCTGGAGTGAAGGTAACAGAATGGATAGAATTAGTATGACCCTGCAAAGTTCTTATGCAGCGTCCTGTTGCAATATCCCACAACTTTACGCTCATGTCTTCACTACCGCTGGCTAGGGTCTTACCATCAGGAGTGAAGGCAACTGACCATACCTGACTGGTGTGACCTTTTAAAGTAGTTATACACTGACCTGTGCGAGTATCCCACAACCGAATAATTTCGTCACCACTACCACTAACCAGAACTTTACCATCAGGACTGAAGTTGACAGACCATACCCAATTAGTCTGTGCTTTGCAAGTCAAAAGCTGTCTACCAGTCGCAACTTGCCATAAGCGAATTTCACCATCCACATCACTCGTAGTCACGAACTTTCCACACGGGGAAAATGCTACCGATAAAACAATGCCTAAAGTCTCGGTAAAAACAGATTTGGCTAAGTCAGCATTTTGGCAATTGACATGATGCAAATTCACTTGACGCAAGCCCGCTTGCCAAATAGTCAAATTAGAAAGATCATAATTCTCTAAATTAATTTGCAGTATATTTAATAAATTAATAATATTTCCGCCACCGTATCCGGGTGCTGCCGAAAATTTTTCTCGAAGCTTTAAAAGAATTTGCTTTAATTTATTTTCAACTTCTCTGTTATTTCTAAAATTGGTACGCAGCTTTTCGGCAAGCGGCTCTAAAATGACGCGAACCTGAGTTTCTCTGATATAGTCTTTGGCAGTAGCTTTCATCAGTGCATGACTCATCAATAATCTCATTTTTTCAGAAGCTATCTCCTCCCACACCTGCTCAATGAATCGTTCTGTCATGTACTCTATGACGACAGGTTGTTGCGTGAAACCATTGTCAGTTTTCTCGATGAGCGATCGCCTAGCCAGAGATACCACAGCCTGCAGTAATTCACACTGACTTTTATTGCCTACAATATCTTCTTGTAATTCCTGAAACGAAACTGGCTCTCGATTAATAGCCAGCCAGTACATCACCTCTTGTTCTAAATCTGACAAGCGATTAAACTGACGTTCTAAAAGGTCACGAATATCATCAAAAACCAGCGTGCCAGTCGTCAAAATTTCGACACATTTACCAAGACTACCCTCAAAAAAATCTAGAATTGCTGCCGCTACTATTTTTAATGCTAAAGGATTTCCGGCATAGTGTGAAATCACCAACTCCCATTCAGATTCTGACCCAGTGAAGCAACCTTTGAGTTGAAAAATTTTACAGCTTTCTGCTTGTGGTAAACCCACAAGTTGTAAGCAGCGAATGGGTAATGTTTCGCCTTCAATAGCTGCCAATCCTTTGGGTTTTTCACGAGAAGTTAGTACCAAGCAGCTAGTATGGGGCGTTTCTCCTATACATTGAAACAACTGCTCATACCCTTTATAATCTTCTCGGTAAGCTCCAGTACGCGAACCGGGCTGCAATATCGATTCCACATTATCCAGTACTAGCAGACAACGGTGCTTACGCAAATACTCCATCAATCGCAAGATTCCACCGTCTACAGTTTCTGGTAAATTTGTTTCCTGCTCGTTAGAAAAGAACTGTATCAGCTCTATTAGGATATCTTTAATCGGTGGAGCATTCTTCAGACTTCGCCAGATAACATATTCAAACTGTTCCTGAACAAATTGTGCCAACTTGACAGATAAAGCGCTTTTACCAATGCCTCCCATGCCTAATATTGTCACCAAACGGCAGCCAGCGCCCACAATCCATTTCCCTAAAGTGGCTAGTTCTTCCTCTCGTCCGAAGAAAATTGATACATCGCGAGCCTCACCCCAGTCTCTACGTGTGTTGGTCATCATTTGCACAGGCTCGGCGGGTGATACGTTCGAGTCTACCTCAGCAACTTCTCGCCAGTCAAAAGCCAATTTTTGGCATAGTTCGACAAAATTTGTATAATCTACAGCTTTTCCGGTAAGAAATTTACTGACAGTGGCTAAAGCCAGCCCTGTATCCAGAGCGAGACTTTTTTGGTTGGGAAAACCATTGCGTTTTACGGCTAATTTGACTTTTTCAAGGTAGTTGCGGCTAATTTTGAGTGAGCGAGACATGACCTGACAAGGGGAAAACTACGGAAATGATAACAACAAGTCAGTTAGAAGTCAGTAACAAGTCAGTATATTCTCAGTCCTGAACTCAGTAATCAGCAAGCTTAAATTAAGTTGTAAGCAGGTGATGTGTCGTTGGATGCCCAACTGCAAAACCAAAAACAAGGTTCTAGGACTTACGCATTGACGTAAAGCTCGCCGAGGGAAGCTTCCCCCGGCAGACTTTACAAAAATCTGATTATGTGAATCAGACTCATTTGCTGTCCTTCCTTCTTTAATTAAGTGCAAGCAAAATCAACTTATGCACTAGACCTCTCCAAAAATGATTTTTAGTGCAAGCGCGGGGTATTGGTTTCATAGCCATTTTTGGAGAGGTCTACTAGTGAGATAGAAATGGGAAATTCTTGCGAAATCAGACTATTGCAGAACCGCACGGAAGTTGGCACTCTTTGCATTAGCCACACAATAGTTGATTTGTAAAGTGCGTAAGTCCTAATACCTTCTGGCAACATACAGACACAGGAACTGCAGCAGGAGTCAGTGATAATGTAGACAGAAATAGGTTCAAAGGTTCTTTCGAGCAACTTGTTGCGTTAGTTGGTGATTTAGTAGTTGCGTAGCATACGCATGAGGATAAGTATAAAAATGGCTACTATAATGCCTCCACATCGAGTCGGGATGTTAGTTAGCAGATACATACGAAAGCTTGGATCTATTATACTAGGGGCGATATTGATCGTCTCTATGAGTTCCCTAGTGTGGTCTGGTTCCGCGCACGCAGATGCTTTCGGCTGTTATCAAGGAACAGGCAATCCACCGATCTGTCCCGACTCTTCCCAGCCTCCGCTTATAGGTTCAATGTTAGGTTCAAAGTGTGTTAAGGGAGATAGTGGGGACTGGCATACCACTGAGACTGTTACGGGAAGCGATGTTACTGTTCTGTCTTTCCACGGAGGAAACATCGAGACCAAAACAAGTCAGATTAGCGCGGATTTACAAACCCTTTACAATTGGAACCGTTATGACTTTAGTGGACATGTAACAAATCAGGATTGTAAGAATTTAAAGTCGTCTCTAAATCCTAGATGCACGGTCGGAGACAATTATTGCATTCTTCACATCACATCCACACACTTTAATGACGCGACAGCTTTAAATCTTGTAAAAGCGCATCCAAGAGCTGTATCTATTCATGGCTGTGGTTCCTCCGCTTGCTCTGCCAGCACCATTTGTGTTGGTGGTAGGAATATTGCGACTACGCAAATTGCTGACTTCAGGAACTACGTAGACAAATACAAAGGGTTGGTTTCTGGCACATTGCTTACGTTTGATGTCCCGTCGAACAAAGGCGATTCCGGCGCGTTTTGTGCCTCAAACCTCGCTGGGGACGACACTAACAACATTGTTAATAAGACTTTGAGTGGGGAAGGTTTACAGCTGGAAATTAGCTCTGATATCAGAAATCGCCTAGCCAGCGATCTCGTGCAAGACGATGTGCTGCGAGGAGTTGTTTATGGCGGAGTTGCTCGTGCGATGGGCGAACTTCCAGTTCCTTTAGCTATTTTCAAAGGTAGTACATCATAATACAGTCGGAGGCAAAGCATTCAAGAGATACAACCTTAGTCCTCCCGGATCTGTGTATGTTTCTAACGGTTGAGTGTTGAGCGAAATTCCAGGAAATAGTTAACTGTTAACTCTGAATACTCATAGGCGATCGCTCCTACAAACGAGGAGCGATCGCATTTTGTTCTCAATATCTTTTGCCTTTCACGGCTAATTTGATTTATTCAAGATAAGAGCGACGAACTTCTTGCTGTGCGAGACATCGCCTTATCTCCGGTAAACTACGCAGGTAATAATACGCATGACTTTATTGTAAGTCAGTAATAAATCAGTAACAAGTCAGTATATTCTCAGTCCTGAACTCAGTAATCAGCAAGTTTAAATGAAATGGAGGTTCAAAATCCCACCCCGTCAGGGTTATTTGTTTCTATGTGGGGTTGGAATCCGCATGAAAAAACTCAAGTACGGGTGCAACGCCTTGCGCCTCTTCTATACCTGTTTCCTCTTTCTTCTTCCTTTGTTCAACAGATCTCCCTGAGTGCGATTCAACTTAAAATCAGAGGTAAACTATATGACTCAGACCAGGACGTTAACAATTACAGATTTTTCACCAATGACTGGCTTCCCAGGCACAATGCTAGAAATTACTGGGAGTAACTTTTCGACAGTTCGCTGGGAAAACGAAGTGAATGTTGGTGGTGAGAAAGCGGTAGTAGTCGAAGCTGAATCTAATCGATTGATGGTCATCACAGGTCCGCAAACTCAACCAGGAACTGTCGTTGTCACAGTTGGAAATTTGACTGCGAAAAGTACTATCCCATTCAAGATTCTACCCTATCCAGAAGCAGATTTAAAACAAGATGGTCCGCCTATTAGCTTTGCGGGATCCGGGTTTCCTTCCCAGGGCGATCAACCCTCAACTGGAACTCTCCGGGTTTTGGTCGCGCTAGTCACTCCCACCGACCTCACACCTACTGCAACAGCACGACAAGCTGTTATTGATAGTTGGAATAACGTTAGAACTTTTTATCAACAGGCAAGTTATAACCGTCTCAATTTACAGGTTGATGTTACAGCAAATTGGAATCCGCTGATTGGCGACACAGCAACTTACATTGACACAAGCATTGATAATATTGCTAAGGATAAACTCGGTCGTCTTGCTGCAGAAGCTGCTCAGGGCGCAGTCAATGAGGGATTTAACCTCAATAACTACGGTGTCATGTGTACAATTATCTATCTCAATGGTGGGTTTATTCGCGCATGGGGTGGTGGTACGTCGCAAAACTTCCGGTTTGATGATGATGCAACGAACACCCACATCAATATCACAACCACCAATGAAGTCAACTTGATTTGGATTCAAGAATCGGCAAATTGGGGACGCTTTGCACATGAAACCGGACACAACTTGGTACGCTCGCCAAACTTCACTGCAACAGGAAACGCAGCTGCAAGTCTCGGAGAAGATGTTTATGACTCCGATCTGGTCGATCCTGCTGCAGCCAGTGCCCAAAATTTTGAGATGATGGGCAATCATGATGCTCATCCTTGTTTCTCAGCATACCACTTAGACAAATTAGGCTGGTACAACAATGTAAACATTAAGGATTTGCAATGGGATCGCAATCCATTTAGTCAAGAATTTGAATTAGTAGCTCATGGTACGAGTGAAAACACAGCAGGTGCACGCTATCATATGCTTCGCATCCGCGTTACCAATGGACTCTACTACTATGTAGAAGTGCGTCAACAACCTGGAACCACCAGTCAAATCTTCGATCCAAACATTCCTGTCGGTTCTGCAGTACCAAATCAAGGTGGTGTTGTCGTGTACAAAATCATTTCAGACACGATCAACAATAATCAGCAGATGCGGTTTATCAGCTTACTACAGGACTCAGAAGAAGTGTTGACACAAGGGGGAGTTGCAACAGACCCTGCTCGTGACTTTAAGATTGAGGTTGTGAATAATAATGTTCAAGCCCGTCCGTTAGTTTGCCGAGTCCGAGTGCAGTGGGCACAAGATTTGAGTCCCGACCCCAATGGTAAATTTGATTTACGGGTTGATCCGTGGGATGCCAACTATCAAACACCAGACTTGTGGATAGATCGGTTACCCTTTGGCTCGTTTGATCAAGCATTAGATAGCCAAGGGCGTCCTCAAGGAAATGGCGATCGTCCTCAGGTTGGTGCGTTGAATAAACTGATTGGCAGAATTCATAATGACGGTAGCGATGATGCTAAAAATGTACGAGTGACGTTCTACACGGTGACACCTCCAGGTGTGGGGGACAACGGAAATTGGGCGCCTTTGCAAACGAAAGTGGTTCCCACCATTGCTAGTGGAAGTTTTGCTGATGTGACTGTCAATTGGGTACCTGTTTTAGGTGAACACACTTGCTTAAAGCTCTTTGCAGAAGAGCAACTGGGCGAAATTTCATATGGAAATAACATCGCGCAGGAAAACGTGTTTGACTTCCAAGCAGCATCAAGCAGTCCAGTCGATCCAGTCATCTTCCTTGTGTCGGTTCGCAATCCTCACAAAGAAGAGCGGTTCATCCGGCTGAGAGTTCGTAATGTTCCACAAGGATTTTTGGTGCATTTCCCGCATGAATGGGTGATTTTAGGAGGTTTAGAAGAGAGAAAGTTGCAAATGACAATCGTTCCGACTGAAGATTATGATTATTACGAGGGTATCAATCGCGACAGACCTAAACCTCATGCTCAGATTGGAGTGGTTGGCAGCATCCCACGGCAGTACAGTGACTTGTTAACAAACAACGAACCTGCTGGATCGACCTTCCTCCCAATTGGCGGTATTTCTGCTCGTGTCACTGTGATGAAACGAGTGAAAATAACTCTGGAACCTGTTGGTAGATCATCGCAACAGAGAATTGCTCTGACAGGAAAACTCAGTCCTAGTTTGGGTAACCAACGCATTCGCGTCGATCTTTGGAATGCGCTGAACCAACGCTGGGTAAAAGAAGTCTTTACGAATTCACAAGGTGTCTTTAATGTCCAGTTCAGCTTGCTAGATAAGCCTAGCATCGATCCGGACACAGAAGGTAAGCAAAGCCAAATACTGGGAGAAAGTGCCTTACAATCTTTGATGGCGCAAGCATTTACAATAGCTGCTGAAGTTGCTGCGGATGCGGCTTCCAACATTCTCACAATTCAGCTTTAAGTTCTCTAGCTAGGACACAAAGGAAATCGCTCCCGCTATATGAATATCGGGGGCGATACGTTTTGAAGAATAAAAAGATTACCATTTTCTCATGGTATTAATATAGGAATTCAACTTGATTTTTGCGCTCGTATACTGACACTCAATCGTTTGCCAGACAGAACTTGCGATGAGTGCGTTTGTTCAAAAATCAAAGAGTATAAATGGGACAATGATTGGAATCTCGGAGAAAAGGAAGGGTGGAGTTGGACTTTCCTCCACTTCATAACAAAGGAACGCGAGTTGTAAGGTTCTTGTTTTTGTGCCATTTCAATCGTTTTTTCAATTAACCGTCGGTCAAACGACTTTGACATTAAAAGCGCACGAAATCTCACCAGTGTTCCTTTCCCAAAAGGTGGCTGTTCGCAATCCAGGCAATCTAAAACTAGCTGCCGTCGTCTATCCATTTCAATCGCTTCCATTGCCTCCTCGGTAGACAAAGGGCGATCGCCCTAACGAGTACGCTTCCTTGAGCAGGTGAGTATCGATGTTCACTTACGCCCACCTGCTTAATCACAAATAGTATTCAAGAAAATACCTAAAATTTTCTGAATATTACTAACAGGATAATTAGTTAAATCAATAGATGCAATTTTACCTTCTAACTTCAAAAACTTCCAAAGTTCGCCCGTTGTGACGACACCATATATTGTTTTAATATCATTTCCTTCCCTTTCATTAAACATTTGTGCGGCAATCATTTCTGCAACACACTGCCCTAAGCCTGCTTTCATATTCTCATTCTTCGCTTCTACTAGAGTAATTACTGGAGCGCTGACAAAAAGCTGTTCTGGAGAAAGACTTATGATATAATCACAAATTCCATTTAAACCTTTTTCAGTGTCTACGTTAAAATCTGTACCAGAAAATAAACTGATTTGATAATTTAATCGTCTTCTTATCTCCAGTAGTATTGGGGTAATAATCATTTCAGAACGTGCTTTTTCTGTACCAATAGCCACAGCTAACGGTATATTTTCTTTGAGGTTAAAAGCCAAATTTTCGCTGCATTCAACAGCTTCTATATTTGTAAACAAGTCAGTAGTTTCTATAAGAGTTAAACCAAATATCTTGATGATTTCATTTAATTTAAAGTCACTGTAAGCCATTTCATTTGTGATTTTTCATTTTGTAAAGACGCGAGGAACATCGCGTCTTTATCATCATTTTAAACAACCGCCTCCTCCACAACAGCACCTTGCATCTTACCCAAAGCATCAATCAACGTTTGCAATTGTTGATCTGCCTTAAGAACTGCTAAACCTCGCACCGTCACTTTACCAGGAGAGTAAACAAAGCGTGATCTGAGGCTTTCCGACAAATTTTGAGCCAGCAAATTCCAACCAGGTTCTTCCATCTGCGTTTCTAAAACGATGTGCTGTTTGTTTTCTGGTTTAATTCGGCTAAATCCTAGTTTCTTCGCCAGCTGTTTGAGTTCCATCACTCGCAACAGTTGAGTTGCTGGTTTGGGAATTGCACCGTATCGATCATTCCATTCAGCAGTAATCTGTGATAATTCTTCTTTAGATTTTGCAGCAGCAACCGCACGGTAAGCACTCATCTTTTGATCCAAGTCGGTGATGTAATCGGCTGGGAGAAACGCTGTCAGGTTGAGGTCAATTTGTGTATCATCAACTTTAGGAATTTCTTGTCCTCTGATTTCACGGATAGCTTCTTCTAGCATTTCCATATATAAGTCAAAACCGATCGCTTCCATTTGTCCTGACTGTTCTGCACCTAGCAAGTTACCCACACCTCTAATTTCCATGTCACGCATTGCTAGCTGATATCCAGAACCGAGTTGCGTAAATTCCTGGATGGCTCGTAACCGCTGGCGTGCTGCATCAGATAAAGTCCGTTGCTTGGGATAAAATAACCATGCATGAGCTTGAATTCCTGCACGACCAACACGACCGCGTAGTTGATACAGTTGAGCTAATCCAAAGCGGTGAGCATCTTCAATTAAAATAGTGTTGACTCGCGGAATGTCCAAACCAGATTCAATAATCGTGGTACATACAAGGATGTCCGCTTCACCATTGCTGAAAGTCAGCATCGTTGATTCTAACTCGCTTTCATCCATTTGACCGTGGGCGATCGCAACTCTCGCACTCGGTATCATCTCCCGCAACTGTCCTGCTATTTCCTCAATTCCCTCAACTCGCGGAACGACGTAAAACACTTGTCCGCCTCTATCGAGTTCTTGACGAATTGCACTGCGTATGCTTTCTGGATTCATTGGTGACAAATGAGTTTGAATCGGTCGTCTGGATGGGGGTGGTGTTGCAATCAAACTCATTTCCCGAATTCCCGATAAGGACATATATAAGGTACGGGGAATCGGAGTTGCAGAAAGAGTTAGCACATCAACCTGGGTTTTCAGGCTTTTGATTTTCTCTTTTTGATTTACACCAAACCGCTGTTCTTCGTCAACTACCAAAAGTCCTAAATCGCGGAAGGTTACGCTTTTACCCAAAAGTTGGTGTGTTCCAACAACGATATCTAACTCACCTGTCGCCAGTCGTTTCAGAATATCGCGGCGTTCTTCAGCAGTCCGGAAGCGGTTGAGTAACCCTACGTTAATGGGGTAAGGAGCAAAGCGTTCTTTGAGAGTGTGGTAATGTTGCTGAGTCAGGATGGTAGTTGGTGCAAGCAGTGCTACTTGTTTTCCACCAGAGGTGACAGCTTTGAAAATAGCGCGAATAGCGACTTCTGTTTTTCCAAAACCGACATCTCCGCAAACTAGGCGATCCATTGGGCGATCGCTTTCCATATCTCGTTTGACATCCTGAGTCGCTTTAAGTTGATCAGTTGTTGCTTGGTAGGGAAACGAGTCTTCTAATTCTTGCTGCCAAGGTGTATCCTGTGGATAGGCAGTGCCTTTTTGTTGCGCTCGCGATGCATACAGCTTGAGTAAGTCCACCGCTAATTTTTTAATCGCTTTACGGACTCTATTTTTGGTATTTTCCCAAGCCTTACCCGTCATTTTGTTGAGTTCTGGCGGTTTATCGCTTGTCGTACGCAACCGCGACAAAACACCAACTTGGTCAGCTGCGACACGCAATAAACCGTCCGCATACTGCACCACCAAATACTCACGGGTTTCATTGTTAAGTGTGAGACTTTCTAGCTTGATGAATTTACCTACACCGTGATTCTTATGAACGACAAAATCCCCTGGACGCAGCTTATTCGGATCAACTTGTTTAGAAGCAGCTTTTCTCCGCTTACGAATGTAACTGGGAGTCGCTAGGGAATGCTGACCGTAAAATTCACGATCAGTAATCACAACCAGCCGGAATGTAGGTAGAATGAAACCTTCGAGTTCCGCAAGACCAGAATATTTGAGGGCGACTGGTGTGTGATTGATTTGTAGCTTTTCAATCGCTTGGTAGTCGCGGGGGTTAGGAATAAATTGGGCAGGACAGTCGTGTTCTTGTAGTAGGGACACAGAACGCGAAGGTTGGGCAGACATCAGCCAAATTGAGAACTTGCGATCGCGCTCTTGTCGCAGTGTTTCTGCAATTTTAGCAAATTGGTGCGGCATGACTGGTACCCTGCGACTAGCAAGATTAATGCCGGTATTCTCTTCAACCAATTCTGATAAATTTAATTTGAGAAATCTTGCCGTATCAGCCAGACACTCATCAAAAGAGCGATGGATTCTTGGTAGCAAAGTAGAAATTTCTTTTGCTTCCCCTACTGCCCCTAATCCCCACTCCCTGGGGGCCCCGAGTTCCCCTGCTTCCTCTGCTTCCCTGCTTCCCAAAAGTTGCCACTGTTCTTCTGCATTTTCTACCCAGCGATCGCTGTGCGCGTGACACTGTTCTGGTTCATCAATAGTAATTAAGGTATTTTCAGGTAAATAATCTAACAGGGAAGCTGGTTTATCAAAAGCTAACCCCAAAAAGCGACGGCTACCTTCCACCAGTGCTGACTCCTGAGTCGTGAGTTCTGAGTCCTCATTTAACTTGGCGCTCAACAGTTGAAACTCAGCACTATCTTTGAGTACTGTCATCACAATCGGAGCAAAGCTTGTGGGAGTTAGAATCAGTTGATCTATTTTATCAAGCGCGGCAGAACGTTGGGTTGCTGGGTCAAATTCCCGTATCTGCTCAATTTCATCGCCAAACCAATCTAGTCGTACGGGTAACTCTGAGGACACTGGGAACACGTCAACAATATCACCACGACGACTCCACTGCCCTTCGGTTTCTACCAATGGAACTCTTTCATATCCCAGTTTAGTGATTTGTTCACTAAAGGTATTTAAGTCAAATTCAATACCACGCTTCAGAGTCACACAGAAAGGTTTAAAAGCTGCTGGTGGTGGTAGGTGAGGTTGTAGCGCAGCAACAGTAGCGACAATCGCCATCTTTGCTGAGATGGGGTGATGGGGTGATAGGGTGATGGGGGGAATATTGTTCTGCGTGTCGTTATCTCCCAAGTTCTCCGTCTCGCCATCTGCCTGTTTTCCCAGTTGTACCAAATCCGCGAGGACTTGCATTTGTCCCCAAGTCATCTCGGTTTCAGGATCAAAGGGTTCGTATGGAGATGCTTCCGAAGTTGGGTAGAAATGTACCGTTTGCCACCCCATCGCTTCTAGTTGTGTTGTCCAGCGTCCGGCTTCCTCCAGAGTCGCACAAACCACGAACAAATTCTTGCTCTGGGTTTGAGCCAACGCCGAAGCGACCAAACCTTTGGGCAAGCGAGGAATGCCACTTAATAGCAACTCTTGTTGCCGACTGAGCTTAGAGAGGAGTTCAGTGGTGAGCCCAGACCGGCCCAAAGCACGCACAATGGAAGAGAATGACATATCACAAAATTATAAAGAAATCCTGCTCACGGGCAAGCATAATAGTAACGCTTACTTCAACTATTTTAAAAGTCTAGACAGAGGAAGAGTTCTCGCTATATAGTCTTAATACTTAGAGCGCTGGTACATTAGTCACGCATTGGGGTAAAAAACCGAGTTTTGGTGTGAGTTGAGCGCAAGCGTTAACTCAGTCTTTCCAGCAAATTGAAACCGGATTTTTGGGATTATTGTACCGGTGCTTTAGTACAATAACTATAGTTGGTCATTCTGTATTCTGTGTTCTGTATGCTGTATTCATTTTTGTGTATTCAGAGTATTTCGTAATCACACCTTGGATACTAGATACTAAGAGGTTAAGCACAGTTTGCCGATGGCATCGGCAATTTTTACAGATGTCTCCAACAATCGAAATTCTAATTATTATTCTTCTTGTCTTCGCCAATGGTCTGTTTGTCATGTCAGAATTGGCAATTGTCTCAGCACGAAAGGTACGTTTACAACAACTTGCCGAACGAGGTGATGCCAAAGCCCGCGTGGCTTTGGATCTAGCATCTTCGCCAAATCAGTTTTTAGGAACTGTTCAAATCGGGATTACACTCCTGACTATCCTGTCGGGTGCCTATGGTGAAGAAACTTTTGCCAAAAGACTAACGCCTATTTTAAGTTCTATCCCTTTTCTGGAAAATTATAGGCAACAGTTAGCAAATGGATTAGCAATTTTAATTATCACTTATTTGACGTTGATTCTTGGTGAACTGGTGCCAAAGCGATTGGCTTTAAACCACCCAGAATCTATTGCCTCGGTGATCGCCTTACCGATGCAGATGTTGGCTAAAATAACATCTCCCATAGTTTCTTTATTGAGTCTGTCTACAGAAACAGTATTGCGGTTGTTGGGTATTAAACCTTCCACAGAACCGCTTGTGACAGAAGAAGAGATTAGAGTCTTGATTGAGCAAGGAACAGAGGAGGGAACTTTTGAAGAAGCAGAACAAGATATGGTGGCGCGAGTGTTTCGTTTGGGCGATCGCCCCGTCAATTCATTCATGACACCTCGACCAGATATTGTCTGGCTAGACTTAGAGGACTCCACTGAAGAAAACCGTCGGAAGATTATTGATGGAGGTTATTCCCGGTATCCAGTGTGTCAGGGGGGATTTGACAATGTGCTGGGTATCATCCCAGTCACTGATTTATTAGCCAGGAGTTTCTCTGGTGAGAAGTTGGATTTAACGGTAGGATTACGACAGCCCGTATACGTACCAGAAAGCACACGAGGCTTGAAAGTTTTGGAGTTATTCAAGCAAACCGTCACTCACATGGCGCTAGTCGTCGATGAATATGGTGTAATTCAGGGATTAGTCACTCTCAATGACGTCATGATAGAAATTGTTGGTGATGTTCCTTCTATTGATGGGCAGGAAGATCCTCAGATTGTGCAACGAGAGGATGGCTCCTGGTTGTTGGATGGTATGCTGGCTGTCGATGAGTTTTTTGAACTCTTCGATTTTGAGGAGTTGTCACACGAAAACCGAGGAAGTTATCAAACCTTAGGTGGTTTTGTTATGGCGCATCTGGGGCGCATACCCTCTGCAGCCGATCATTTTGAATGGCAAGGTATGCGGTTGGAAGTCATGGATATGGATGGTAACCGTGTGGATAAAGTTCTTGTCGTGCCTAAGCAGGTTGAATCTGCTAATGAGTAAGAAAATACGGTTGCTGATCAGATAATTTGCAACAACAGTAAGCTTTATCTTGACGTTGCTCAACAGGAGGGCCAGTCCCCTACGGGATACCCTCCTACCACAACTGATAACTGTTCAAAAAACTTCATGGAATGAAAAGCCGACTCACACCCAAATAGTTTTCAATGTACAGCACAATGTCAGCAAGACGGGCGCTGCATTGCTCCCGATACTCCCGTTCAATGAGTCGAGCAAAACTTCCAATCGTAATAACGGGTAGCGATGTAGACGTGATTTCCTCGCGGATTGTTTGTTCCAACGAATCTTCTCCTTTTGCGTTTCGATTCGCAGTCAAAAGAAGCATTTGATTGGATTGCGCAAACTGCCAGATGATCCGGTCATTGCTGTCAACAGCTAAACCAGCCTCTTTCAACGTCACAAAACTAATTGATAGAAGATCAAGCCAACCTTCAGAGGCTAGAGTTCCTTGCAGAAAAACGACATAACCTTCCAGATTATGATCAACCAGAACAATCATGGAGTGAGTCCAAGCTTAGCTTTCCAGGCTTGGAGTTTGGCATGAATCTCTTCCTGCTCTGGCTTTGGAGACAACTTTGCAATTTGTGTCAATCGCTCACGATTTTTGTCTTCCCAGTATTCTCGTATCTCCTGAGTTTCCTGTAAAACAGTTTGATATTCTGCTTCTACCTCAGTACGGTTGACATCAATAAAGGAAAGTGCTGCATTGAGTTGTTCTTCTGTCAAAGGAAGCCAGTGGCGAATCAACTTGGGTGTCCATCCCGCTTTAAGATGATCCATCACATCATAAATCGTAATGCGTGTTCCTGCGATCGTAAGTCCACGTTCTGTACGGGTGATAGCTGGCTGCTCGTTGGATACTGAAGTCATACCCATAGTCCCCTGGAATTTGTATCTATCGTACCTTACAGAAAAAGCAAGGTGAGCTCTTCAAGCCAGAGCTACTTTACTCAAAAACAATGCCGCGATAAATTTCCGCTATCGGTAATTCGATCCCAACTGACTCTAGGGAAATAGAACCTTCCAAGCTGTTAAAATCACTGAGTAACCAACCTTGGGCTTGCTTGCTATAGCGTTCAATAAAAGGTTCATCCTGCTCAACTAATAAATATTCGCTAAAACTCTTAATTGATCGATACATCCGAAATTTACTTTGTCGGTCGTAATCTGCGGTGGAAGGAGATAATACTTCAACAATCACGATGGGATTCAAGACTTCATCTAGGCGATCGCCATTCAGTTGTGGTTCGCCCTCAAAAATCATCATGTCTGGATAGACTCCGCGTCGATATTCGGGAATCCACAGCCGTAAATCGCTGTTAATTGGCTCGAATTGAGTATCGCGCAGTAGAAACTTCACAAATGCAAAAATATTACCACCGATGCGGCTGTGTTTGAGCGTTCCTCCAGGCATAGGTACGATTTCTCCATCTCGATATTCGCTGCGTCCTTCCGCTTTTTCTTCAATAGCGCGATATTCATTCAAACTGTAGCGGCGCTCAGTGGTAGAAATCATAGGTGATTGTAGATCGCATTGACTGTAGAACAGTAAGACTATTTTGTCACAGATTTGGTTGTGAGGTGATTTGAAGAAGAACTCACCAACGGAGAACGCAGAACACAAGATGCAATTAGCTGCAAATAATAATTGCTTTCTCCTCCACCTTTGACATTGCTGCTAACTCCAATGTCATGGCTTCTTGGTTTCAACAAGAAGCCAGGTTTGATCAAGTTTTCCTTGTTCTAATCCATCACAGATGTTATGTACCCTGTTCATAACTTATTTAGGGTTGCTACAATAATATGAAAAATTTAAAATCGCACTTACTAACGTCACAAACACGGAGTACTAAATATGAATACAAAATTTTGCTTCCTTGCCTCACTAGCTTTAGCAGGCTCAGTATCAATAACAGCATTAAATCCCGAACATGCTGATGCTTCTCCAGCAAAAAATATATATCAAGTAGCCAAAAATGCAGATAAAATTGGACGTATTTTTATCCTCGTCGGTGCTGTTCAGCAAAATGCGGTTCTTATTGGGGGGAGCGCTGTAGTAGCTGGAGTTGGAGGATACGGAGTGTTAATGATGACAAAGAAGTAAGCTAAATCGTCATATGATAGTTCTAAATCATTTGTAAAAAATCAGGGCGCATCTCAAATATTGTCGAGATGCAAGTAAAGAATCACAATGATGCTGAAGAGAATAAGGATAATTTTAAATTAGATACCAGTCTTTAGTAGTACTTCAGTCTAGAACTAAATCTTTAGACTTTAGCCTATTGTAGTTTAATGTACGTAACGTCATTGCAGGTAACGAAAAATCAAGTATTTCCAGCCCTTATTTCCGTTCTCGTCCTGTATATCGGCTTAACCTATATATAAGTTTGTAAGTAAGTCGGCGTAAAAAATTAAAGGTATGTCCGCAGCGAGTGGAACGAAGTGAAACGAAGCAATCGCAAGGTTTTTATCCTTCTTTACATTCTGTTACATAGTTCGGTTTATTTGTGCCGACTTACTTACAATTGTCATTTTGTGCAAGTATATTGATAAAGGTTATTTTCTCTAGCACTTATGCATCTCAATATTGCTAATGCAAAGATTTTAATTTTGGCAGCAATCCCCCACAGCCTGCGTTTGGATAAAGAGATTCGGGAAATTGAGTCAGCTATAAGAGGAGCCAGCAATCGGGGTTCATTTGAAATTAAGATTAGAACCGCTGTACGTCCTCAAGATATTCGCCAAGCAATTGCAGAAGAACAGCCTCTAATCGTTCATTTTTGTGGACACGGCTTAGAAGATGGCAGCTTGTTGTTAGAAGATAATGACGGAAACAACAAACCTGTATCACCAAAAGCGTTGGCATCACTGTTGAAATTGCACGCTGATGGTGTTAAATGTGTAGTGCTTAACGCTTGTTATTCAGAAAAAACAGCGGTGGCAATTAGCCAATACATTAGTTATGTGATTGGCATGAATAACCCAATCAAAGACAGTGCAGCAATTGAATTTTCTACGGGATTTTATGATGGACTGGGTTATAAAATTTCCAATAATCAAGATTTATTTAAAAGAGCCTTTGAAGAAGGCGTGGTTGCTATTGAAATGGAAAATTTTTCACAAGGATCAATACCAGTTTTAAAACAAAGATTTGAGAAAAATATCAATATAATAGTTGAAAATATAAGATATGAAAAATTAGAAGAATTACTGAAAAAAAGAAAATGGAAAGAAGCAGATAAAGAGACTTTGGAGATGATGCTGAAGTTAGTGATGCGGAGAAATCAGCAGTTTTTATATGAAGAAGATATCAAGAGTTTAAGTGATAATTTCAGTGATGAATCTGTGGAGCAAAAGCTAATAGACATTGATGGTCTATGGTCTAAATACAGTAATGAACTATTTGGCTTCAATATCCAAAAGCGAATATATTTAGATACAGAAAAAGATTTTAATGTGTTTTCTGAAAGAGTTGGGTGGAGAAAGAAACGAGGAATTTTTGGAGCATTCTTTAACTGGAAATCTTATGAGGAGTTAGATTTTGAATTAACTGCTCCTAAAGGTCATCTACCTTTCTTAGTACATACAGATACTGTTGTCTCTCCAATAGGTAGTAAATTGGGTACATCATCTGACAAACTTCTTTTACTATGTCTAAAAAATATCAAGTTTAATTAAAAAAGGTGAAGAGATATTTGGTGGTTCTACTTAAAACGAGCCCGAGTAAATCTACTGTGAGATGCCTTTTTCGTCCGTTGAAACAAGAATCTTGGTAAATTGGCATGCATTGGAATGCTCTGACTTTACCAGAGCGATCGCCCAAAGGGCAGACGCCAAAGGCGTATCGCTCCAATTATGGGAGGAAAATTAGGCGATAGCTAGCCCCTTAGGGGGCCTGCGCTAACGCTGCTGCCTTCGGCAGATCGCTCCATCTGATGCAAAAATATTAGTGTGTTTCAAAAATCAAATAGTATTTCTATGTAGCAATCCTAAATAATTCATGAAATTCTCTGTTTCTTTTCTTGGCGTTCTTGGCGTCTTGGCGGTTCGATAATTTTTACAACTCAAATAGTATTCCTATATATTTTTCCTAATTCGCCTGCACTTGGGCATTCAAGACTTTGTTAATGCGATCGCGTGTTTCTAACAAATGTGCCTTGGTGTACTCGTCACTTGAACTCAGTCCATCCAACTTCTCATTCAATTGCTTTAATTTATACCAAGCTAATGTCCGAGCATCTTCTGGAACAGGTTCTTTCCTCAATACCATCATGGTCAATTTGTCAACATATTTTCTTTGCAAGCCTCTACGCAAGCTGGAAATGACGATTGGCTTGTCATTTGGTTTCAGCACTTCAGTCCAAATGCCGTTTTGTAATGTATCAAATAGCTCTGGTATAGAAAGGGTTTGATTACCTTGATTTTTGAGTTCGATATCTTTGAGGCGGGAGAGGCGATCGCCTGACAGCAAATCCCACAACACTGAACTTTGCATGTACAAAACCCAATCATGAATGGGAAAGTCCAAACGACCAGTTCGGGGAGAACTCCCCCAATGTCGCCAACGAGAAGGTGCTAATTTATTCAGTAATTCTGGCGGAAAACTCAGAGCATCCTCCGCGAATACATACTTTTGTACAAGCTCTAACGCCTGGCGTTGTTGTTCTACAGGCACAGGCTGAAATGGTAATCTTCCTTGAGTATTTCCCGGTTGAACCCTGTAAAAAGACTGACCACCAATATATTTTGTAATATAGTAAATATTTTGAAAATAGTGACTAAATACTGTACCGAACTCTTCCTTCACATTGCTGAAACTCTCACTAGACAAAAGGTCAACACTGTTGAGTTGTTGCCACATAACCAATGCATTATCCAACTGCCAATGAGAATAAAGCAACACATTATTGCTGTTATCCCATGCATTAGCAGTTGGGTCAAGGTCAAACACATCTTCATCTGTGGAATAACTTAACTCAGGTTTGTTAGATTGCTCAGTAATTTTATCCAAAAATGGTTTTTCTGCTGCGGGAGTTGCGACTGGAATTGGTGTATATCCATATTGAATTGCCCACTCATCATAAGGTCCGATCATCTTAGGGAAATAATCTCCCTGCTTAGTTCCTCTGGGGGCAACATTTGGTGGAATATAGTCCATCACTGACGAAATGAGACCTTTGTTGCGAGTGACATCCTTATTATTCATTTCTTCTGGAGTCAGCAAAGTACTACCACGGAAATTATGCCTCAATCCCAGAGTGTGTCCTACTTCATGAGCAATAATTAACCGTAAATATTGATGAACAAAGTCTTTCATTTGCTGATTATTTGGCGGGGTATCTCGCAAAAGCTTCATCGCCAGTGAACCGTAAGCAAATTGGTTAGCAGCTTCCATACCATAGCAAAGGTCGTACTGACCTGCTAGTTTTGATAAACGACTCGCTAACCCGTCCATTTCCGTACTCTCAACGGAAGTGTCGCTACTTTCTGTCTCTAATCTATTTGTGCAAAGCAGGCTATTGTGCATCAATGCCGACAGGGACGTCTGATTTTTTGTTTGGTTGAGTTGTACAACTTTAGGATAATCATTCTTGAGTGCCCGGATAAAGCTACCGTCTACCAGAATATCTGCAGCTAAAATTTCTCCTGTCAAGGGGTTAACGCGGGATGGTCCCATAGCGAAATACCCATCTACTGTATTAATCCAGCGAATTGTATTGTAGCGTATGTCTGCTGGGTCCCATGTCGCGTTATCCGGCATTTGCTGCACTTGAATCGCATTTTTAAATCCTGCTTTTTCAAAGGCTTGATTCCACATGAGGACACCTTCTTTGATAGCATCGCGATATTCTAGGGGTACTGCGTTATCAATCCAGAAAACGATGGGTTTTTTCGGTGGAGAAACAGCTGCGCTAGGATTTAGTTTTTCTAAATGCCAACGGTTGATGTAGCGGACAAATGAGTCTCTACGTTCGTCGTTAGAGATATCTTGGTAGGCAGTGATAAAATAGCCAACACGCTCATCGGCTAGACGCGATCGGTAATTCTTCTCTGGAAGTTGCGACAGACTGTAGTGAACGCGCAAAGTGAAACCTCGAAGATCTGGTAGTGTACCACCAAAACGGAATTTTCCACTATTGACACGAGTGTTAGTAAAGTTCAATACCGACTCGATTTCCATATTTAAAGGAAAGGCTTTAGCAGTCCCAAAATATGATTTGTCTGCCGCTGGCGCAACTCCCAAACTAGAAGATAATCCTGCTAAATCTGTCAGCAGCAAATCTCCCATATCGATGAGAAGTGTTTTGCGTACTGGATGAATGCTTTTGATAGATACTGAGTAGAGAACTGAGTCACTAAAAGATCGGGCAAGCGATCGCTCTTGTGGATCTCCTTCGCGGGTACGAAAGTTGACATTACGAACCACAAAATGCACTTTGTTATTCACCCGCTGAAAATAAAACAAAAAATCCTGCAATGGCATTCCACTGTAGATTCCAGCTTCACCGATACCAGATTCTAGAGTTGCTGTCGCTAAATAATTATTATTAAGTTGTTCCGGTTTAATTTCTAGATAAATTTTATTCTTTTCTTTATCTCGGTACAGAGTAAACAGGCCTGGTAATGTTTCAGTATCTTTGACAACTTTATCAAACGGCTCTAATTCTTCCTTTTTTGATGGTTTCGGGGTGACATCAGTTTTTTCCTCTGGCTTCGTAGGCTTTTCTACAATATTCTGTACTTGCAAAAATGGTTGCTGTTCAGCTTTTTTAGTATCTTCAACAACCCAAATAAAAGATTTGCGCTGTACCTGTTGCTTCCCATCAATCACCCATACCTGCTCTTTTGGTAACCCCTGTTTCTCAAAGAAAGTAGCATTCTTTGATTTCGATGGACGTAACTGTGATGACGAAGAGGAAATCAACAGAGAACTTCTCCCCTGCTTAAGAACTTCCCCTACTTCCCCTACTTCCCCTAC
>NZ_QMEA01000061.1 GCF_012912105.1 Brasilonema sp. UFV-L1
GCTCCCAAATTTCACATTCTCCCAAAAACTTTCAGCCTTAACTGAACCGTATTGTGTTATAGTCAGAAATTCCCCAGCCTAAGAAGCAAGCAAACCCAGCTAAGAATATAACTGCACTCATCCAATGGACGCCTGAGTTAGGAGATGGCATCATCTCAACAGTGGTGCGAGATGAACCCTCAAGGGTAGTACGAATAGGGGTACGTTTGACTGCCGCTATAACATTGAGCGAACATAAGGCTATACAAACTATCGCAGCAGCAAACTTAGTGTACATGTCATCCCCCTGATTTATTAACAACAGGCTGTTTATTAAGAACTGCCTTATGCTGGTTTTTCTTCGTCTGCTGAAGATATATCTGCCTTTGCTCCTCCCGCTGCTTTATCCTCTCGCGGATGTCTGCCACTTGCGCCATCTGCTCAACTGGATCTAGATATCCCTGCGCTCGTAATAACTGCGCCTGTGCCAAAGAATACGGCTCTTGAGCATTTCTAATTTGAATGAACATTTGATTCAAATCTACCGACGGCTGGGATTCTAAATTCTGGGCATAATCAATAGCCTCAAGTTTGCCCAATATCAAAACAGCAGCCGCACCAGAAGGTATTTTCTCCTCAACTTTCATACCATCAGTTCTGCGATATCCCCAGTAAAAAGTATTATTTCCAGAAGCTGCTTCTAATAAAACATCCAACGAGTTGAATTTAACTATCTCCAGCGCTGGCATATAATGCAAGCGGTAAAATCCTGAGTTTTCGTCAGCTTGCATTCTGGATATTTCACCCCGCAGTTGTTGTCCCCACAATGCTGCTGCTAACTGTCGCCATCCCGTCAGCGTAGGCGCACCCTCGACTGAGGAATAACTGGAAAGATGATCCATGTTGTAGTCAGTACGCGAAAGCTTCTCCAAATAAACCTCCCGAATCTGAGAAACTTGCGCCTTGGCTTGTTGCACCTGGGATACAGAATTTTTGGGAATTTGCTGCTTCCACCCTACCATTAGAGCAACCGAACCAATTACAGATAGCGCCCCAACGGTTGAACAAACAGTCCATAAGGTAACATTTACCTTTGTCCGCTTTCTTGTTTGCTTGGTATTTCGCACAGGGGTAGGAGTAAACATAACCTACCTATGTATTATTAATCACTAGACGCAAACGCGGACGTTTATTCAACTGACGGGCAACTGCTATTCCCGCACCACCCACAACTATCCCAGTTACGAGTAACAATGGGTGCAAGGCAAGAGCTGCTCCTACTCCCATCAGTTGCCCTACCATACCAGATACCCCGAGGTTCATTAATAATCCACCTGCAGCGTTCATCAAAAAATCAAATGCCGCTTGCATAATTACTGCTCCCTAGACATCCAAATTACTATTAGTGCCAAAACAAACCCAATTAATTCGCCTAAACCGACACCAACCAAAATTGGAACAATACTTGAAATCTCGTGTTTTTCTTGAGTTGGAGGAACAGCCACCCACGTTCCAACTACTGTACCAGTTACCAAACTCAAACAATTTATACTAACTGCTACGGTAGATGTTTTACGAGCATTGAGCAAGCTCTCATCACGCAGTTGGTAAGAAACTGCAAGCATCTGGGACACTACTTCTTCGGAGATGGCTCGGTTTTCGGCTGCGAGGACTTCAAACGTCTGGGCTGTTGTGTCGATGTACCTACTAGTAAGGGATGAGTCTGTTCCCCCCAGTTGATCTTGCCGAAAAAATCGTTATCTATCCGAGTTTGAATTCGCTCTTGTGCTTGATCGTAACCAGTAATACCCTTGTTTGAGCTACTATTTACATCAGTACCGCCGTGAAAAATGAGCTCCTCAAGAGCGAGAGTAGAAGATTCTAGCACTACCTTATGACGCAAGTTTCCGAGCTGAATACCCTTGTCAACATCAAGGGTAAGCATTCCTACAAAACTATCAGGAGCAGCTTGTTCGGGATCAATACCAAACCGTTGTTTGATATACTCGCGCTTATCAAAACGATGCTCTCCACCTTCAGAATTCTTTTGATCACGCATCTCTAGTAAATGACGAGCAGCTTCTTCAAGGGACATATCTTCAGAGCTTGCAGCAGTCTTTAACTGAAGCAATTGTTGTTCCACTTGCTCGCCAACTGTGTCGCCTTGAATTTCTAGATTCAAAATTTGACAAACAGTCCGCACTACATCATGCGACACCTGCAACTGTTGTGCTAGTTGATTTATATGCTTCATGACGTTCAATCCTCTTAATGACTGTCTGAACAATTAAGTTGTTTTTTTCTTCATTAGATATATGCTTCGTCAAAAAGTCATAAAGGCTTAAGTCATTGACTTTTTGCAAATAAGCATCTAAGCCACCAGCAGGAATCACCTGTTGTAAATATTCTTTACATGTCAACCGTCGAATCTTGATAGCAACATAAAAAATGTCTGCAATTTCAACTGCTGCGGCATCAAAATAGCCTCCCCGCTTTCGTGGTTTGACTATACCAGCATAAGGATACCACCGTTGTAAAGCAGCAATCGAAATCCCGTATCTTTCAGCAAGTGTTTTCTGGGTGTAGATAACGTTTTCACATATCATTTATCAAGCTCAATTCCAACTGAAAGAGAACATCAACTTCAAGACAATTAAACTAAGTCTTTACTAAAGAAAGTGTAAATCTTTCTTGGATTCACAAGTCCTATCACTTTAGTACAAGTTTCATTCAACTAAAACACAATACAAATTCAGCGAATCTCCTACTCAACTTCACATTTGTCAGGTTACATACTGTTTGTGGAGAATGCAAGCACATTTGTATATACAACTTTAAGAAAAGAGAAGTATGATTCATCAGGTAAGAAAGTACTTAGACAGAAACATAGAGCCAAAAGTCAAGTTATTGTGAAGGATGAACGATTTTATGGTAGTTTTTTCGTCAGAATACAACCCTTGACTTTTCTTGATTTTTTCAGTCAAAATAACTATAATTATGACCAAATCAAATGAAGCTTGAGAAAACAGTAGCAGACTTTTTTGCAGGAATTGGTCTCGTTACAATGGGGCTAATTAAGCAAGGATGGCAAGTGAAATATGCCCTTGACTATAGCGACGAGAAACGCCAAATGTACCAGAATGCTTTTGGAGTCGGGCACTATCACTGTAAAGATATCAGAGAAATAAGTGGAACTGAAGTGCCTAAAGTAACCTTAGCCCATGCCTCTTTTCCATGTACTAACATCTCTGTTGCAGGTTCTAGAAGTGGGCTGCACTCTGGAGAATCATCTACATTCTGGGATTTTGTCCGACTCCTACATGAAATGGGGGAACTGAGGGAAATAGGTAAACCTCCTTTGATTCTTATTGAAAATGTGGAAGGTTTCCTAACTTCTGGGCGTGGAGAAGATTTAATCGTTGCGTTAAAAGCTTTAAATAATCTTGGTTACGCAGTCGATATTTTAATCATCGACGCTGCCCATTTTGTTCCGCAAAGCAGAGTGCGTTTGTTTATCATAGGTAATCTGTTTGGTTTCTCACAAAGTTATGATGAAATTGAACGGATTGTGAATAGACCAACTCATGCAAGACCTCAAAAAGTCAAAGATTTTATTGCTTCTAATCCAACAATCAAATGGAGCCTTCGCAATCTTCCGGACTTACCCCAAAGAACAATTAACTTAGCTGATATTGTTGATGAAACCGAGGAATGGTGGGCAAAAGAACGAACAGAGTATTTGTTCAATCAGATGTTTGAACGTCATAAAGCCCAAATTTGTTTAATGATGCAAAACGAATATTGGTCTTACGGAACTGTCTTTCGACGCATGAGAATGCGTGATGGCATTAAACAATCAACCACAGAACTAAGAACCGATGGAATTGCTGGATGTTTGCGAACACCGAAGGGAGGAAGTGCTCGTCAGATTATTGTAAAAGCAGGTTTTGGACGTTTTGATGCTAGATTAATTAATGCTTGTGAAAGTGCCCGTCTCATGGGGGCATCGGAGTATTTGATTCCTCAAAATATTTCACTCAATAATATACTTTTTGGTTTTGGCGATGCTGTTTGTGTTCCAGTCATCGAATGGATTGCTGCGAATTATCTTAATCCATTATTTAATGAATTAAATAGCATGATAAAAGCTTCGCAAAGAGCTGCTTAATTGGTCATAGGAAATGTAAGCATACCATCCTCAATACTCATAACGACTTGACCATGTACTTTTACTGTAAGGTTAAGTCCAAATTACAGTCAATATATGACCTATGCTGAAATTTTTTCAACAGAAACTTGATGCAGAATTCGCTCTTTTAATGAATCTGCTGCAACTGCTGCAATAGTTTCCCAATCTTCTTGTTTCAACAACACCGCAAGCAATTCGCGCAGTATCTCTCGGTTAGAGATAAACTCTTGGCTATAAAGTTCATCTGTTCCCAAAACAACGAGTATGTGTTCTCTGACTTCTGGTGTAGGTAGCCTTAATCGTTGAAGTAGTCTCTCTCTTGCAGTTTTTACCGCAATTTTCGTAGCTGTTCCTAAATTCCAATTATTCAACAATAGCCGCACTTCTCTATTAAGAGAAATACGTAAGGTTGTTAAACGTCCCAAAAGTTCGAGGTTCAGCATTAGGTCGCCAAACCCAGAACCCCAATCCAATCCAGCACCAATGTTACCACCTACTTTCTCCTCAGCAACAACCGCTTTTCGCAACCATTCTTCATCAAACAATAAATTCATCGGATTTACTGCGTTTTCTTGGCTAAAGGTGCTTTGATTGTAATTAGGTTCTTGCTGACTCATTTACTTATCCTCGCTACTTTATTCAGGAGAACGGCGAACTCCATACTCAAAATAAACTAGGTCGTCGTAATCTTCATCCTCACCTAAATCAATCATGCCTTGATTTTCATAAAATTCTTCTGCTCCTGGTAGCGAATGCAACCCAACTCTACCCTCGTAACCTAGTTCTATACTGCGGTTTCTGGCAAAGGCTAAGAGCGCAGTACCAACACCTTTAAGTTTTGGTGGACGTTGGATAAATTCGCGGTTCCAAGGCGCAGAAGCAATTCCATCAATATATACCAAACGTTTACCCTCACTGATACGCGAACCGTGCATTTGAGTTTCGATAAGCATTAACCCTTGAGTTTCACCTGAGTACTCAATTGCATAGCCTTCGCGGTTCTCTTGTCTGTTAATGATGAACTTCAGTTTAAACTCCCAGTCCCAAAATTTATCTTCTTGTCCGTACAATCTTAATTGCTCTTTCCAGTTTGAGGTATAATCATTGACGTGATTTTGCGCTAATTCTACTAAATCTGCTTCCACAGCTATGCTATCTTGACCGCGAATTAGTGATACTTTTGTTCGCATCGCACCAGAATCGTGTGCATTAGTAGATTTTGATATTATCAGATTTTTGATGTGCAATACGCACTTTGGCACTTTGGCACGTCCTCAATGCGGACTAGACCAGCATCCGTAATCATTCTGTGCTATTGCTTATTCACCGTCGTCCTTCTTCCTGTCCGTTCTTATCAAACCTAATGGGGGATATCAGCTCCTTCATATGTGCTGAATCTACACCAAACCGACCATAAATTGCACTTGTTTACATTCACGCTGCCGAAATCATGCCAAAAGAGCTAAAGAGCACACTTACGCACTTACTCCGTTACGTCAAGTGGACATATTCTAGCTTGTTGTGCATTCCTCATGATTGCTTCCCTCTGTGCTTTAACCACTCATTCATCGCTTGCTCAATTAATAAATTGCATAAATTGCTGACTGTCCGCTTTTCCTCTTTAGCTCGTTCCTCAAGAGCTTGCATCAGTTCAGGTTCAAGATAAATTGTTGTTCTGGGTTTTTTTGTAGGCACGTCATGACATAAAGACTGGTTACAGTTCATTATTTTTGCTCCCTTCTAAATATTTGTCACTTAAGTGCATTACCTGTTGACACAGTTCATTACTATTCGTACGATATCACTATCGGTAAAAAACTTCCACAGATTCCATAAATAAGCAAATATGAAAAACTACGAACTGCTAAAAAATCTACCTAAAGAGGGCTTAGAACCTAGGCAATTCCTACGCCACTGCTTCGGTATAGCCTCACTCAGTCCCCCAGAACTTCTCGAAGAGGAAACAGATTCTCAATACCGCAAAAAATCGATCACAGTACTGTGTGCGGTTTTAGGTGTACAAAGACCAACAGTTCGCAAGTGGGGAAGTGACCTCAATTTTGATGGGATACCCAACTACTGCAAATTTGCACTTGCTTACATTCACGCTGCTGAAATTGTGCCAAAAGAGCTAAAGAGTATCCTGCAAGGAGAATACAGCGCACCTAAAGTAGATGCTCAAACGTTTCTAGAAAAAATACTCCTCTACGGATTAACCGAACAGCAAGTACTGCAAACTGTTTCCCATGCTAACTTTCGCACAACTTGTGTCAAAATCCTCACGCAGGTATTACATATCGGCACTAAGTCAGTTCAAGACTGGGGTCAAGATATGTCATTTCGTAAAATGCCCACAATTCACAAACACACCTTGGGTTATGCCTTGGCTGCTATCTCTAAATCATCAAAAGCTTGGAACAAACAAGCAGCTTGAATTATTCGCGTTGACTCAAATTGGTGAGGCGATCGCCATTCCACCAAGAACTTGCGACCGCCTTCCTCAATAAAACCCAAAAATGGGAACTAAATAATATGATGCCACAACAAGCAATAATCGCAGATGATTATCAAGCGTTCGCCCAACAAGAATTGGAAAGATATATTGAAGCTCAAGCCGAAAAAATTGCCCCAGATGTAAATTTCTCTTTCCAAGCGCTACCAATTGCCACTGAGACTATCCTACGTCACGCACTAGCTCTGGCTAGTGAGAAACAAAAGCGGTCGCGCACAGAGTACAAAAAGCTGTTATCTGAGCATGGTTGGCTCAATGAAGACAAGAAATACCTCAAGGTGGCTGCTGCATTTGGTTCTTTCTCGCCCCAGGATTTAGTACAAATCGAGCCAGATACCATCTTCCTACTGGCAAAGAACAGCAAGAAGTACCAGCCCGTCATTAACCAATTGCACGAGTCTGGAAAAGTTAGCCAACAGGTGGTTAGAGAACTCATTAAACAACAGCGCAAGTCCAGAGAGCCAAAGCCTGAGAAACCTAGTATATGGCGGCGAACGAAAAATGGTGGACGCTACTGTCAAATCCCACCTATCCACGAGGAACATGAGCGCACTGGTGTCACCTTACAGCAGATGATGGATTTTGAAGGGTTAACTGCACAGCAAATCGTGGCAGAAGCGATTTCACTAAGGCAGGCATACCAGCAAGGGCGGCTGGTATTGGTTGATGATGCATACGCTTTGGAATCCCAACTCCACCAAAGTCTAACTCCTGAGATGAACAGCGACCAAACAAATACGGTAGGAACAGACGAGGAAGGGGATGCCTGGGCGCAAGTTGTCGAAAAAACCATCAATCCAAATAATTTTAGTCAATTCCAAGCCCAGGAGCATCCAACAGCAGAAGAGGAAAATACCGATGGGTTGGATAAGCAACAACTCATTGAGTGCGATTGCACAGAGTGCAGCGCCCTTGCGGAGGATCATTCCAGTTCGAGTGATAACGTTTTAACTGTTGATGAGCAATCTTGGCTTGATTTTGTATCTGAGCCACAACTCAACCCTGGAACTAACTGCACGGGCGAACTAAAGTTTAACTCTGAGGTGAAACCGCCAGAACCTCCAGTTGAAATATCTGCCATTTCCCTACCAGTAGAGGAAAAGCCACTGACTTCAAGCCTTATAGCCCAAATGGTAAAACAAGCTGCTACTTGGTCAGAAGTTGTTCACATTACACAAAACTGCTCTCATGAATTAAAAAGCACTGCTTGGGAAATGCTAAATCCTCAAGAAAAGTGCCATATTCACCAACTGAAAAACCAACACTTAGAAAAATTAGCACTCATACCACAAGTAGGAAACAAAGTTTACTGGATGAATTGTCCTGCTCATCTTGCGAACTGGCAGCCGTTTTCAATTACCAGTATTCAAGGTGAGGAGGCAATGCTAGATATTTGTGCTTATCCAGTGCCACTGGCTCAATTGCAGCTTTGCTCTACTTAAACACCTTCTTAGAACTTAAGCGAACCGTATTACGTCCAAGGTGAGGCAATAGCCATCACTGAAATTACCTGCGTTGTCTCCAGTTGTATAGTCCTCTTGCTACAATTTGGGGAAGTTAGAAGAAAATCAGGGTGAATAAAAGCCAAGCACTATCTTGGTTGAAACCACTGGTAACAAACAAGCTGAATATCTTCTGACTGAATAATTTTCGACGAGTTTAATTCTTTCTCTTCTTCAATTTGGTAATAATGGTCTTGATCAACAAACACCTCGTCTAGTTCAGAAACCAAAGCATTTAAATCTTTATGTTTAACATATTTTTCCCAAATGACTTTCATATCACGTTCGTAGATACTCAGGTTAACTGTAGTAATAACCTTTAATACCCGTCGCTTAACTTCCTGGTATGCTGCATCTTCATGTGTTGGACTAAATTGAGTCAAAGCTTGATAAATTTTCTGTAAAATCTTGCTTAGCTTAGGTTTGACTTGACTGCTAGTTTCCTGCTTTTTAAAGTTTGTCATCAAGTTACTTAAAGCCCCTTCTAAAATATCAAAGATGAAGTTATCAAACTTAACCGGAAGTAGTTTGTTTGGAGGAGGAAAATCCTCAGCTTTACACTTGAGCCAGTTAAAAATTTTACGCTTATCCGTAACTAACTGATTTGGGTTAAGCGAAATCACACCATTAATACGAGGGTAAAATTGCCAAAAGTGCTTATCTTTAGCACGAAATGCCATAAATATGCCTCCATCTCTAGCTTCAGGAATATAGAAATGGCGGGTACTGTGAATCCCCAGTGGAATTTCTTCAGCTGCTTCCTCTCCTTCTTGTTTAAAAAATTCCAATAGGGGCAAACGCATTTCATCAAGAGACGCTAAATCAGCCGCTTGCTCAAGTTCCTCTAAAATTGCTTCTTTATCTGCATCGGTCACTGCTTTCTTAAGTCGGTATAATTCTTCTAATGATTTCTCTGAGATGATTTCTCCTAAAACGCTAGCGTCTAATCCTACTTCTTTATCAATCACGGCTATTCGGGCTTGTAATCGTCGTACCAATCCGAGCAATGCCTCCAAACCTTCTTCTGGAAAGCAGTTATAAATAAATAATTTTTCGTAGCTAGTACCCAAACGGTCAATTCGACCAGCACGCTGAATCATTCGTACTGGGTTCCAATGCAGGTCATAGTTAACTAAAACACCAGCATCTTGTAAATTTTGTCCTTCAGATAAAACGTCAGTGCAAATCAGAATATTAATTTCCTGATCTTGAATCTTTTGCTGTTCTTCCTGGCTTTGGCTGTTAGCTTTAGGCGCAAAGCATTTAACTTTTTCCTCTCTTTGCTTACTAGGAGTTTCACCAGTGATTTTGTCAATTCTAGGTAAGCTCTCATCTATTGCCAGTGTCTTTAACCAGTCTTCATCTGACAGTAACTGATTGTACAAATAATCAGCCGTGTCTTTGAAATAGCTGAAAACCAAGACTTTCTGCCTCTTAAGCTCGCAAGCCAGCAATTCTTTGAATGCTGCTAGCTTGCGGTCGAAATCACGTCCTAGTTCTACATCTTTTTCAATTTGACAAAGTGTGTTTATAATACTATTGAGAATATTGATGTCTGATTGAATTTGCGAACTTAATTCCTCAATTTGGTAATCATTGGGATCAATCTCATCTAAAGAGTTGATAAGTTCTTCGACGGAAATATTTTCCTCTTCATCTGTCTGTGCTGCTAGAATCTTGCGAAAAATCTTACTATCTAGCAGCTTACCTTGTTGTAAAAATGTAAAAAATCTTGATTGAAAATCCCTCTGATTGCAGATACTACTTTCAAAAGCAATCAGGGAACTTTCTAGCCGCTTCAGATACAGCGACTTTATTAGGCTAACAAGAGCGTCTTTGCGCTTGATATCATCTTCTTCTTGATTAGTTTTTCGCTTCTTAAACGCTTTAATGTTATAAGGAGCGAGATGCAATTCATCAATTTTATTTGCTATCCCAGCGTAAAGTCCCTGAAAACTAGCTTCAAAATTATAGGTAAACTGTTTTAATTCTCGTTTGGGAAAGCGAATCTTTTGACCAGCGATATAAATTTCTTCTCCAGCAAGCTGCCGCTTGATAACATCCTGGCGAGAGCGCCTTACCATTGATTGGAAAAGCAGTTCAGTAATCTCTACATCACCCTTGCTCAAAGCTTTAAAGTAAGTTTTTAGATTGGGAATACCCCACTCTCGGTAATATGTTTCAGTATTACGCGTTAGTAATAAAATTTGATGGTAAAGGTCATAAATGCTAGTATTTATTGGCGTTGCAGTTAATAGTAATACCTGCTTGTTTCGCTTACCACTGCCAATAATTTTTTGTAAATTTCGGTATCGATTGGTTGCACTATTACGAAAGTTATGCGATTCATCGACGACGATGATGTCATATTTGTTGTAGCGGCGGTTATCGAAGGTTTTAAGGCTAATTTCCTCCTGGGAAACTACATCTGCTTTAACTCCGTACTCATCCAGCTTTTTGAGCCACACCAAATCCCGCAATTGGGCTGGACATATCACCAGCGCACGAGGCACATAACCAGGACGTCTGTCTTTAATAAGGTAGTGGTCAATCACTCGCAAGCCAATATAAGTTTTACCCAAACCTACAGCATCTGCCACCATACAACCCCGGTGACGCTCCAGCAACCTTACAGCACGCTCAAACCCTTCTTGTTGAAAACTAGCGAGTTCTAAGCTTGTGCGAACACTCCCTTGTGCCAAAGTGTCTTCTTTAAAAAGTTCGTAAAGTGCTTTTAAAAAGACCTGATAGGGTGTATATGCTTTACTGCCAAATTTAGAGGCATTCAGAGCATCAATTAGTTTGGCTTTGTACTCTTTATCAACACTTTTGTCATTCCAGAATTTCTCAAACCAATTTTGGCGAAGGTCTTGAGCAATTACTGATGTTTTATTCAAAACATTTAATTCTGTATTACCACTCAATCCAGCAGGAGTGAAGTTACTAGAACCAATGATACTGTAGTTGTCAAAAATGTAAGCTTTGGCGTGGAGAAATGGCACATTTTCAGTTATGGCACCATAAAGTCTGACATGGATATGGTGTTGTTGTAGATATGCAATTAAACGGTCAATTTGCTGTTTGTATTGCAACTTGAATTTCTCTGTTTCTAGTTGCTTTTGAATATCGTAACGGAAGTAGCGGGTTAAGTCGATGCGATCGCCTTCTGCTGGTCGAATCGTGGGATCACGACCAATTAGCAGGCGTAGGTGAGTTAAAGTGTTGAAAGCTTGCTCTAACCGTATCCATGCCTCAATCCGGAAAAACCCAGTCGCTATGTCTAAGTTTGTTTGCCTCTCATCCAGAACCAGCGAGCGCAAAACATCTTCTAATTTATGTTGATTATTGTCTACATAATCTGGGAGAGCCATAATTGACACACCTTTTACCAGGAAAATATGATTCACAAATATTTTTGTTAGGTGAGTATCGCCCACCAGGATAAGTTTTACCCTTCCTTACCAAGAAAGGGATGCAGTCTTAATCTCTAGTAGCTTTCAGAATATGACCAATCACTGGTTGAACACACCAATAGTCCTTACCCTCTTTTTTTCCGACAGGATAGACAAAACTTAGTAGATCTGCCCATCTCAAAACTTTTTTCACAACATCGGGTTGGATATCATCTATTAAAGCTACTAATTCTTCAGTAGAAATACTATCTTCCGAATTTTGACACCAATCAGCTAAATCTTGTAGTACTTTCTGTTGCTCATAATGCTCAATACCTAACTGTACTGTAATGAAGTCAAGTGCTTCTTGAGAGTTATTAAATGAATCTTTGAGTTCTTCTAAATGAAGTTCCCAATGATGTATAGCAGACTTGGAATTTTGGTAGAAACGGTTTAGTAGTGTTGACCAATTTCCTGTAACTGCGGTAATTTTTTCTCGACTGTCTTTATCACTGGGAAAATTACAATCTTGTAACCATTGCCGTAAAGCTGTATCATGCCAAGGTTTTAAACTCAAAGTGGTCAGTCCATTCATTGAATGAAATTCTGTGTTATTTTTGCTAATTAACTGCCACGCTTTTTGAGGATCAGCAATAAATACCACCCGTACAAAGGAATTTTTTGCCCTCAATCTTCCAACAGGTTCTATTGCCTCATTAATCCAGTGCTGATTCCAAGGACAAGAAGCAGACACAAAAATGATTGTTATACCATCTTTTTGGCGATTGCGAAGTCGCTCTTTTAAGCGTTGGAAAAAATCATCTTTTGATAAGATGTCCTCCCAATAATAGTAGAAAAATTCCTTTTTCTTAGCTAGAACTGATTCCAGATAAAGCTTCAAGTTATCAAGTCCTGCTGCTAGAGTACCAAATATCATGGAGACTCCATTTTCAGGAAGCAGAATTTTTGATTCCTGCTGAGCTGTTAAGAAGCTGCGCTTGGAGTTATCCTTAGTACTGATGATGCAACGAAAAGTTGCAGGTTCATATTCTAGGGGAATTTCGCGGGGTTCTAAAAGTGCTGCTTCAATTTCTTCAGGAGTTCCCATTAGCAGTAGTACGTTGGGACTTCTTAAGGTGAAGCGACCCTTACTGGTCACACGTAAAACCCCTAATCCGACCATTTCTTCTAGCAGAACCTGAATTTCATCTGATGATAAACCTTGGAAGCCTTCATACCACCATGTCAGCACTTCATTACGAATCCAAGACACACCGAAACCATCCACCATACCATTTTCACCTTCTATGGAGTCATTGGCAATTGTGTAAGCAATCACTTCGTAGCGTCGGTCTAATTGCAGCGTCCACATAAAGCGATCGCGGATAGCTTTACGTAAGTCTTGGTTATTGTAAGCGTCATCAACTTGCTGCGAAGTGATTATATAAGGAGGACTGTCTTTGGCATCAAAATTAGCGATATCAGGGTTAGTAACGTGCCTGAGCAATTGTTGACAGTAAAGTTGTATTAAGCTGGGATAATAATTAGTCTGCGAAAGAATACGTGTTACCAAATCAGGAGATTCAAAGCGATAGCCAATGCTAGCAAATGGACGTTCAATTAAGGCTCTCGCTTCCCGCATTTCACCATTATTTAGCAGCGGACCAATACAAATCGGTTCTCCCAAATGAGCCAAAGGATGGTTCTCAAGCTTGGTAGTGCGCTGTACGTTATGTAAACCAGCAAATACTACCTTGAAGCGGCGATTTGTTCTGTCCATTAATCCTTTCAAACGAGCTGAGCGGATAAAGTCTCCCTTTTCCTTGTCTGCTGTGGATTTTTTGCTATCAGCTTCCAGAAACTTATCGGCTTCATCTAGTAACAACAAAATCTGGCGATTTTCGTCTTGCTCAAGCCAAAGTTGGATTTGCTTGAACAGTTCATCAGGCTTTACACGGCTGGACGTTGTATCAGGAATGACGCCCAAACGTTTCAACTCAGCTGCCAGTATATTCCAAATTTCATCAATGTCTCTGTCATAACCAATTGCTTCGGCTTTGAGGTCGAGCCAAATTGCGATTTTTCCTTGCCTTGGTGAGTGAAAAGTACGCTCGACGAAGCGCAGCAAGACTGTTTTACCTAACTGTCGTCCGCCATAAATAAAGCAAGAACCTGTAGGAGCAATAATTGAGTCTCGCTCTCGTTCCCGCCCATAAAACATTTCTGGGGGAACAAACCCTGAAGTAGTTGTATACGGTTCTAGGAAAGTGAAAGGCAAGGTACACTCAAACAATATAGGTAAACGTGCGCCCCTTTCTCCGCACAGATAAAACATGACAGCATCGTCGATAACTATGAAGGTGCGGCGACGTTCCTGACATAAACGCGCGAGGTCTCGGCGTCTTTTTTCCGTCATTCGTCCAAAATGGAACACAAGTACTTTAGAGCCAACAGATGTATTCCCTACTGCATTGAGAATATCCTCCTCAGGTGGTCTATCCCATACACACAATATGCGGTAGCGCCCTTTAGCTTCTGAACCATAGGCTGGAACGGGACAACGCTTTTTGTCTTGAATTGCTTCAGTGGTAAAGTCAACCCAAAGAGAATTACCAACTTTTTTGATAATAATATCTGCTATGTTAAAACCTAGACTGCTAAGAATTTGACTGACATCTTTATCAGTGATTGCTTGCTTTCTTCCCTTAACCGCAAACCAAGTATCAAGCATTTGAGCTGCTTGTTTTGCCTGAGCGCCCGGTACTTGCCGCATCTGGAGTGGTTCAATACTGCTACTACTTGCATGAATTTTGTTAATTAACTCGCGTCGCCTGTTTGGATTCCGGTCAGCAGGCTCAAGTAGTTCTTCTATTGAAGAATAGTTATCCCTAAAGAAGTCTACAAAAGCATCTCTCCTATTTTCTGATTCGGGTATTTGTCGTCCCTGCTGCACCATATCTATATATTCATTGGCAGTCAGGACATCACCTTTATCTAATACACTGTTAATTCGTGCATAAGCGGGTTTGTCTTCCCCTATTTCTTGAATTAGTTTTTTTCTAGTCTCATCGATTTTTTCTTGTCGTTTGGTGTTAATTGCTTCACGTATAGCTTGTAGATGCAAAAGTTTATCGGTAAAACGTAGAGTGATTTTTATAGCATTTTCTATGCTTTCAATTTGTGCTGCATAATCTAAACGCTCAGTTTCTCTCAACAAACCCAAACCAACATTATCTTCTAGTTTTTTTCTCGTTTCATCGACAGCTTTCTCTAATTCTTCTCGACAGTTATCAATATCACGCGTTCGTTGTTGTTCAAGTTGCTCAATATCAATTGTGGTGTCTGGATTGGCTCGAATATACTCAATAATTCGCTCAGTCGCCTCGTGGTCTTTACTATTGCTTTGCAACTGAAAAGCTGTTACCCAATTACAATGATCTTGTTCAACTATATTAATAATTTCCTTCACAAGCAAGTTTGAGCTTTTGACTTGAGGTTGCCAATCAGAGTCCATTACCAGCGAAGGGATTTTGAGCAATTCAGCATGAAGGAGATATTTTAACTCCGGCTCGATATTTGGTAAAGTCCCGTTGGGTTCAAAAAGATTGCGAATGTCTTCTACTGCTTTTCTACAACAAGAAATTCCCGCCTTAATCAATACAGAAGAATTTCTCGTATCGAAATTATCTAATTCTTGTAAAACGATTTTGTGAAGATTTGTAAGGTTTTGTTGCAATTGTTGAGCTTGAGTGTGAGCATAATTGTTGTTATTGCCCATGCGAGATTCTTGCAGTAAAATCCATTGACGTGCAAAGTTCACGGCTTCCCGAATGTGCTGACGAATCTGATTGAGAGCAATACCAGTGATGGTTTCACCGCTACTACGAATCAGACCTAGCTCGCGTTGCATACGTTTGACTTCTTCGTTAATCTGGGCTTCAGAAGACAATCGCTGCACATAATTTTTGACAACATCTAGCTGTCTCAAATTATTTTGCCTGATAGGTAATAGCAGTGAATAAATAGGTTGATTGGGCTTAATCCACTCGTTCCACACTGCCTTGGCTGGTCCATAAATCATATTTAAACGCGGAGCTTGAGTCCACCAAGCTTCAGCAGAGGAACGCAAAGCAGCTATCTCGGCTTCCCGCACCGTTTGATTCCTGACTATCTTGATGGCTGCGGTATCCAAAGCTAAACCTTGGTTACCATACTTAGAGATGGTTTGGCAATATTTATATAGTTGGTTAAAACCTTCTCCTAACCGCAGTAAGAGGAGAATTGCTGGAGCTTGAGTATTTGGTGCTAGCAATGCTGGACGTAATGCGGCTGTTGCTAGAAGTAAACTAATTGCTTGGTTCCACTCAGTGTCTCCATCAACAAAACAGTTGTTGCTTATATTAGTGAAATCACTCCTAAGAATGGTTGCAATCTCTCCTAATCCTGCGTCATAGCGCACATGGCAACCTAAAATGACTCCCCGAATTATTTCTGGCGGTAAATGGGGTTGGAAATTAGGGTATAGCTCTATCAAGCAACATGCTAAATGATACGCAAAACTAAGTTTCTTTTCTCCAAGCAGTTGCCAAATTTGGTTACGAAGGGCTAACGGATGTTGTTCATTAATATTATCGCTGATGGAGATAGTATTTTTTTGTTTTGTATCCTCTGCCGTTAACTCGTATTGAAGCTGTACCTCTTCCTCCCTTAATTCCTCCTCAAAAGCATTCTGAGAAACTTCGAGTTTGGGCAAGGGCGGAGTTACAATTTCTTTGTTAGCTGTTGTTTGAGAAGGTGTGGTTAATGTTGTAGCTGGTTGAGGATCTATTATAAGTTCATTGCTAGCTAGTGTAATAGCTGACTCTAGCTGTGCTGCATTTGATTTTCTTGTAGTTTGTTGCTTTGGTGGAGCCACTATTTTTAGTTTAGGAGGCTCAAAATTGGAGATTGCCTCATCTCCTTTAATACTTGAAGCTGAGGGTAAATCTTGTATGAGTTCTTCTCGAACTATAAGTCCTCCTGTCAACGCTGCTAAAGCTAAAGGCATACCCAACGATTGGGTAACAGCTGTCTGTAATTCTGCTAAATGTTGGTAGTCAGCAGACTCGCGAACTGATATCAGTGCCAACAATTTCGAGAATACATGATTGCTATCAGCTAAGCTTTGAGTATCAGGATGTTCAGACCCCTGTGATTCTAAAAGGGCTTGGTAGAGTTCACGGGCTTTTATCTGACATTCCTGTAAAGGTTGAAAATCGCTTTCTACTCGATGGGCTATAGCCAAAATACGCTGTAAAACTGTCAAAGCAGAAATACGTACTTCCTCGCCTTTTGCTTTTTTCTTCTCCACCTCTACAACAGATTGCAACAAAGATTCAAGATCACGGCAGGAAACAATTTCATCAAGCTTAGGAATGGGCGATACTTCAGAGGAGGCAGCTAATTCCAGCACGATGTTACACAACTGAGCAAAAATTTTTCGACATTCCTCTATCTCTAAAATTAACTCTTCGGTTAGAGGTATACCAGGGTTTTGTAACTCTCTCGTCGCCTTTATTAATTGGTCACCAAGTTTAGAAAATCTAGTTTGTAGAGAAGTAAGTTGTGCCAGTATATTTGTTGAATTGTATTCCATGATTTTCATCGTTCGACTCAAAGGAATTTCTCTCATATTGGTGACGCTGTGAAGAGTCTCTTGACCAGAAGTATAATTCTGATTTTTTTCTTCTAAATTGACTCTATTAGTTGAAGCTTTGGGGGAGAGAAAAGTCTCTTCTTTAGAAAAAGGAGTAACCCTTGGAAGAATATATTGCTGATGTTTAATTATTTTGGGCTTCCATAAACGTAATTTATTTAATCCTTTCTCCTCAATTTGACGAATTCGCTCGCGTGTTAAATTATAGTAATCACCAATTTTTTGTAATGATTTCCCGCTTTGAGCGTCAAACCCATATCTCATTTTTAAAATATCTCGGGTGCGAGTGTCGAGGATATTCAAGAGAGTTTCTATTTCTTCCTGCAACAGAGTTTTATGTAGCTGTTCTTCCGGTGTATCGCCATCAAATTCAATCCAGTCTCCTAATGTAGTGTCTTCTTCCTCGCCAATGCGAGTATCTAAGGAAATTAAGGGAAGAGCCATTTTAACTATAGAACGCAGCTTTTCAGTTGTCATCTCCAAGCTAGTGGCGATTTCTTCTTGTTTGGGAATACGACCCATTCCTTGAGAAAGCAGCTTGGTTGTTTTCTTAACCTGAGACATTTTTTCCCAAAGATGAACGGGTAGGCGGATTGTACGGGATTGGTCATTAAGCCCTCGTTTTATCCCCTGCCTAATCCACCAAGTTGCGTAAGTGGAAAACTTATTACCCTTTGTATAATCAAATTTTTCAACCGCTCTGATTAATCCTAGATTTCCTTCTTGAATTAAATCTAAAAAATCAACGCCTAGATTGGTATATCTCTTAGCAATTGAAACGACTAACCGCAGGTTTGCCTCTATCAGCTTGTTTTTAGCATATCGACCATTAGCTATTTGTTTGCGCAGTACTAATGAGGATATACCAACTGCTGACGCTAGCTCTTCATCTTGAGGATTTCGTTGAAGTTGCTTTTGTAAGCGTTTTCTAATTTTTTCTAACTCTTCTAACTGTGCTATTTGACGAGCAAGAACAATCTCTTCTGATACTTTTAATAGTTTAATTCGCCCAATTTCTTGCAAATACAAGCGAACTGAATCTGGGAATTCGTACCGTTGCTGGAGTTGTTTAAACCTAAGTGCTTCGTGCTGGATACGGTGAAGTGTTTGGGGGTTAAGCTTCACAGCAGCGATTTTTTCTAATCGATTCAGGTCATGATAACTAGGGTCAGCAGTGTTAATCAAACACTTGTGAATGCTGAATGTTAAATTCATTTGAGCGTCAAAGCTTTGGTGAGGACTGATAAGCATTAGCTGCCTGTAGTCCTTTGTACCTAACAAGAAAAAATAAGAAGAGCGCTGACACAGACTGTTAGCGATCGCCTGCATTCGATAAGTAACAGCACCAAGCTCAGACCATTCATTAGGTTTCAGTTGAAATAGCAAAACCTGTAATTCTGCATCCCCCTGGTTTGCAATTAAGTAAACCTGGTTAACTGCTTGAGCGCTTCGCTCTGGAAGCTCCAAGACGCTAATGTCCAAAAGCTGGCAAGTGGTGTTATAACCAAGCTTTTGAAATAATGTTGCGACTTGTTTTGGACTATTAGCGTTTCGTACATCATCTAAGTGCAGTAACCGTTGAGGCATCTCATCATAGAAGAAATAATTTCAGTTAGTTGTCAAAAGAAAAATGCTTAATATCTCCTTGCCCATGCTTTGCAAGTTTCCCTAGCACCGCCGAAATCAACTTCATCAGCTAAAGCAAGGACTAAGTGCGTCAGTTATCCGAGGTTATCCAAAAGACAAGTGATGTTTATTTAGTAGGAAACTGTTTTTGTATAAATCTAATCAAAAACAAGAGTTGGCGTATAAGGCTAATCTACCTCTAGCTACTTTATTACTAGAAGAAGGGTTTTTAATTGCCATCAGCCTTTTGAACCCTGAAATACGTAAGATTGCTGAAACTTTTTGAATTTATTTTATATATGTTACTATATTTCTAGTGAGTTTACCAAGAGTAATTTTACTTAGAAAAATAAAAATCCAAAATTCTATTTGTGACTAATTTTTTATTTAAATGTTGCTTAATCCCTCGGCATGGCTGTTTTTGGAGGGGACAATGCGTCAACCTTATTGACAAGGGAGACGTTTTTACCTCCCGCTCCTTGGGAACGAACTGCACTAATTTCGATGTCACACTCAGGAATAATAATTTTGTGAGAAATTTGCAGTATGACTTACATATAGCTTATTGTGCCTCAACTCAACAGCCTATAAATATAAGGTGCTCAATCGTCTGTTCCATCTAGTTTTACGATAAATTCTTCTGCAACTGGTTGCTGTGCTGTAAATTTTTTTTTGGATGCGCGCAATCGCTTTACGACTCGGTTTAGAAGCAGTCGTTTTTTGTGGGCGACATTCCAGGCAATATAATGGTTGTGACGGGTAACAGGTGCGCTCTACCACCTGATTGCAATTTTTGCAGACGAATCGGTAAACTCGTTGCCCCCAGGATTCGAGTGTGAGCTTTAATGAAAACTTCCAAAATTCCCCCTGTCTTATTCCTTACTGAAAACGTAAATGGTATAGTTGATGCATCTAAGATTCTGAGTTTACACAAAACTTGAGCGGGAGCGCTACGTATCACAAGCAGCTCAGTTGGAGTGTTGCTTGTTTTTAATCCGCAACCAGATTACTACTTTAAAATCTCTTATATAAGGCTACGCCCTTGAAGAGTAGATGTATTCCCCCCAAAGGCATTTTCCATTTACGAACAGTACTGCTGTACTTATGAACAAACAGCTCAACCTCTGGAGGCTGATATTTCTGATATTCCCAACTAAACATCAAAAGAAGACTGGGAAGTGTACCAGTGTTAACAGAGTTTCAAGAATACTCGATACAGAAACGCTATCCTAATTCTGATGCACCGCCGACCAGATTTACATTTTCACATTGATGCGCTCATTCGCAACCTTTAAAAGATCTATTTCAACCGAATTAAGTACTTTAGGCTTCATCTGTTGTAAGTCACCTAGCACAATTTTGACATCCTCCGTCTGGAATTTGTAGTACTCAGTTAAGTTCCCAATGGGATAGTTAAAATCTCGATAGCGATGTTTAAAATACAGTTCTACATTCCCTCGATGTTCCCAAGTTCCTAGCACTTTGATATCATCAACGCTTTGATAATGAGCAAGTAAATCTATTTTTATCTCTGCCAACCGCTCTGAAATAGGTCGTTGAGTTACTCCTATCTTGTGTAAAGTATCTTGATTTGTATAAATTTCTAAAAAGTACAACCGACAGGAGAGGATACGTTTGAATTGAGCGCAATATAGTTTGAGATCTGTAAATATGTAGTCCAAATCAGGAGCATTTTTGTGAAGAGCGTGTTCTACAGCTAACTCTAACTTCAGTAATTTTTTGAGTAGTAGTGGCTCTTGTACCTCGTTAAATAGCATTAACTCTAGCGCTCCTATAGGAATTTTACCTAGATTGGTAAATTCATATTGATATGGGAAAGTAGAAATATTTTTTTGTAATAATCCTGCTCGAATTAGACCAGAAGGAACTAGGTCAGGACTTATAAAGTAATATGCGGAGCCATACTCTTTCCATAGTAATTTCAATTGCTGAAAATCCTTACTCGATAAATGAATGTCGAAGTTGTCATAGAGTGGTAGAACTGGAAATTCACGGGTTAATACCGGACGGCAGGTTTGTTTAGTATGGGCAAAATGATGCTCTTTTATCTTGCCTTTTTTGGCAGTCAGTTTACAATCGCAATAGGGGCACTTAAGTGAGGTTTTTCCCTTGGTGACGTCTGAGATATTTACCAGTGTTCCATTTTCATCTATACCATATTTTAGCCACATTGAAAAACCTTGATTAATACAGTCGCTGCAATTCTAATAGAGTTAAGCTAATGAGCATTTAAGTTGCATAAAACCAGGGTTGAAACCCTTACTACAAGAGAATCAGTCTGAAAAAATGAATGATGATTAGCTTATCTAAGATAAATGCTGATGCAAATTCATTACCACTATCAATGGAAGTAGAGAAGAAGTTATGGAAGTCATCAAGATGATTGATACCGTAACCAAAATGCAGATTCAGTTACATACTTTTCAAACAGAGAAAATTTAATTTTAGTCGTCTTTCAATCACAATAAAAGCGTGAAGTGGCAGAAGGGTTGTTGTGATACTAGTTATTTAGCATATGCCACTGTCAATGGAACTCGATCTAACCATTTGAGGTTTTTGATTGATGCAAGGTTTGAGGCGCTGTATAATGCACTATCCGCTCTCGAACAGGGATTTTCACTCGTTAACAAAAATCAGCCCTCTGCCTTCCTATCCATTTGTCATAAGTCTAGTTAGTGTTATAATATAAGAAGAATTTATTTGTGAAACCCATAAATAGTAAGGAATAAGGCTCGGTTCTTAGAGCGGGATTAGTCCAAAGGTAGCAAGGTTTTGGGATGCTGATCACTCAATTATGCCGCCTTTTTGCTCGCATTGGATTTCTATAATCATTAATAAATTGATATTCATATTCCTTTAATCTGCACCAAACCTACTAAAACTATCCAGTCTAATTTCCCGCAGAATATCTGATTCTTTCCAACCACTATAACCAATGTTTCCAAAGCTTTGATTCACTGGTTCTACAATGTCTATTGGTTCTAAGTAGAGTTCTTGTGATTGTTCGATTGTTGGAGTTTGAATACTAATCTCTAGCTGTTGAGATTCATCTTCATTTTGCTGTGTTTGGTCTTTAATAATTGATTTTGAGATTTTGATGATTGTTTCTTTTGGCACGAGCAGATTTCTCCAATTTTTTCTTTGATGCGATTAAGTCCTCATTATAGCTTTTTTCCTTGTAAAGCTTTTTGTTTCAAGGTTTTTTGAAATTTCTGTCTGAGCGCACCTTCAGATAGAGTTCTATTCCATCAAAAGAATTCAGAAGTCATCAATCAGCCAGAATTGAGTAGAATTTTAATGTGTGACCATGCTGACTGTTCACAGCATGTGGATTCATATCATTTTAAGGGTTTCCCAAGTCCACTCTTCGTTACACCGTAACTGCCGCGAAAACAAACTTAATTTAACTACGAATGTCCTCACTACCAACCCAATCCTACAGTTCTGATAACCCACTCAACCAGCCTTTATCCACTCCGCCGTGGAAAATCAAACTGCTGTATGACGGCGAATGTCCCTTGTGCGTGCGTGAAGTTAACTTTTTGACTAAACGTGATGCGGGTCGGGGATTAGTGGCGTTTGTGGATATTGCAGCTGATGACTATAACGCCGAAGCTTATGGTGGAGTTGACTACGAAACTGCAATGGGGCGCATTCATGCTGTGTTGCCAGATGGAACCCTAGTTAAAAACGTTGAAGTATTTCGCCGCGTTTACGAAACTTTAGGAATGGGCTGGGTTTATGCTGCGACCAAATTGCCAATTGTAGGCGCGATCGCTAACTTTCTATATGGCATTTGGGCAGACTTACGACTTTCGCTTACAGGACGAGCAGATTTACAAACTATTGTAAGATTACGTCAGCAACAACTGGAGTGTAAAACCCAGGAGCGTTGTCGCTTAAAGGATGGGAATGAATAAGTACCAAGTCTTATATAAAAATGATGGAGAAAGAAGCTCAAGAGGCAGAAGAAGCGGGACGTACCAGAGTAATTGTGCAGGATAACGGGCCGATACACCGATGTAAAGAAGCGCAAAAACTATGGTTAAAGTGGGAAAGTCAGGGTTTGTACATCTTTTTTTTGCCCGAATACTGTTCACAAATGAACCCAATTGAGTTGGAGTGGCAGCACCTTAAAAAAGATGAACTATGTGGGCAAATGTTTGATGATGAGTTAGACCTCGCTTATGCCGTAATTGATGGGGTTAAAGCTAGGGGAGAAAAAGGGAACTTCAGTACACAACGTGTTAAATTTAACTCTATTCACTTTGCTTAACTTTCCGTTACATAGTTAGACCCAGATTGATGCAATGTTACTGGTCAGCGCGGTAGCCACAACACGTATGCTTAGGTTAACGCAGAGGTCAATCGTATTAGACTTATCCAGAAATTAACCTTAAGGGCATACTCTGTATGTGTTTCTTGATCTGCGGATAGGTCTAATACTCATGAAGAAAGTGAAATTTTTGACTTTCCTGATTTGTTTTGCAGCTGCTTGTCTGCTTGCTGTGTTGCTTGCGTTGTTACCTACCCTTGCACCTGCTCAAACTTCCAGCGTGCATCAGGGCAAACGCACCTTAAAGTGGCACAATTAAGATTGACTCTCAAATAAATATATGTATTCAAATTGGTTTACATCGTTTTTGTCAGGGTACTCTACTTGGGATATATCGTTGGTTTATTCTTTCTCTTACTGCTTACCTCATAGCTCATTGGACTCCAGCTTGAAATTCACTTCCCATTACCACCTGATTGGGGTGAGGCTACACAAACTGCCAAGGAATCTATTTTCCCTCAAATAGTCGTGTCTCTTCTTTTACTTGACATTGAGCGATTGATTCCCCTTGCACGTAGTTGTGGTTTTGACATCAATTTTTCCAGGTGCAAGATGTGAGCCTCCCACTGGCGGCGTACCGCAAGTGAAATATGAAAGAAACACATTTTCCTTAAATCTCGAAAAGCCTTGCTATATATGGGTTTGAAAATGTGTTTCTTAGAAGTTTGGGTAGCTTTGTCTAGGTTTCTATGAGCGGTAACCTTTGCATTTTATACTAGATAAAAAATCTAGTAGTGACACTCCTACACCTGTGTTCGAGTAGGTGTAGGCTTCTGGCGGACTGCTCCTTCGGTGAAATTCGTTCGTGGTACTCTAACTGTTTCCCACTACCGCAGTTTATAGTCAGGGGAGGTACCTTGAATGCCTGAGCTAGCTAAAGCAATATAATCTCGAAAAACTCAGCTTGACCGACATTATAACGAATGCTATCTTGCGATGAATACAATTCGTTACCCTGCATATCATTAACCCGGATGTATAAATCTGGTTGTTTTTCGATAATATCAGCAAAATCGCGTTCGTGATAAATCACGGCAAAGTCCCCATACTCGTCTGTTTCTGTATCGCCAAGAAGGTCATCATAAACACAATCACGGTCAAATATACGTACCTGCACTCCCGACACTGGGTTTCCTTGGGAATTGAAGACTGTGCCAAATACTACCCACTCACCAGGTTTAACTTGGGGGCGACGTTGGGCGCGGGTGAGGGTTGTTTGCAAATTTTGCTGGAGTTGATTGGCGAAGGTAGCAGCTTCCCGCAAGGCGATAACTTGGGGATGATTTTCTCCTAAACTTGCTTTTAGTCGGTCTTCTGCACTAGCTAGACGTGCAGCACGTTGTTGCTGTAAGCTGGCAAGTTGAGTAAAACTACCAACAATTGCATCGTTGGTTTGCTTTTGCAATTCATTGAAGAGATTCTTAATATTATCTAAAGGAATATCGTTGGCGTTCATATATTTATCACCCTCCAGATGTTGTTATTGTGTTGATTCTGGGACAAAATGTATTGATGATTATTTGGTTCAACTCTGAGGTTGGCTGAATTGTTCCCTGGATTGTCAGACAATGAGTTGCCTGATTGTTTGTAGCTAGGTTAATTAATCCAATAGATAGGTATGACCATAAGGCTTGTTGAGGTAATTCGTTAAAGCGATTGCCAGAAGCGCGAATTGTGGGAGCCAGTGTTAATACATTTATTAATAAGGGAGGTACTCTGTTTTGATTGATTTGTACATTACCAAGAATTTCGATGAGAATTTGATTGTTTTGCAGGGATATGTCATCTAGAGAATAGATAAATACAGTTGTCCAGATGGGTTGAGAAACGGTTTGTAATTCCTGCAATGTCACTTGATTGTCGTGAAACATTACCCGTCCATCGGTAACTCTGCGGGGTTGTGCGATCGCAATTCTACCAAAAGTAGTATTGGAAACTGCAAAATTATTATTCAACTGATAACTAAGAGCGGTGTTAACTAGGAATGGATCTTGACCAAGATTAAAAATAAAGACGCATCTGCCGAATATATTAACCAGATTGAGATTCAAGCTCTCTGGTTGTTGGACAAGTCCTTGAGAGGTTAAAGTATTTCCGATCACCGACATTGAACCCGCACCAAATAATATTAGGGCTTGACCTGCGGGAGTCACAACGATATTGTTATGAATGAATGCAGCTGGAGCAGCAGCTTGTACGCGAGCAAGTCTTTCTACATTTGGTGTTTGGGATTTACCAGCTAATACTACCCAGCCAACAATCCCTGCTTGTAAGGTTGTGTTGTCTTCTTGTTGCGCCGACGAACCATTGTTAACTATAGTGTTATTAGTTACTTCTAATTCAAAGCACTGGAAAACAAAAATACCACATGCTCTGACATTTTCCTTGACACCATTGTCATTTCTCTGTACACCATTGTCAGCAATATAATTGTTTTGGATACGGACTTGCGAAACTTCTCGGAGAATAATTCCACCCACCGTTAGGGAATCAAACAAAGGATTGACTCCTTTTGCAGCACATTCAACAATGTGGTTGTGGGCAATTGTGATATTTGTAATATCACCAAAATTGATTTTTTCTGTGCCTTCGAGATTATCAACAGTACTAATACCACTGTTAGACATCTTGGAGATGCGATTGCCAATAATTTCGATGCCAAGAATACCTGTGCTGCGCTTTGAAGGATTGACTTGTTGAGGTAATTTTCCTAAAATAATTCCTGCACCAGCACCTTGGGAAATATCATTGTCGTGAATAAGGATGTTTGCAGAACCGTCGCAAATCCAAAGACCTCCACCAAGAAGCCGATTCTTGAGAAGTTGTAAATTTTCTGCTTGGATGCAGAGATTGCAAAATGCGGATTGGTTTTGGTTAACAAATTGGCAACCAGTTACAGTGATGTTATCACTTTCGGTTGCCCAAATGGAACCCAACTGGGAGTCTACTTCTATCCACAAGGATTCAAAGATGATGTTGTTGCAGGAGTTTAACTGAAATACTGGTTGATTATTCTGTCCTTGGATGTAAGCTTGACGATCGCACCCACTAATAATTAAATGACTACCACTGTTAATGACGATTGGTTCCGCAATTTTGTAAACTCCTGGTAGGATACAGATTTTTACCCAGGTATTCTCTTTTCTTTCTCCCAACACATAAGCGATCGCATCTTCAATTCTTGTAAAGTCTCCTTGACTTTGCACTCCATCAGCAACTGTTACTGTGCAGCATCCACCCGTTTTTGGTAATTCTGTCAATGGTGGGAAAATGGGACGACAGTCAGTAATAACTTTTAATGTTTCAGTTTCAAGTTCAAGTTGAACAAGAGCTAAACGACAGTAATGGTGCTTAATTCCCAAAGGTAGCTGTGGTATCGGAGATAAAGATAATGTCGAATTATCGATAAACCACTCAATTTGTCCGGTGGCTGTGCGTGCGGGTATGAGCCAGTAATCGCCTGTTTTATAAGTTCCAGAATCAAATTTAACTTCAATTCCTCCTTCCAACTGCATCCAGTTGTTGGTGATCTTTACACCATCAACTGTGGCGGTAATTCCCTGCTGTTCCCAACGGCGTAATTTAGGATGTAGCTGCAAATTCACACCACTATTAGGTTGACTGGAATCAAAAAGGCTAGGGATAACACTCAATTCAATAACCCGCGTTGCTGCATCAAGTTTGATAATTTGTAATAACTGCCCTGGTTTCCCATTCAATTCTAATTCATCATTGATGACTTCCACCCATTGACCAGGAGCAAAACCTAACACTTCATCCTTACCCACATTCGCCACTATCAGATTTTGACCGTTGATTTTCTCAATAGCAGTAACAACTGAACCATTTTCCCGCGACCATTTAAAGGTTACACCATTTGGGTGGTCGCTGCCATAATGAATTTCCACGCGGTAGAGTTGATTTTCTAACCGTTGATAACCAGCAGTAGGGGGAATCAAACAAGGGTTTTTTGGGTCTTCAATGGGTTTGGTTTGGGCATTTAATTTTCCTGTACTGCTCGCAATTAATTTATCCCATTCTGTTAGTTGAGTTTGACAACTTAATTGTTCTGAGATTGGATGTTTAACTGGTAAAAATTTTACCTGCCACACAGTTTTAGCACGAGTTGCTGTATCTGCACCACCCAAAGCCACTTCTCGAATTCGTTGGTCATTCAGGGCTGTAATATGGCGTTGCCAAACATCCAAATAGACAATACCTATATCTGTCTTAGCATCACTCAGTAACTTAATGATATCATCAGCAGAATTTGGTAAGTTGGGTTGTTTTGTGTATAGTAGTTTTTCGTGGTTTTCACACAAAATACCATGTACATAAAACCGACCTTTACTAATACTTAATTGATTGTCTGTAATTGTAATTTCAAAACCAGCATCATGCTTAGGCGTACCACATTTACCAATAACATCTTGAGTTTCAGTTTCAATCCGATACTGATGAATGAATTGTTGTTCATTCCAATCTGCATCAACTTGCACCCGTCCTTGTTGCATCAAAACGGCGCTGTAGTGTTTTTTTGGGTCAAAAGTATAACGACTAAAATCTCCTTGCATCCTAACCTCCTCTTTTCTTTTTTCTTTCTTCTTTGGCGTTCTTTGTGTACGAGTGCGGTTTGTTTTTTATCTCACGCATTCGGCGGAACCGTTCTCGCAGAGTAGACGCAAAGGCGCAAAGATTATATATTTAAGTCACATAAAAAATTCCTGCTTCTAAACCGAAACGCAGATACTCATCAAGATGTACTCTCAAATGACTTTCCCGTTGAGGCTGATACAAATCATGAAATACCCCCATTTCAGATTCGTCATCCGCACCCTGACGAATCTCCACCGCACAACGATTGCTTAACTGACAATAACCCGGTTCGCTGTAACGTCTTGATGTAAACTGGGGATACACCCGCGCAGCATCGACTATCGTTTTTGGCTGACAATAATAACGGCGTGGAACTTGCGATGCTAACGATACATAGGAAAAGCGTACACAACCTTGCTGTCGGCGTTCGGCGCGTACCAATCCGAGAAAAATAGTGTTTGATGCTAATTCCATTAAACCTGTATAAACGCTGCCGATAACCGTACTGTTTTCAATATGTAATGGTGCGCCTGATTTTCCAGGTGTAATCCCCTCATAGGCGGTTTTGTCTTCAGCGATCGCATCAATAATACTATTACGAATTTGCACTTGGGCATCATCGTTCACCCTGATTCCACCCAGGATAGAATGATCAATTTCCACAGCCGTCTCCCTTGTTTCTACTATTAAACTTGGTGTATCTGGAAACTCAGGTGTTCCATCGGTTTTTAATCTCACTCCAGGTACAAGGGTGCAATGACGCAGACGCAGCAAGCGTAACAAGTTGTGGCTACCATCAGCTTTCGTTGCAGGAACCTGTAAACTTTTACCGCTAATTAATATACCGTTAATAGTGACTTCGCTATTCTCGCCACCAATAATTTGTAAATCACCACCTAAAATTAGCGTCGGGTGAAATTCATCTTTAGCACGTAGTTCGAGTTTTTGACCTGGATTAATAGTAATAGAGAGGGTTTCAGAATAGCGATCGCTGTTTTCAATCTCGACGACACCCCCATTTCTCAAATTATCTAGTGCTGCTTGAATGGTATTATATTGTGATGGAACTTGGACGACTGGTTGTAATTCGTAATTTAAAGATGTATCGCGGTCATATTCTCCACCTCCGATATCAGTACTAAAACCATAGTGATAGGTGACACGAACATTTTCTGGATTTTGACTATCAGGAAAAGCAATTCTGCCTAAAACTGGGTCAATGGCAATTTTATCCGTGGGTTTGTGTGCCCATTCACCACCACTTTTATCTGATAGATTGCAAACAATAATTTGATTTACCTCAATTAGGGTATCACCAAGTTTTAAAAGTAAACTTTTTCCTTTGCCGTAGTAGTCAGTTAAATATTGACTTAAAACACGACGACTCAACGGCATAGCAACATTAATTCTCGTAGCAATGCTGGTTATTTCTTCTTCAGTTTCTGGCTGATTAAATAATTGTGTATTGATACCCAAAGGATGAAATAAGAAGCGGTTGGCATCTAATTTTAACGCAGGAGAATTAGTCAAAGAGTATGCAGTTAATCGCCAGAGAAAAATCCCAAGATTGGGAATGTTATAACGTCCTCTTCCAGGGGAAATACGACGCATTTCCGCAGTATGTGCCAAGCTATCAAAGGCAGTGTTAATATTTTCTAACGGTTCCCATCGCCGCATATCTACCCAAGCGCGGTTTTGTGGACGTAGGTGTTTCATGTATTGGGTAGTTGCTAATAACTCAAAAAATTCAACCACCCGCGCATCCCACCCCGTTACATCCCGCGCCAACTGTTCCAACACAGAGGCGGTACCTTTACGGCGACGATAGGTGATGGTATTAGCGACAAAAGCACGGGAATTCAGGATTTTTTGGTTAAGCTGATTGACATTCCGAATCGAACGAGTCCCAACTAAATCACCAATATAAGGAATGACCCACTCAGCACAAGTTTCGATAAATTGGTCATCGTAAAGTTGCTGTAAATCTTCTTCAACCACAGCAACTTGTTCAGCAATAACAGACAGTAAAGCTTGCAATTGTTTACCTTGCTCATCATCACGAATACGGTGAATCGCAGGTAATAAATTATATAATTTTTCTGTATCAAAACTCATTTCTCCTCCTCTGCGCCTTTGCGCCTCTGCGTGAGACAAAATTCATGTCAAAGTTCTAATCACCCCCAACTCCAACAACAAAGCGTCAATTGTTAACAACTCAGCAGCTTGAACCATACCATCTGCACCAGGTTGGGGCGCAGCAGCAATCAGACGGTTATTATTTAAAACACCTGGTGAATCAACGCGATACAATTTATCTAGGTCTACAGCAATCACTCCCGGTACAGATTGGATACAAGCAATCACTTCACTTGCTGTTACTCCTTGACCTAACTCTTGTACCTCAAAAGAAAAATTTGATAATAACGACTCTCGTACCGAAGACAAAACTTTTTCTTCTAAATAATCTGGGTCGATTTTGACTTTGGCTGCAATTCTAAAAGGCGCAGGGCGGTAAGATTTAATTGTCAAAGAGACAAAAGGATCCCCTGCTTTCTGCATTTGTGTCAGTAAATTTTTGTAGGTAACACTATCTACGCTTACCAGTTGGGCGTTGTAACCTGCGACAGTCACAAATACACCCCGTACTTGTCCATTCCACGTCCAAGTCGCCAAGGCTTTGGCAATACCCGCAAATGCACGGGCAAAATCTTCGTAATCTTGTAAAGAAACAATCCTATCAAGGGTGAGAACTGTTAGTGGGGCGTTACGACGAGCTTCCCGAAGAGATTCCCGATCTTGTGCGCCAGTCGCAGCGATGGGGTTGTTAACGCTTTTGACACCTAACGGACGAGTCATCAACAAACTCAGTTGTCCCGCTTTCACCAATCCGGCTAACCCGATACCTTGGCGATAGGTGGCTTTGATATTCTCCTGTCCAGTGGGGAGACGTGCGCCGGTTTTACCATCGCCAAATTGGATGGTAGTTTTACCATCATCGTCAGTGCGGGTAATGAAAATGCGTTCTTTGTCGCCCTTACCATATAGCGTTGGGACTTCATGCCATAAAATATCATTGACACGTAGTTTTAAAGTTGACTCTGCACCAGTTGCATTATCACTACTTACATAAGTCAGAGGTGATTGCCGTAGGGTAAACTTTTGATAGGCTTGACTAGCATCTCCGCTACCCAGAACATCTGTCTTAGTTTCGCCGTGGGTAGCAAGGGCTATATTAGCATTAATTGTGACGGTATCGCGCACATAAGAATTTTGGAGTGCGGTTGTGAGTTTGAGGCGTGTACCACCTTCAGCAGAAATTTTGTTATCTACTTCAGCGATAATTGCGACTTCACAACCTTGATTACCCCGGTTATTTTCGTACTCGCCGCAGACAATAATTTTTTGTCCATTAAATAAATTTTCTACCCAACCTTCAAGTTCAATTTCATTCCCAAAAACTGCTTTGGTTATTGGTAAACGTGCCAGTTTTAATTCTTCGCTTTGACCAAAAACTGTAGTTTCGCGAATCTTAAATTTATCAAAATCATCTTTGTTGTTTAAACTCAGTTTTGTGATTTTAGCTGAGATTGTAAAATCAGATTTGGAAATTTCAGTTACCTCTTTAACTTGATGCAATTTCCAGGTATTGCCTGCAACTAAAACCACATAACTATCTTTGACAATATTAGAATAGACATTATCCAGATATAAATTCGTACTATTGACATCACTATGGTAAAGATTTAAGGTAGTTTCTGCCCAGGAATCTTGACGACCGTTATATGCGCCAGGTACAAATTCATAAGTATCCCCATCCTGAGAAGCATATTCTCCATAACGCTGAGCATTAGGCAAAGAATCCCATCTTGGTGCATTATGACCAAAAATTGCTGCTCTGACACGGAAAGTTATCACACTCGGTGGGGGTGGTTGAATAGCTATGAGATTATTAAAGATATTTTGAGTGAAAAAACCATTGATGAACGCGTAAGCATAAAAATCTGGACTGCTAATTGTTTGATTAAGAAATGATTTGGTAATAGCGCTATATTCAACTAATATTCTCTTGTCCAAAATCACATTGGGTTGAGACAATACACCAGTTGTATCTCCCAGTTTTTGCAACTGAACTAATGTCGTATTTTGTTGGGGTTGCTGTGTGATTGAAGCAATTTGGCGAAAAACTGGTTGACCACCATCATCAGGAACAATTAATAAACTATCTCCGGCTTTGAGTCCCGTGCTAACTCCTGCAAACAGCAGAGAACGAGTATCACCTTTAATCGGTTGTCTTTCTGTTAATTTGGGTTTGATAACATTCCATTCTGCCCTAGTTTCAATTTTTTCCACAGTTTCAAAAGTCTGTGGTTGTTCACCGGGACCAGGAAGACTTTGAACTTTTGTACCAATATCAATAATGGCTTGACGGGGTGCGGTTGGTACATCTTCGAGGGTAAAAGCTAAATAGGTACTAGCAGCGACACCAGGGCGCAATTCATAACCAATTAATCGAGCAAGGTTGAGAATGGAAAGCCTTTCTTTCGCAGTACGCAAATATGACTCATTCGCAATGCGTTCTTGATAAAATGTTAATACATCCGCAACAGTTGCCCAAGCATCAAGCAAGGCGATCGCAAAGTCATCATCTTCCCTTGTCTGCAAACCCTGCAATTGTGGATGAGTGGAAAGTTCCGCCAGCAAGCTTTTTTTAAATTCCGCATGAGTACCCACACGATAAGCGATCGCATCTAAACCCGAACGGTTTAAAATCGTCACTGGAGTTTCAACTGTTAATCCTTCACAGCAACCACAGTCGTTTAAATTCTGCAGGCTGGGATAAAATTCTGTACTCATTTACCCCCCTCCAAACTGAAACGTAAAACACCTTGTTCGGGAAAATTCCGGTCATTATTGAGACGGGCTATTTCCAAACGTCCCAAAACTAAAAAACCCTTGTCCAATGCTTCCTGACTGGGCGTACCCTGACGCTGAAATTTGCTAAATATGACCGAATCTACGCCGGGAACCGCCAACGCTGCTGCATACAACGGACTCAGATAAACAGGTTGTCCGAAAGTAAAATTATCTGGGTGGAATACTCCCCGCGTACCATTAGGAAGTATCCGATTACTAAAGACTTGTAACAAAGCAGATTTGACATCGCTGCGGAAATAACCAGGGTTGACACAAACTTGCATATCGATTTCTAAAGACACAAAACGTGGTGCATCAATTTCCAAGTCATAGCCTGCCATGCGATACTTTTCTAAGAATTGACGAATTTCTCGTTTAAATTTATCGTCAACAGCTAAACCGCCAAGTCTATCTACCGTCACAAACACGGTGTACCAACTACCAGTCCAACGAAACGTCGCCGCAGCCTTTTGGACTTGGGGATGACGTGCGGTGACTTCAGCATAATCTTCAGGAGTCACCGCCCTTTCTTGGGTGCGAAAAGCAAAGGGTGCTTTTTGCCTAACATCTTCAATACTTTCTGGTTCCACACCACCAGAAGCAGGTAATGGGTTGCAAACACCTGTAATCTGGTTATTATTAGTTACGATATGAGCGATCGCTCTCGCACCCACATTCCCTGCGACACCATTACCCACCCGATAAATAGCCCTAAACTCAGTTCCCGAAGCCGGACGTAAACCGCTAATATCATCGCCAAAGCGGATATATGTTCTGCCATCCTCTTCGACTTCCGCCACAAATTGCCGATCTGCTGAACGAGACTTGAGTAAATCTGGCTTTGCTTCCCAATCGTCAATTCTACTATTTAAGTTACTAGTTAAGTGAATTTGCGGTACTGCATCTTTAGTTAACCACTGCATTAACCGCGTTGCCGATAGCTTGTCATCATACTTTACGGCTTGTGTCAGAGGTGCAAGTTGCAAACGCGGATTGAAGCGGGGAGGAACCGGTTCAGGGGGAATTTCTTGACAGCGACTGGCTTGAGTTGCTGCTGGTACTTTGTAAATTGTTGGTTGCGGTACAGCCCCCAATAACTCTGGTTCGGGAATCGTTTGACCGTGGTCTGCTAAGACAATATTACCAAGGGCAACACTTACATTTTTGATCAACTTTTCACCATGTTCACGATCAGTCTTAGCAGAAATACACAACGCAAATGGTAATGCATCTTCTGCATCCCAAACAATCTCTGTCACCGGAACGGGTGTCACCGGAACGGGTGTCACCGGAACGGGATCATTGTTGCGAGTTTCCTCAAATAGTCCACCTAATCGGTCTTCTTTCAACTTCACATCAATTAAACGCACAGCATGACGATGCGTCGGGTCAGCATCTTCCATCTCCCCAGTCTGTGGTCCCAGAACTTCGGTAAAAATTAATATATCACCAACTTTGAGATTAGAATAATGTTCTCGCAAAGTTGCACGCGTCGTACCTTTAGGCAAACAACACTCATCATCACCCCAAGTATAAAAATTTAAGGTATTGTGTTTGGCAAATAACTTCGCCTCATATATCGTTTCAAACACTTCCGGACGCTGGAAAAGGGCGCGTTTATAAGTCTCAGAACCTGGAGCAATTTGCTTTTGTGCCTCACTTACCTGTGTCAGCAACTGCGTACTTTTAGTCAAATTTATATCCGCTTCTACCTGCACCTGTACCCAAACCCGGGCATTGCAACCATTGTGCATGAAATAATCTACCAACCGGGCATGACGACGCACCGAAATCCGACTGCGGCTAGAATCTAAATAGGCTTCAGTTGCGATCGCATCCTGTTGATAGCTAAGATGATCACCCACATAAGCCAATAATTCAACTAGTGTGATACCAATATCTGCTAAATTACGTTCTTGCCACTGTGGCATTAGTAACGCCATTCTATCCAGCATCAATTGTCGAAAACTGGCAAAATCCTTCGCTAAATAATCTATTTCTGGCTGAAGTTGGACTTCTGGCGGACAAACTCGTTCAGTTCGACAATCAAAATCACTTGGACATTCAACCTTGAAAGAAAAATCAACCGCCGCTAGCTGGGAGTCAAAATTCGCCGGAGGTTCAGAACTCGTCGAAGATTCCCGCAAAATCAATCGATAAGTCGAAAAATCTCCCGCCGAATCCGTTCGGATCACCAAGACATTACCAGCTTCAGGTAGAGAAGTGAAAAAAGCTTGTTCTAGAGGAGTAGCCGGTGGCGTGGTGACAGCATTAGCTACAGCTACCCATAATATTTTTACAGGATAAATCCGCGTCCCGCCTTCAATATTAACAGTCAGTGCAGGCGAGACTACATTATTAACAGTCTTTGTAGGCAAGGCTTTAAAACACCGCACTAACAAAGTTTGCTGGCGGGGACTATCTATAGTATTTTCGTCTATTACTTCCAAATAGTCAATCCCATTAAAGGTGGATTCTTTCACCACCTCCCGACGCTGCTGATTGCAACAGAAGTACATCATAGGTGATTAGTCATTAGTCATGAGTTATTAGTCATTAGTCAGACATCTCCAGAAATTAATAATGTATTACCTGAAACCCTTGTAAAGACCATACTGTACAGTCTCTACATTCTTTTTCGGAAATGTCTATTAGTTATTAGTCAAGAATTCTTCTCTCTCACTCCCCTCCTCAAAATTGACGCACAAACTGACCAACTTGTCGCTGCTGGCTGCGCCTGACGACGTACTGTACCAAAACTTTGAGGGTTGAGTCTTGACTTTGCACCTCCACCGCCTCAACTAGAATCAAATCACCCAGCCACTGTTGCAATGCTCCCTGTACCGTCGCTTGGGTAGCAGCGGCTAAAGCATCGCTGTTGGGAGCAAACAAAAGTTGCAAGATACCGCTACCAAAAGTTGGACGATTCAGACGTTCTCCAGGGGAGGTAAACAAAACTTGTTCAATTAAATCACGAATGTGTTCATCTTGGGTGGTACTAGCAGTCCGCCCGCGACTATCAAAATGGAATGGATAGTCAACTTGCATTACATCCCCTTCACTCGTATTTGCGTGACTAGTATATTTAAAGGTGTACCCGTTGGAGCACAAATTGCCTGACTATCTTGTAGTAAAACAGGTAAACCCCCAGCCCGGACTCGCGTAGCAGCACTCACCCATTGTGCAGTCACGCAAGGTCCGCCTGCTACGGGTGGTAATGAACAACCTGCAACTAAATAAGGATTAGGCTGGGTAACAATAGGTTGTCCACTCACTCTCACGCGGGGATACGGTACTGCTGGCTGTGCTTGACCACCATGAGTACATAACACCGTCGCCCCTTGATGTAATAAGTATCCTGGCATTAAATCACCTCCAATGCTCCCTGATTAATTGATACCTGTGGTCCCATCAGCTTGATGCTTGCTCCTTGTCCGTTATCAATCTCTACTCCAGTAGCACTGAGGACTATTTTTTGCCCGCTGGAAGTTTCCAGAGTCATCCCGCCAATACCAGGAGTATCGTCAAGTAAGATACTCTGACCACCCTCGGTTTTTATCAGGAATTTTTTATAAGGAGGTGCTAAGAGTATCGGTGGCATTTCTGTAGCTGAACCCCACCAACAACCAGACCAAATTGGATAATCAGGATCACCATGTTCAAATTCCATCCAAACCCCAGACCCAGTTGTTGGTAAAGCAAAGAAACCTACACCACTACCACCAAAAGGAACACAAGGCATAGCCCAACCACTTTCTTGGTCACCCATAACATCTGGAATTCGCGCCTTAATTCTGCCCATCATCAAGGGGTCTTGAATATCGGTGACAATACCGCGATATTTGCCGTAAAAAGTACAGTTACCGTTCATCTAAAACCTCACTTGCAGACCAGCCGCAATCCCAGCAAATCCCAAAGGTGATAGGCTAACTGGTACGACTGGGAGGAGTGCGCCAGTCCCTTCTCTACTGAGTGTAAATAGTTGCTTATATTCTCCCTTTCTTATGCTGTGAGTCACACTTCGCACATAGTAAAAACCATCATAAGACAAGCCCGCACCCCTTACCCCCACTAGTTTGCGTGCCCGTAAGATATTTCCATAACGGACTGTATCCAACTCGCCCTCTCCACGTACAGCTTCGGGAGAATTAGTCACAGTTGATACTGCAGATTGAGCCGCTTGGGCAGGATTTTGATTTGCCGATCGCCGCAGTTGAACTTTGCGCCTTGCTGAGGTAGAGGAACTCGTCAAAGGTGGAATACGTAAAGAAGGTAGCGGAGGAATCGGGATTCTCTGTTTGGTAATCGGTTCTACAAAAGAACCTTCCGTACCCACAGGCGCAAGAGAATCATTGGCAAAATTCAACGATATTAGATTCGTATAAACCCCCATATTCATTGTTAATGCAGGTTGAGGAACACCCAGACGATTTTCTGGTCCCCAGTAAGCTGTATTGACACCAAAAGTCACTGGCTCTGTGTAAAAAACAAAACCATTGCGTTGCGCCAAACGCTGAATAAATTGCCCATCCGTTTCGCACTGACGCGGTACACGTTGCAGTTCAATTGGCACATCGGTTGTTGGTGTGACTTGGAAAGGAGGAATTAAACCATACTGTGCATAGTTAGCAAGAATACGATTCACAATTAAGAAATCCGGTTGATTTCTAAATTCTTCGTTTCTTTCCTCCAGATCCATCATCATACTAATATCTCTACCCATAACGGTTAGAGTTGACATTCCCGGTTCATCACTAGGCGAAAGCTGGTGATGGGTAATGATACCATCAATCAACACTTCGGGAGATACGCCTAGTAGCACTCCAATTATGACTCGCGAAAAGGGGTTAAGAAAACGACTTTGCAACAAGTTGTAATCTCTCGTTTTATCCTTACCAAGAGTAAAAATAATCTGAAAACCATCTCCATTTTCGGAATCATTAGTGACTTCCACACTAGAGAGAGCAGTCATTATCTCATAAGGTGCTGGACGGGGAACAGTTTCACCCATCCACAAAATCAGACGAACACCCAGTAGGCTTGTGAACATTTAAATTTGTTGGTTATTAATTGGTGGTTACTTTTTGATGGGTAAGCTGTTGCATTTATAAATAAAATGCATTTTTTAACTTTGAAGAAATCCTTTCCCTCACTCCCTCCCTCCCTCACTCCCTCACTCCC
>NZ_QMEA01000062.1 GCF_012912105.1 Brasilonema sp. UFV-L1
AGATGGGGGGATGGGGGGAAGGAATATCCCCTTGTTCCCTTGTCTCCTTGTCTCCTTGTCCCAAAAGGCGGTAAGTCCGCAATACATTCTCCGTTTTTTGAGACTGCACTGTTTCTGGACGGGCTTGGACAACAAACAGTTCGTTGGTAATACCGTCTTTCGCCCATTCGATATCCATTGGGGTGTAAGTGTTGTTTACTTTAGAGTAATGCTCTTCAATCAAACACGCCCAACGAGCTAGTTGTAAAATTTCATCATCAGTCAGGGCGAATTTGCCTCTGTCACTTTCAGGAACTAGCACATTTTTCGTAAATTTAGAACCGTCATCATAAACCATTTTTAATTCTTTACTACCCAATCTTTTATCGACAATTGGGCGGAAATCTTCTTTAAGAGTTGGTTTAAAAACGTAGTATTCATCTGGGTTGACGGAACCCTGAACAACGTTTTCTCCTAAACCGTATGCTGCGCTAATCAGTGCAACATCTTTGAATCCTGTCTCTGTTTCAATCGAGAACATGACTCCAGAAGATGCTAAATCAGAACGCACCATTTTTTGCACGCCAACAGCAAGGGCAATGCTGAAGTGGTCAAATCCCTTAGTATGGCGGTAGGAAATGGCACGATCTGTAAATAGGGAAGCAAAGCATTTGTGACAAGCGGCTAAAACACTTTCTGTACCAGTCACGTTGAGGTAGCTTTCTTGCTGTCCGGCAAAACTGGCGTCGGGGAGGTCTTCTGCAGTTGCACTTGAACGCACTGCTACGTCTGTGTCTGGATTGTATCGCTCACATAAAGTTTGATATGCTTTAACTATCGCTTCCCTTAATTCTTTGGGAAATGGTGTGTGCAGTAAGAGCGATCGCGCTTTTTTCCCTCGTTCTCGTAAATTTTTTACATCTTCTACATCTAAGTCTGAAAAAAGTTCGCGCAAGCGTTCTTCTAGCCCAGCACCTTGAATGAAATAGCGATACGCGTAGGCTGTAGTCGCAAACCCGATAGGAACGTTGATACCTTTGGGTGTTAGTTGTTGAATCATCTCACCTAAAGATGCATTCTTCCCACCAACTATGGGTATGTCAGTAATGCCCACTTCATCAAACCACAGGACGAGCGATCGCTCCTTGGAGGATGATTGTAATAAAGTATTTTTTGCTACTGTATCCATCTGCATTTGCCTCCCTATTTGATGCCCTGACTGTTCGACGATTGCTTGCCTTTACGTAAGGTATATCACATTAAATCGTAAATGATTTTATAGTTTCTTTAGGTTTTACAGAAGAGATTTTAGATATTGCACTGACAAATCATCCAAAATCTAGGTTTTCTAACTCTCAGAATGCGTTGTCTACTCTAGAACAGTAAAAAGATTAAGTTTGCTTTGTTAAATTTACATTATTATTGGCAATTCATATATCTTGACTTGTTTTCATTTGCCTTAGAGATCACACTGTGCATGACTGCGGCAGAATCATACATCTATGACTACTATTTGAGATTCAACTATTCCGGAATTTTGTGTGTGATTGCTGGAGTTATATCTGTACCGCTTTAGCCTTCACAATAGGAAGTCAGCTAATGTTTGATGAGTTTGGTGACTCTCAAGTGCGCATTTTCTATTCTAGAAGAGTCAAAATATCAAGTTTGCTTGGTGAAATCCACATTGGCAATTCATATATGGAGTATCATTTGAAATGATAACTTTAGTAAATTTGTCAAACTAGCTGTTAAACCTGTTTGCAAAAATAGTGGCTTTTTTATAAAAGTATGTTATCAAAGGCAAAATCATTTCCCAAAACGCGTTAATTACAATGATTCAGGAACATATCAATCTTAGATCTCTCAAAGGTCGCACGGCATTTTTTCTCATTCATGGAGTTGGGGAACAAAACCCTTTTGAAACTGTGGATTATTCTGTACAAAATTTTATTAAATATTTTGAACAGCAAAATATGCCAGTCATTGCAGAACACTTAGTTGCGAAGCGAAGACGAGCGAATGGTTCTATTTGGACCGAAAGTTTTGTGCGCTTAAGTTCAAAAGATTCTGAACAAGATTGGTTAATTGATCTTCATGAATATTATTGGGCAAATCAGACGTCACACCAAATAAGCGTACCTGAGGTTTTGCAGTGGACAGAGCAGACGCTTGAAGGAACAATTAAGTTTTATAGCCTTGAAGAAAACAAGTCTCAATTAGATGAACTTTTACAAGTTAGTGATGAAAAACACTTGTTTAAATTTCGTTTGCGCTGGCTGACTATTTTTCTGCGCTTATTCAACTTTGTCTTCCCAGTGTTGCGACTGTTACTTTGGCTTATTCTGTCTTTACTAAATCCGTTTATGAGCGGTCGTTTTCTGCAATCTGCTTGGAAACTAAGTCAATCACTGATCACTCCACAACTAGTCAATTTAGTTGGCGACGTCGCTATATATACAACTACTGATGTCAAATCGCCTCACGAAAAAGTTCGAGACCAGATGCTTTGCGAATCCTTAGCATTATTGAAAGCTATTCTTAGAGATAAAGAAGTTAATTACGACCAAGTTATACTGATTGGGCATTCTCTCGGCAGCTGTATTGCCTACGATACACTTAACCGCCTCTGTATTGAAGCAAGTCTTTTAAAAGACAAAGGTAAAAGTCTATGCTTAGATAAGATTACAGGGCTAATAAGCTTTGGTTCACCACTAGACAAAATCGCCTTTTTTTGTAAGGAACAAGCACAGAAGCACCAGTACATTCGTGCTTCAATCTTAGAACACCTCAATTCCTTTTGCGTGAAACCGCAATCTGCAAAGACAACTCCATACTTCACCATCAATCCAGTGGATTGTAAGCTAGAGAAAATTCAATGGGTTAATTACTTCCATCAAAAAGATCCAATTAGCGGTCATCTTGATTACTACGATAATGTAGATAATTTCCCAATGAAATACGATGCTCGTTGGGGAATCGAAGCGCACATGGGATACTGGACAGACCCAAATTTTTACGAAGACATTGCTCGGCGCTTCCTGTATGCTTCAAATGAGCATAGTGTCAATCAGGAGTTGGTGAATAAATTTGATTCCAGCAAGGGTAGTGAACAGCTCATTGATGCTTGAGAGATACTTTCTACATGAGTTTTGAAGTCTCAAATACTGTCAATCAGCCATCTTTGAGTGTGCTTTTCTCGGTACAAACAGCATGTTAATATACATCTAAAACAAGCTTTTTGTAAAGATAAAACAACAGGAGACTCGCTGATTGCTAAACTACCCATTGACACTAGATTTGTATGATCACTCGCAAGCTTGTAAGAAGGAAGCAGTCATGGGCAAGTACGACAAGTTTTTTAACTCAAAAAAGAAATCAGAAGAATCACTCAGCCCAGAAGAAGCTATAGCGGCGATCGCGGTTGTTACAGCAGCCGCTGATTCTTCGTTAGAGGAAGTAGATCCAGAGTTTTTAGCCGATATCCTCTGGGGACTCGTTGATATTTATGAAGAATACTCAGACGACGAATTGTTAGAAAAACTTGATAAAGTCATAGCCATTGCAGAGGAAAATGGAGTAGGAGCGCTGTTCAATACTGCAAGAGATGTTCTGACAGACGAGTTAGTACTGGATGCTTATGCTGCGGGAGTCAGCGTACTTATAGACGAAGATGAACTGCGTATTCCCAAAGGGAAAACGACTTTGCTTAAAAAGCTGCAAGAAGCGATGGGAATTGACGATGAAGAAGCCCAAGAAGTCATGGACGAGGTGATCGCCACCTTTGAAGAAGTAGATGAAGACTTCGCAGAAGACGAGGATGAGACAGAACTTGAGGAAGACTCAAACCCAAACGTATATGAATCACCCTCAGGTAATTTTATAGTTCTGATTCCGGTGGAGATCAGCGAAGGTGGTAGAATTCAAACTCAAGAAGGGTCAGTCAACTTTTCTGATGACTCTGGCACATTGTTGAGAATTGATTATTATCCTATCTCCTCAAAACAGACGGAAGAAATAGATTCTGTGGGACAAGAAGAATATCTGCGTTCACTTCTCCTCAATAAGTATGTGCCTCAAACAATTGTTGCTAATCTACCAGATGCTCAGGTAAAGCATACAGAATACCACGAAGACATCTTACAAGGAGCTTACTTCGTGTTAGTTGATATGCCAGAAGTTTCAACAATAACCAAAACAGGAAACAACGGTACTGCAACAAAGTCGAATGCCTACCGAGGACTTCTGGCGTTTATCTACGACAACTTTTTGTATGTTGTCAGCAGCCAGCGCAGCTTTTTTGATGGAGAAAAACCAGGTTCTTTGGAAGAAGAAGCCGAGGGTATCAAGCAAAATCTTTTAAATTTTGTTGATACTATCGAGTTTACTTAGAATTGACAAGCTTTTACCAATTTTCACTATAGGGGTAGACGCATGATGGTTTGTAATCAGACATCGAGCTTGTTCTACCCCTGTTGTTTAGTGATACGATTTAGAGTTTTAGATTTGGGCATTCCATCTATTGACATTTGTTTTTCCAGGTGCAAGATGTAAGATAATGCAATTGATTATTTACTAAAAAATCTACGATTGTAACGGTCTTGATATTGTGCAATATATTCCACATTCTGCTGTTCTGTATTTGAGAGTAAGTTAGTTGGAAAATCTTTTGGTGAATAAAGAGGTCGATACCACGGCTGTTTATTAAAATACTGTTGTAAACCAGCAGTGTCAAAACGACGACCATGATGTGCGAAAATTGAATTTCGCATAATATCAAGCTCGAAACCATTTTTCCCATCTAAATCTTTATCTGTAACAAGTCTTTGAGAAAGCCAAGAATAATTATTAGCAGTTTTTGTAGTCACTAGCGGTGTTACAGAAGTTAAGGGAGGTGTAGATGAGGTAGAAATTTGCTTGAAATAGAAGCGATCAGGGGGTGAATTTGGATTTTTGCTTGCAAACGCACAATAAGCTTTGGAATTGACTTGTCCATAAGTTCTTAGTAAGTCAAGGCAATTGTTGCGTTCGCTAAAGATGGCGGTATAAACTTCAAATAACTGCTGATCCGACAAATTTGGATATTCTGGTATCCAAAACATTCCTGCTTCAGGATAACCAGCCGCCTGTAAATTTTTAACTTGCTGAGCAGCTGTTTGTGAATTTGCAAAGGCAGAATCTGCCAAAAAATAAAAAGAACTGGGAAGACTGTTACTATTTGTATTTGATTGTGCAGGCGTTGATACTTTTGGAAATTGAGGATTTGTCTTTTCAGATGCAGAAGTAGGTAAAGAACTGAGATTTTCTGATGGTATGAATGAAGTCGTTTGTTTTGCCACTGGCTGTTGTGAAGATTTTGTTAACACAAGACCAATAATGATAGATGCGCCAATCAATCCACCTGCAATTACACTTCCTATAAGGATACGATTTTGACTATGACTGCGAACTAGAGATGGTGTAGATGTGACCGTTTCAGGAGATGGTGTAGATACGGTAGGAGGTTGAGTAGAAGGCGGTTGTGTCGGTGGTAAAATTGTATTTGGTATTCCCTGCAAAGCTTGCAACATTTCTCTTGCACTAGCAAACCTATCCCTTGGATGATAAGCAATTGCTTTGTCAATCACAAATATCATTGTTGGGCTAATATTCAAGATATAAGGATGCCAAACAATCTCTCCAGTCTGTGGATTTATCTCTAATTCTTGTGGCTGTTTTCCTGTTAACAAATAAATAATTGTAATTCCTAAACTATATAAATCACTCACATAAACAGGTCTACCCATTGCTTGCTCGCTAGGCATATATCCTGGAGTTCCAATGATAATTGAGCTAGCAAGACTTCCTTGAGAATTGATGACTGTACCCATTGTTTCTCGTACAGCACCAAAATCAATCAGTACTGGTTTTTGATCGCGATCGCGCAAAATAATGTTATCCGGCTTGATATCACGGTGGACAATGTGCCTTGAGTGTATGTATTCTAATATAGGTAATAAAGTTAGTAATAATTCACGGACAGCACTTTCACTAAAAACTCCCTGTTGTTTGACTTTAGCTGTCAGCGTATTGCCTTCAATATACTCTTGAACCAAGTAGAAGAGTCCATTAGACTGAAAAAAAGCATATAAAACTGGTATTTGCTGACTACTTTCACCTAAATTTTCTAAAATCGCGGCTTCACGTTGAAATCTTTCTTGTACAAGTTGATAAATCTGAGGGTTATTGTGAATCGGTTTAAGTTGTTTTATAACACAACGACGAAGTGATGGCATTTGGGTATCTTCTGCTAAGAAAGTTTCACCAAATCCACCACTCCCTAAAGAACAGATAATTCGATAGCGATTGTTTAAAAGATTTGACATAAGCTCAGCTAATTAACAATTGAAAGCAGGGGTTAAAAAGTTTTTAAAATCATCCCCATCACAAACCCAACAATTAACCCAGAAGTATGCCCAACAAAACTAATGTGTGGAGTTGTTAAATCAAAGATGACTTGCACCACAATGACTGTTAACATTCCTCGCAAACTTCTAGCAGCAAGACGCGTTTTTTTCCTTCGCCAGTCGTGCAATAAGATTGCAGTAAAACCACCAACAAGACCCATCACACATCCTGATGCACCAACGACAAAATTAGATTGAGAGTATCCCAGAACTGACATATAAGTGACAGCCAGCATTGAGCCGATCGCACTCGTAAAGTACAATAGCAAAAATCGCGGCATTTTCAGAACAAATTCCACCAAGCGACCAAAGAAATAAAGACCAAGCATATTCAGTAATAGGTGCAAGAACCCGAAGTGAAGAAAAGCCGCTGTTAATAAGCGCCACCAACTTCCAGCAACAACTTCTTGTGGTACTAATGCACCTAAACGATATAGATTATTAAGGTTGGTACTACCTCCTAATTTCACTTCTAAAGCAAAGACAAGTAGATTCAAACTGATAATAGAATATGTGCCGATCTCATGACGTGGCTTAATGCTGAGTTTACTGTTATGTTTTGTTTCATACTCTATTTCTGTACAGATTTTAGAAAGAATTTCTTCTGATTTTTCAGTTAGTATTGTATGAGCAACAACCACAGGAGTGGATAAACGTCTTGCGACTGCGTTACGAATGCGAACATCACTGCTATCAGCAATACTCAAAAATTGCTCGTGAGCTATGATAAGTTCTCCCGCTGCTTGATCAACTGTTGCTAACCAGAATAATTTGATAGTGTTGGAATAATTCGCTAATGGACCATTGAATAATCTGGCTACATGTTCTGTTTGACCGCAAAAGGCTAGCACATACATACGTACTAGATTGCGTGTTCTCAGGTTGGGTATTTTTTCTAGACTACGCTCATAGCGCTCCCAAGCTTGGAGCATACCATTCAAATCGCCAGTTTCTCCAAGGACTCTCAGGTAGTACTTCAGCATATCAAAATCTTTTTGCAACATTGCTTCGCTGAGGCTATCTTGTATCCACATCAAGAGTTCTTCCCAACGAGCATCCATTTGGTAAAGATTAACAATTGCAGAACGACCAGTTGGTGTTGTCGCAGTTTGATAACGATCTAGAATTGCAATAGCTGAAGCTCTTTCTCCACGCTGGCTCAAATCTAGAGCATGTAATAATTTTGGTTGCTCGCGCCAACCATCTAATGGATGAAGCCAGGAAATTAGGCTTGCGACTGTGCTTGCTTGATCAAAACGTTGTTGAGCAATAAGTTGGTCAACCTTCCTGTGACCAAAACTAGGTAAAATAATTAAAATCCCCCATAAGCATCCACCTATTAAGCCACTTAAGGATGGAGTAAAATAGGAAAAAACTCCTATGACAACCAAGATGAATCCTGACACTATAATCCAGCCAAGATTATTCTGAGTAGAAATACGAGATGCACTCATCATGGTCGAGATGCACGATAGACACACAAGCCAAATCAGTATGTGATTAAGATCCATTGGATTTACACTAATCAGGAAATGCCTGGTTGTACAGCAATTCAGTCATTACTATTATGATTTTGTTTTCAATATGCGTGTATTAACTTTGTAAAAATCCAAGAAAGCTACACTTCCAAAGCCAGCGCTTTCAATGCTGATTTTTTGCCTATATTAAGCTTGACGTATGAACTCTACTCTTTTTAAAAGTGGGTGTACTCAATTTAGACATTACTAATCAGCTGTTTTAAATAATCACGCTGCTGTGGATCAAGACGATTCAATTCCGTCCCGGACTTTCCGATGATGTATCCTTGAACGTATCGAATTCCAAGTTGATATAACTTCCCTAATGTCACTGGACTTGTGTTGTCAAATCCTTCAATGACGACTTTTGGAGCATGAGAGCGCCCTTCACTAGCAAGGTCAAGCACAAAGCGACATGTAATATCAATAGATGCTTGGTGAAGAATATCACGATCTATCTTAACATGAGCAGGATTCAATCCTGCCAAGCGATTGACTGAAGCATGACCAACACCAAAGTCATCAATAGCAAACCCAATCTTTAACTCTCGTACATACTTCCCTAACTCTCTTCGGAAGACTTGTAAGGCAGACTTTTTAGACACGGTTTTATACTCTGGTAATGGAGACTTCTCGGAAATTTCTAATATCAGTTTTTCAGCCTGAAGCAGTTCTTCATCAGCCAAAATCTGCTTAACTGCTTTAAAATAGGTTTCGTGCATTAATGATTGTGGATATACATTGACCGATAGTTCTTGTATATCTTCAACTCTTCGTCTTCCTGGGGTACGCAAACAAGCAGCGTGATAAGCAGTTATAGCGTGTTGCATAAAATATATGTCAAGTTCAATCATAAATTGATCACCCCAAAGTTCTGCAGCCTCAAACAGATCAATAGGAGCAAAACCATTATCTGGATTGCGGGCTAAAGCTTCCCAACTGTAAATATATGGACGTTTTGGACTGAGATACAAAACTGGTTCAAAGTGAACTATCATTTGACTCAGACGTTCACGGAACAACTGAAATCTACGATGATACATTGCCAAAGAAACAAACCCATAAGCTCGTTTTAGATCATCCAGAATAGCAGCTTCTACTAAAGAAGTTTGCACAGAGGTTAACTCATGACTTGCTGAATACAAAGAGCTTAGAATTCGTCCGTACACTTCTCCTAAAATCGGGGAATTTTGAGATAAACCACAAACAACCATCAAATCATTCGTTAATAAAGATGGCAATGGTAAAAACATCAATGCTTTGGTTGTTTCTCTGTCTTCATAAAGAAGAAAGGCTCCATGATAATCTCGGCTAAAGACAGATTTGTCAGAAGAAAGTATTGGTAAAATTTGCGAAACAACAGTCTCAACATAAGTACTTTGGCTTAACTGTGTCGCTTCAAGATGACTTTGTGCTCGGATAATCCATTTATCCTGATATTGACGTAGAACAACTACAAAATCTGCGCTGGATGTGATGCGAACTGCTTCCAAAACTCGATTTTCTACGCTAGAAAGTGAAGATTCATCTGTTAGGAGTTTTATCAAACTATCGAGAAAAGCTTTGTAAGGTTCAAATGGATTGTTTAAAGGAGTGACCTCTAAACGTTGTTGAGAATGAAATTGTGCTTTAGAACTGATAAAAGTGGTCTGTTCTTTGGTATTCTGTTCTTGCCAGTTAGAGCTAGATTTAGCGAGAACAATTCGACCATAGTCTTGTCCATAACGTCCTGGAAGTTGATTAGAAGGAGCATGATTTCGGATGTAGGTTAACAAGCTATCAACTGTCACTTCACCAGTATCTTGTTCAATTGCTCCTCCTCTTAACCCCTGAAGCAAATAGTAAGTGAACACACTATTTTGAAATTCTTTACTTTCGTAAGAACTCACATCTGCTGGACATGAGACAATAGCAACTCGACCAGTTTCTCCTAAAAAGAATCTCTTGTCTATTAATTTTTCATCAGTGAGTATTTTGGTGACACTACTCATCGTTCCTTTAGTCACAGATGGAACAAATGCTCCGCTATGACAGCTATCTAGAATAAAAAGAACACATTTTGCCGGTGAAGCTAAGAAAATATCTTCGTAGAGTTCATCCATTCTCAAGCCTGCTCGTCTATTTTTCGTGAGTAAAGTCATAACATCTACATCACGAGTTCCTAGATAAGCTTTTCGTTGGTCTTGTCCAAGAATGAAACCATGTCCTGAAAAATAGACTAAAACAGTATCATTAGCAGTTGGTTTTTGTACAATTTCTCTAAAAAGGACTTCTCGTATATTATTTGTAGTTGCATCTTCTCCTAAGAGCAAAGTCGTGTTTTCTTCCAAGAAAATACTAGTTTCTATATCTGTCAAAAGTTTGTAAAAATCTTGACAATCTTTTTCAGCATATTCAAGAGAAGGTAAATATTGAGAATCATGATAATTATTAATTCCTATTAATACAGCATAGTTAGTCCTCTTCATAGCTAATTTCTCCAGATTTCTGCATATTGATATCTTGCATCTGCAAAATAAAATCTCAATTCTATAACGACTCTCCTTATATCTTGCACCCGGTTTTTGACAAGAGTGCAAGATATAAATTAAGAGAATTGATCTACCGTCAACCAATGCAAGAGACGTTGCATCCCGTCGTTCTACACACTGGAAATTCTCATCAGGCCCTAACAGCAACCGTATTGCCTTATGGCAAAGCCGTAACGCATCCTAGTACCGCTCTTACAAGGAAACACAACATCTACCTTGGTTTTGTTGGGTTGCACTGCGCTTAACCCAAGCTACAATTCTTCTTAACAGCAACCGTATTGCCTCTTACTGTAGATCAAAGAAGAAACTAATGACTAATTCAAATTCACCTTGAAAGTACCAACAGTTGCTTGTAATTGCTGAGAAATCTCCACAGTTTGTTGCAAAGATTGCGATACCTTGATTGAAGAATCACTTGTGCGCTGCGAGCAAGCAGCTATATCTTGCATTAATTGGCTAACGACATAGGATGTTTGCGCCTGTGATGTTGTCGCCAGGGAAATCGACTGTACTAAAGCGTCTATTTGCTGTGAAATTTCCAATATTTGAGCCAGATTTTCCTTGGCATCTTCAACAATGCGTGTACCTTCGACAACCTGAGTTGTTCCCAGTTCCATCGCTTGCACAACCTCGGTTGTTTCCCGTCGGATGTTCTCGACGATTTGTTCAATTTCTGTGGTTGCTACAGCACTACGGGCTGCTAATTCCCCAATTTCCTCTGCGACAACTGCAAAACCTTGACCTTCCTCACCCGCACGTGCGGCTTCGATTCCTGCATTAATCGATAGTAAGTTGGTTTGCATGGAAATCTGATTGATTAATGCCACCACACGCGAGATTTGTTGCGTTGATTCTCCCAAGCGTTTGACTTTCTTGCTGGTTTCGCCCACTGTTTCGCGCAAATACAAGATGTTTTGCACTGTCATATCCATTGCGATGCCACTTTTTTTGGCAGTTTGGGCGGCGCTGTTGGCAATTAAAGCTGCTTGTTGGGCGCTTTGAGCAACATATTCAATTGATTGGGTCATGTTATCAACTGCATCTAGTGTGCGGTTGATTTCTTCTGCTTGAGTCAGTGCTTCTTCTGCTAGTTCACGAATTGCACCAGAGTTTGTCCCAATCGCCTGATTCACTTGTAATGCTGATAGCTTCACTTTTGTTACAATCAAGCGCAAACTTTCAACGATAGAGTTGAAAAAGTCAGCAACTGTACCAATTTCACCTTGTTTGACTTCAGCACGCACTGTCAAATCACCTTTGGCTGCATCTTCAATATCATTTAGCAGTTCCAAAAGTTGCATTTTTAGGGCTTCTTTTTGTTTGCGTTCCTCAATTGAAGCTGTTTGAGCAAGTTGACGACTTTGTTCTATATCTTGAAGAAGCCTTGATTGTTCTAAAGCATAACCAACTTGAATTGCGACCTGTTTAAACAAAGTGATTTCTATATCTTGCCACTTTCGGTAATTAGAACACTGATGTGCTACCAATAAACCATATAGTTTTTTGTTGAGGAAAATAGGTGCCAGTAAATACGCTTTGACGGCAAATGATTCTAGCTGTTTAATGTATTGCTCGCTCAAATCGGCTTCGTAAATGTTTTCAACTGCTTTAACCCCACTCACCGTATAGTCTTGAGAGTGTTCTTCTGCATGAAACAGTTCAGTGAGATTTGTTTTTAAAGCTGCGGAACCTTCGTAATTAACGGATTTAGCAATAACTGTACCTAGATAGTTTTCGTCTAAACGATAGAAAAGCACTCGCTCAACTTGTATAACTTTTCGCGTACTAGAAACTGCTGCTTTTAAGATTTTTTTTGTGTCTAGCGATTCCCGCATACTCGTAGTTATTTCATTCAGTTGCATTGCAACTTTCGTTTCATTTTCTTGATATCGGATTTGTTCTACGAGTTTTTGTGCCATGATATTAAAATTAACGGCTAATTGACCGACTTCATCTGTAGAGAAAATCTCAGCGCGAGAAGAGCGATCGCCAGCCGCAAATTTTTGCGCTGTTTGCTGTAGGTTTTCGATAGGTTGAATAATTGTCCGCCGGAGAATAACTGCCCAAATTGCAATAATGATGAGTGCGAACACAACGGTGAGGGCTTGTTCCAGCAAACTTTGTAGTAGTAAATAATTTAAAGCTGTTTCTGGAGTTCCTCGCACTAAAATAGCACTTGAGTGCCCGTCAAAAATTGTTTGGGGTCCTTCAGCTTCTTCAACTATTTTATTAGGGACAGCTTTGGCTGCTATTGTGTAAGTTTGATTTCCTACAAATATGCGTCCAGTCACCGCTTTTCCATCGGTTGATCTTGCTGCCTCTTTCAGTAAAAACTCTCCTTCTTTTGGTAATTTTACATTCAACTGAGCTTGGTTTAAATCCTCAGTTTGACCTTTATCCAGAGAAGTCGCTAGAGTAAATTTTCCAGTCGGTTGACGTAAATAAACAGCACTGTAGCCGCCTCCAGTCGCTTGTAGAGTGTTCCTGACAATTGGGTCTTTGCCATTCACAATATCTCCGGAAACCAAAGCACCAACAACAGTACTTGTTTTTGGATCTCTCACAGGCGTTACCGTATAACGAATGAGAGCATCTTGATTGCTGAAACTATTTGGTAAAGGTGGTGATTCTTTACTCAACTCTGACCAGCTAACGATTCTACTAGCTTTAATTTGCTTAGGATTTTTAAAAACATCACTGACCAAGTTGTTAGGATTAAAAACTTCACCTTCACGGTTCTTATTCGCGTTGACAATAATCTTGAAATCTTTACCGACTAAGGTTGCATATTCAATTTTGCGAGCCTTGATTTCGTTCACCAGAATTCGCTTAACTTCTGCTTTTAAATCGGAACTTATGCTTTTGCTTGAGTTATAGTTGACAGAGGCTTTAATAATAGCAGTATTATCTGATTGCCCTCTAAACCCAAAGCCCATTTGATTAATTTTAATGTTGTAATTCGTATCTACAACTGCAACTTCTGACTTGGCTTGTTCAAGCAGTTGAGTCCGTAAGCCGTTAATAATAATTAGGGTGGCTCCAATACCTATTCCCAGAACAGACACTAATTCAGAAGCGATTAAAGCAATCAACTGTTTGCGACTAATAGGAAGGTTGTAGAACCATTTACTTAAAGACATAAAAATCTTTTGGTTAGCCACAATTTTTGCTTTTTTAACTCGGTGCAATATCTGATGATTTTTAGTCAGGGATATCCTGTTATTTTTGGTCATTAGAGTTTAAATGATCGTTGTGTATTTTATATTACATTCTGCCCTGACGCCTACATTATGCATGGGTAAATATACTGGAAAATGTTAAATGTTTTTATTTAACATTAGTAAATACACTTAACTGATGAATGACAAACTCTGCCTAAAATCTTTAAGTAAATGCACTAATAAATCAATCTTTCTTTAGGGGAATTCATTTATTCAAAATGATCAATCTTTATACCTCTTGCGGAGGAGTTCGCTCATTCAAAATTCATAATTGAATAAGCGAATTTCAGCGTTTAGTTAGAAGCTCCTGTCAGAGGAAAAATGATGTCATGTAAAGTTTTCAGCAATTCTTGCTCGTTGTAAGGTTTGGAAAAGTAAGCTCTGGCACCTAATTGCATTGCCAATTGACGATGTTTATCGCTACTGCGAGAGGTTAGCATAGCGACAGGTATATCTCTAAAGTCAGTATTTGATTTGATACGACCTAAAAAGCCATAACCATCAACACGAGGCATTTCAATATCACAAATAACAGCCTGAACTCTTAAACCACTCTGAAGTTTTTCTAGTGCATCTTGACCATCTTTAGCTTGTTCGACTTGATACCCTCCTTTCTCTAGAGTGAGGGCTAAGAAGCGGCGGACATTAATTGAGTCATCTACAATCAAAACGGTACCTTTTTGATGAATTGATGGTATTGATTTTTCGCTAGCTGGCGTTAGGAAAACAGTCTTTAACCTTGTCGATGGTAGTTGATTGGTTTTTGGTGTGCGCTGGTTGGTAACAATCCAATAAAGTAACTCGCTGGCATTTACGAGTGGGACTACCCGACCATCACCCAGAATGGTACAGTTGCTAAAGCCATTCGGTAAAGGTATGTTTCCTTCAACTCGACGGATGGCAACTTCTTGCTCACCCCAACAACGATCAACTTGCACCGCTACTAGTTGATTGCCTTGGTTGACGATGAGTATGCTAGGAGCATTAATTGCAGGAGGAGTTTCTAAGTCTGGGTTATCGTAACGGGGGCAATTAAACTCTAAATGCCGACCGAGACGAACTAACGGTAACATGCTTCCTTGCCAATTCAGGACTTCGCTGTTCGCCATTGAAAACACCTGCTCGTGATCAAGCAAGAAGATTTCTGAAACTACATCTGTAGGAAATGCTAAAAGCATTCGATGACTTTCTATCAGTAGGACTCTTGCGACTGAGAGTGTAAACGGCACTGATATCGTATAAGTAGTTCCCTTTCCTGATACGGTATTAACTTTAACGTCTCCCCGGACTTGTTTGAGGTTGCTACGAACCACATCCATCCCGACACCACGACCGGACAAAGCCGTCACTCGGTCAGATGTGCTAAATCCTGGCTCAAAAATGAGCGAGAGCAATTCTTCATCAGTTGCTTGTGCTATGAGAGTTGGTTCTAATCCCATAGCTATAGCACGGGCGCGAATTTTATCTAGTGAAATCCCACGTCCATCATCTCTGAGAGTCAGGATTGTGCGATTGTCTTGATGTGTGGCTTTAATCTCAATTAATCCTTGTTCTGGCTTACCGGAGGCGCGGCGTGTTGCTGGATCTTCTATACCGTGGTCGAAGGCATTTCGCAACATATGCATCAAAGGCTCATTTAAAGCCTCTAAGATGTTACGTTCAACTAAGATAGCTGCACCCTCAATTTTCAATTGCACGTTTTTGCCATACTCTACACACAGGTCGCGCAAAGCCCTAGGAAAGCGATCCACAATGTCAGATAATGGGCGCATCCGTACTTGAGTCAGCTTTCTTTGTAACTGCTTGGATGTTTTGGTAAGCTTGCGGGCAAATAGATCTGTATCGTCAAGACCGAGTTGAATATCACTGGTGACTTCCTGTACCTGAACGATAGTTTCCATCACTTCCTGAGAAAGCAGGTTTAATTCGTTATAGCTATCCATTTCTAAAGAATCAAACCCAGCTTGTGTCTGGTCGTCATCGTTAGATGCGATAGACGTCTCCACATTTTCACTTGGTAGTAATGGTAATAATGGAACACCAGATGACAGCACGCTCTGAGTTGCTATTCTGTCGTAAGCTGTACGTAATTGCTGATTTTCTCTGCCGAGAACTTGTACTCGCTGGTTCAAATTGCGAATCAGTTTGCGTAACTTCTCAAGTTGTAAATTCAATCCGTTACGCTGAATAATCAGTTCTCCGAACAAATCATTAATTTGTTCGAGTTGCTTGCTAGGAACTCGAACTGTATTTTCTGGAGGTTCATTCTTATTGTGGTTGTTACCAACAGTTTGTTCGACTTTCTGCTCAATAAATTTGTAATTTGTTGTCTGATTTTCTGGCTCAATATCTGTATTTTGTTCGACTTCAAATTGAGCTTTAATCTCATCTGCAAAAGCTGCTTCTAAAGCTTCAAAATCAGCTGCAATGATTTCACGATCTAGCCAATTTTCTTCTGTTTCTTCTGATTGTAGGATATCTGTTTGCGTAACTTCTGTTTCTGGATCTAGCGTGGGTACGACTTCTACTTTTGGTAGTTCTTTTTGGGTATGTGCTGCACCAACTACGATCAAATCATCTAGTTTAATTTCTGTTGGTAACCTATCTAGTTGATTTGTGATCACTAACGCTTGCGATCGCCGCCATGCTTCCAATGCTGCACGAGCAACTGTTTCAATTTCAGAGGGAGCAACAGTTTCCAAGTAGTTTCCTACTGATTCGCAAAGCTGAGTAAAAGCTGATAATTGCAGCATTTCACCCAAACCACCCAACTCAGCTGCCATAATCGCAACTTCTTCTTTTAAACAGGGCTGTGCGCTATCTGCCAACACAGATTCTAGGCGTTCTAAACACCCTTCTACCTCTGTTTCAAACAGTAAAGGAATGATGTCTTGCCCGTCTTCTGGAGACAGCATAGTTGCTGCATCCTCTGGGCTTGGATCACCTAAACGCGCATGCAGTTCTTCAAACACTGGATAACAGAAAGTTGATAACCAATGTTCATCTATAGGATTGCCTTGTGATAACAATTCCACTATCTGACGTAGCCAATCTACTCCAGATAGCAATAAACTTTGTAATTCTGTGTCAATTTCTAAAGAGTTTTTCCTAGTTTTTAAAACTTTAAAGGAATCTTCCAAGCGGTGAGCCAAATCACTTAGGGAGCGAAATCCCATCATGCCTGCGCCACCTTTTATTGAGTGGGCAGCTCGAAGTGCGGCATTAATTTTTTCTTGAGAAATACGATGATTGTTATTGAATTCTAACAATACCCCTTCTAGGGTATTTAAGTAATCGGTCGCTTCCTCCAGAAATTGCATCTGGATTTCTAATTCTTTGTCTTGTGACATAGTCTTTGCTATTAGTCATTAGTCATTAGTCATTAGTCATTAATCATGAATCATTAGGAGGCAGTGCGGTGAGAGCAGCACTGTGGGAGGGTAACCCAAAGGCAGGTGACTGGCAAACCCGCCTGTCCGTTGGATGACGAACTGAAGACAGTTGTATCTAGCGTCACCTCCAGTCTTCACTAATTATCAGTCATTGGTCAAGGGTCAGATACAAATGACAAAAGACAAAAGACCAATGACTAATTCACCTTGAAGGTACCAACAGTTGCTTGTAATTGCTGAGAAATCTCGACAGTTTCTTGCAAAGATTGCGATACCTTGATCGAAGAATCACTTGTGCGCTGCGAGCAAGCAGCTATATTTTGCATTAATTGGCTCACTGTTTGTGATGTTTGCGCCTGTGATGTTGTCGCCAGAGAAATCGACTGCACCAAAGCGTCTATTTGCCGTGAAATTTCCAATATCTGAGCTAGATTTTGCTTGGCATCTTCGACAATGCGTGTACCTTCGACAACCTGAGTTGTTCCCAGTTCCATCGCTTGCACAACCTCGGTTGTTTCCCGTTGGATGTTCTCGACAATTTGTTCAATTTCTGTGGTTGCTGCAGCACTGCGGGCTGCTAATTCCCCAACTTCCTCTGCGACAACGGCAAAACCTTGACCTTCCTCACCTGCACGTGCGGCTTCAATTCCTGCATTAATCGCAAGTAAGTTGGTTTGCATGGAAATCTGATTGATTAATGCCACGACACGTGAGATTTGTTGCGTTGATTCTCCCAAGCGCTTAACTTTTTTGGTGGTTTCGCCCACTGTTTCGCGCAAATACAAAATGTTTTGCACTGTCATATCCATTGCGATGCCACTTTTTTTAGCAGTTTGGGCGGCGCTATTGGCAATTAAAGCTGCTTGTTGGGCGCTTTGAGCAACATATTCAATTGATTGGGTCATGTTATCAACTGCATCTAGTGTGTGGTTGATTTCTGCTGCTTGAGTCAGTGCTTCCTCTGCGAGTTGATGGATTGCCCCGGAGTTTGTCCCAATTGCTTCATTGACTTGGGTGGCGGTTTGTTGAACTTGAGTGACAATCAACCGCAAACTTTCAACGATAGAATTGAAAAAGTCAGCAACTGTGCCAATTTCTCCCGCTGTCACTTCAGCACGCACTGTTAAGTCACCACTGGCTGCACCCTCAACTTCAGAAAGAAGTTCCAAAAGTTGCATTTGCAGAGTTTCTTTTTCTTGGCGTTCGTCTCTGGATACTCTTTCTGCGATCGCCCTTGCTTTTTCTACCTCTTCAAGAAGCTGTGCTTGTTCTAGAGCATAGCCGACTTGGGTAGCTAGTTGTCTAAACAAATCTATCTCCGGTTGTTGCCAATTCCGGGGACTTTCGCAGTGATGAGCAATGATTAAGCCTACCAGTTCTCCTTCGAGAATAATTGGTGCGACCAAATTTGCCTTCACAGCAAATTTTTCCAACATTTTGATGTAACACTCTGCGTTGCTGAGGTTATTATCTTGATAAATATTAGATATTGCTCGTACTCGACCATCTTTATAACTTTCTGCGTAACGTTCTCGAAAACAAGGATCATCGATTCGAACTCCTAACATTCTTGGTAATCCAGCCGTAACTGATTCAGCGACGACATTTCCATCTAAGGTTTCTAAATTGAATTTATAAATGAGAACCCTGTCTGTTTTTATTGCTTGACGAACTTCTCTGACAGCTGTTTTGTAGATGTCCTCTACTTTGAGACTTCTACGAGTACGCAGGGTAATATCTGTTAGTAACCTTGCCTTTTCTGTGTCTAGCGCTTGTTGTTTCACCAGGGTTTGGAGTTGCGACGCCATTTGATTGATGTTATCGCTCAAAATGCCGAACTCGTCTTGTGATTGTACTTCCAAACGGGTACTGAGCTCTCCTTTACCGAGTTTTGCCACTGCTGTGGTTGCTTTCGTAATTGGTTCTGTGATTCGTTTGGCTAACCAGACTGCAATTAACGCAACAATTAATGCTGTCAATCCTGTTCCAACTGCAACTGTTAACAATAATTGTCTTTGAGCGTCAAATGCTATTGCTGTGTCTGTCGCTAGAATGAATCGCCAATTCAAATTCGGCAATCCATCTTGTGTTCTGGATGAGTAGCTAACAAGTTGCTCTTGGTTATCAGTTTGATTAACACTAATAAAAGTATCGTCTTTTTTTACTTGCTGTTCTAAGCCAGGAAAATCTGATTTAGCACTATTACCTATATATTTCTTGTCCGTTGCCAAGAAGATTTTTCCCGTTCCATCAATCAAGTAGTACTTGTGCCCTGATTGTGCATAATTTTTAATGACATTATCTAGAGCTTTTACGGGTATCTTCGCTCTGACTACGGCAATTGTTTCTCCTGTAGAACTTTTGATAGGTGTTGCAATCGTAATACGAGACTCACTTATGTTTTTTGTGACTTCTGGTTGACTGATGTAAAAACGGTCATTTTGCCGTATTGCTTTAAAGTCCTGACTACTGCTTTGATTAGGAATTAAGTTTCCCTGAGATTGTGCAATCACATCACCGTTTAAGTTAAGTATCACAATGCTGTCATAAACTTTATAAGTATCTATAAACTTATCCAGCAATGCTTGCTTTTCCTTTTGAGAGAGAGTATTGCTTAGGTTAGAATTTGTGAAGATTGGTAGATTAGATGTAAGTTGAATATTGTGATACCGTTCTGTCATGAAACGGTTCACTTTGTCTGCTAAACCTTTGGCTTCTGCTTGTTGAATTTGAGAAATTTTATTCGTTAAGGAGTTATTCGCAACAAAGTAAACAAGTGCTCCAATTGCTAAGACAGGAAGTGTGCCAATAGCGATCGCCAGTAATGTCGCTTTGGTACCTAAACTTAGCCGCCGCAAGGTTGAAGATGCGCGATTTGGTGTCATCTGATGAGCAGATTCAGGATTCACCTCGTGAGCCAATTTTTTGCCATTGTTATTCGTGACATTTTCAGATGACGAAACAGATGCTCCATTTTGAGTTTCAATATTTTTAGCTGGATCAGTTTTATTAAACATTAAGATATTCTCCTATGCTGGTGAATGAAAATACGAAAAATTCAGTGTTCTCTTTGGAGTACACCCTAATCACTGCGGAGAATAGAAGATTGCACAATTGCTTGTGCATCTAAGACAAGTAATATTTCACTTTGTTGAACAACGCAACCACGTAGATAAGGGATTAAACTGGCTGCCACTTGTCCCATAGGAGAGCGAACCTCTTCAGGCATAAACTTAGTGGTACCTTGTATCTCTTGTACGACCAAGCCTAAAAGTACTGAATCTACCCGGATAATCACTACATTATACTGCCGAAGCCTGCTATCTAGATATTCTAGATTGAACATCTTTGGTAAATCAACCACCCAAACTATGCGACTGCGCCAGTTCATCAATCCTATGATACAGCTAGGCATATTTGGCATTGATGATATGGTCTCAACAGGCACAACAACTGCTTCTTGGGTGTGTCTCATTGGTAGAGTGGCAGATGTATGTCTATTTAGCCGAAACTTAAGATAGCCATCCCCCAAGCTATTTTGATTTTGTTTTAGAGAGAGTGCTAGTTTGGAACTATTCATTTGATTCAAATGACTACTGATTTAATTGCTCGTAGGAGCTGCTCTCGAGTGTAAGGTTTTGTTACATAGGCGTCAGCGCCTTGTCTCATTGCCCACAATCGATCAATCTCCTGATTTTTAGAACTGCAAATGACAATCGGCACTTTTTGAGTAGCCGGATTTCTCTTGAGAGAACGACACAACTCAAAACCGCTCATTCCCGGCATAACCACATCAGTGACGATCACGTCTAGGTTTTGTGACTGTGCTTTTTCTATTGCTTCCTTTGCACCAGTGGCTTGAATCACGTTATAACCACTTTCTACGAGATAATGGCTCATCAGTTCCAATTCACTGGGCGAATCTTCAACAATCAAAATTGTGCCAAGCAAAGTAATACTCATCCCTATATCTCCTATACAATTAAATGTACTTTATAAAACTCTATGACTGTTCTTTTCCTCTCGACTTCAATGACCAAGATGTTTAAACACCATTTTCAACAAATCTGATTGAGTAAAGGGCTTAGTCAAATACCCTGAAGCTCTCACCATTTTTGCCTTTGCTCTGTCTATAAATCCTGTTCTGCCAGTTACCATAACAATAGGGATATTCTTAAAAGCTGAATGCCTCCGCAACAAAGAACATAGCTCATAGCCATCTAAATTAGGCATTTCTACATCTAGTAAAATCAGGTCAGGCTTGCTGCGGAGAATTTGCATCAAAGCTTTGACAGGATCGTTGATCATTACAACTGAAAATGTGCTTTCATCTAAAAAGTGCTTGATAGAGTTTAAAACTGTGGGGCTATCATCTATACAGGCAATTGTGTATGTATTTTTGCCACGAGGTTGTTGTAAATCTTTGTTGTTGTTCAGATGAGAAGTCTCAAAATTGTTGTGATTTGGCAATTGTTCCCCGACTTTGACTTGATTATGCTGCATTGCAGGAACTTCAGTGCTAGGTATAAGTTCGGAATTCACTTGCGTATCAATCGTTGATTGAGTCTGTTGGTGATTGCGTAACTGTTTTTGACAATGTTCTACAAGTAATCGCAAGTCCAAACGACAGAATTTTGGTAATTCATTTAAAGAAGTTTCACTTTTAAATTCATAGCTTCCTTGTTTTATTATGAGAAATGACTCCAGGACTTCTTTGGCCAATTCATCTATCAAGACAGCTGCTTGCGGAGGAGTAATATATTCTTCATTAACTAACCAGCAAATAGCTTGATAATCTGGTTGTGACGTTGACTGATTCGCTGTGTTTTGCTCAAATATGGGCCTTAGCCGCATAAGAGATGTACTCGTAAGATTGTTTGTTTGTTGGTCCAAGCGACTCAAAATATTTTCAAGCCGCTCAAACATTTTATCTGAAGAGGCATAAACTAGTTTACCGTCTTCTAGATAGATTGACCAAGAAACCGATTCTGTAAATACTTGTAAGCACCCTGTAGCACGCCGACTTGTTAATTGTGCTAGTAGAGATAGCGGGTGTAGTTTCTGAAAAAACTTGTAGCTACCTATAGGAGTTGTGCTCATTTTGCTTTTACTTGGGCTAAATTCTTGCTAATGTGAGCTAAATTTATGCAGGGTTTTTCTACAATTTCATTGAAACGGTTAAAAACTTTTGTTATAAAAAATACAAAAGCCTAGCTTTAAGATTTGCGGAAAAACTCAGTGTTAGCACCCTTTTATCTGGATAGAAAAACCTCAGATAATTCGCAAATTGCAGTGAAATTTACTAACTTATACTGAGATTAGCAGACATCTTTACACGACAAGTAAAAAAAATGTAAAGACTAGATGAAGCCATGAGACTTAGAGTAAACCTTTTCTAATGGCAACCGAAATAATACTGCTTTTTTTATTCAGTCCAACCCTGCTATCTTTAGTACTCGTACCTAAGTATAGTACGGTTTTTAGAACCTGCGTAAATCTCAGGTCTGTTTTGCTAGTACAACAGTATTTTTACTTGTCAAATCTGTAAAGTATAACATAAAAAATCCAGACTACAGAACACTGCCACTGTCTTTTATATACTTCACAGCCTTAATTTGCCAATGATATGACTCATACAACTTTGACAGACCGAGAGTTGAAGTTTATACGAAAAATTTTTTAACTATAAGAATGACAAGAAAATTCTAACGACCGTTGAATTTATATTTCGTTGTATTAATTGTCATTGTAGTGGTCTTTCTTGAGATGATTCTACGGTCAAAAATACACGATACACGGTGCTTTTTAAAACATGTTTATACTTAGCTTGCTTTGATTTCAAATCAATATTTTTCCAGAAAAATCAAGATTGCTTGGTTTGAGTCTACACATTTCCCACTTTCGGGACAAATTTTCTGTGTATGGAGGTGTATGGAGGTGAGTCGCGTGGAAATTTGCTCAAATCCTAGTTTGAAAGGACTTATTCTTTTGCCACATAGAAGAATTCAGCCTATTTGACTCCCTTATTCAATTTTGAATTTCAAGAATTTAAAGAGAGTGAAGCAATGAATAGCCCTGTCTTGTACGGGTAGACCGAAAAACACCTGCAAAGATAACCACTAAGCGTGCTAATTTTTATAGTGCGGATGAAAGGACTTGAACCTTCACGCCTTGCGGCACTAGAACCTAAATCTAGCGCGTCTGCCAATTCCGCCACATCCGCATTAGTAGTCTATATTATCATAACAAAGTCATCTGTTGCAACACCTAACGATTAATTATAAGGAAGGCTGGCTGAAAACCCTTGAGGAACAGGCGCATAGCGCCGTATTCCCCCTAAGAGGGGAGGTAAGATCAAAACTTGGACGAAAGTCACGCGTTGAGGCACTCGCCTATGAGTAAACAAACCCAGTCCACACCACAGCAGCGCTTGTTTCACTATCTACCAAGCACTAACCAGAGAATCATCAGCTTTGACTAAATACCGCAACACGAGGTAAACGGTGCTTAAAACCACAGAGAATTTCCCAAGAAATTGTATTTAATTGATTTGCCCAATCTTCAGCAGTAATTTCTTCTTTTCCCTGTGTTCCAAGTAGAGTTACGACTTCGCCTTCCTGTACATCTGGTAATGCACTGACATCTAGCATCAACTGATCCATTGTAATTGTGCCAATCTGCGGCACTCGTTGACCACGAATTAACACTTGCATTTTATTGGAAAGATTGCGAGGAACACCATCGGCGTAACCAATTCCTACCACAGCAAGGCGGAGTTCGTCTGAAGCAACAAATTGATGACTGTAGCTGACACCAGTTCCAGAGGCAATAGTTTTTACTTGTGTGACTCGCGCTTTAACTTGTAAAACAGGTTTCAAGTCTATGCTTGAGCGCAAATGCTCAGCTGGGTAAAGTCCGTGAATTGCTAAACCTACACGCACAATATCATAATGCAATGCTTTATCGGTTAGGGTTGCAGCTGAATTTGCCAGATGTAGGCAAGGCGGTTGTATGCCTATTGTCTTGAGTTGGGCAATTGCTTGCTCAAACCTTTGCTGCTGCTGTATCATAACTGTGCGGTCGAGACTATCTGCCGTTGCTAAGTGAGAATATATACTAGCAATAGTCAGATGGGGTAACCGTTGTACAAGCTGAACAAACTCAGCAGCCTCGCGCCAATTGGTTCCTAACCTAGACATTCCTGTATCTAATTTCACGTGTACAGGTAGTGAAGTCTCGGTATTGATGGTTTCTAAAGTATTGGAAAAAACTAAAGCTTGTTTAGGACAAATCAATGTTGGTTGAAGTTTCCATTTGGCGATCGCATGAATTTGTTCTGGGGTATGAGTTGCACCCAAGATCAAAATTGGAGCTTTCATTCCTGCTTCTCGCAATTGAATTCCTTCTGGAACTGTCGCGACTCCTAACCAACTTGCTCCAGACTCTAACACAGTTTGGGCGACTGTAACTGCTCCATGTCCATAAGCATCAGCTTTCACCACCGCCATCAGCTGGGTGTAGGGTGAGAGTATCTTTAAAAGCTGCTTGACGTTGTACGACAATGCTGACAAGTTAATTTCTACCCAAGCACGTTGCGACAACCAGGGGTAGGTATCTAACTGCTGATTAGAGGTTAAACTGGAAGTTTGCTCGTGACTCAACATCTTGAATAACTCCTATCACACCACTGTTTGGCTTCTAAATCATTTACATTATTCTTACTGTTAGAAGCCTAATCGTGATCTCTGGTCGAAGTTTACCTCTAATTTTGGAGTCGGCACAAGATCATGAGGGCACACCCAAGGATGCTTATTTGCTCACGCCCTTGAGAAAATCTATGTAAATTTAGGAGAACTCTCCCACACTGGCTTCTGTGCTTAGAACTCAAACCAAAAATAACTTAACTGTTTGGAAAAATTTAAACCTTGATTCATAAGCGTTTAAGGGATTCCAAAAGGTAACTTATTCTTGCAGAATGCCTTAGCAGTCTTTTTATTTTTCAGTTTTGCCGGATGTATAATTTTTTTTCATCACCAAAGCAGAATATAATTGTGTTAATATATGTAAAATTAATAGCTTGAGCGCTAATCAATGGGGAAAGTTTTAGTTCTAAACGCCTCTTACGAACCGCTCAATATCACGAGCTGGCGGCGAGCTGTCGTGTTACTCATTAAAGGCAAAGCTGAGCGAGTAGAATTCAGTCACAAGCAAGTCTACCTGGGCTTTCCACTTCCGACGGTTATTAGGTTACGTCACTATGTGCGCGTTCCCTATAAAGAGATTCCTCTCACTCGTCGGAATATACTACACAGGGACGGTCACACTTGCCAGTATTGCGGTTACACGGGAGATGATTTGACATTGGATCATGTCGTACCGCGATCGCGCGGGGGCGGCGATACCTGGGAAAACATTGTTACAGCATGTGTCCGCTGCAATGTGAAAAAGGGTAATCGTACGCCCAGTGAAGCTCACATGATGTTGCGTCATACTCCGCGCCGACCTTACAGTAGTCTCTACTTTGAGGTCAGCAAACATCTCAAAAGTGGTATGCATCAAGAATGGCAAAAATATGTTATAGGTCTCTGACAATTTCTGCTGGTTTTAAACAAGGCAGTTGTCAGTTTTTTTGCTTTATTGACCTTGCTTGGTGATTGTAGCTTATCTACAGTTTTTTGTGGGCTTTAACCTTTGAAGCTGATAGAAAAGCTTGAACATCTGCGAGTCTATCGAGAGCAACTTATCTAGTATAGCACATATTAATGTCAAAACAAGCAGGGTGCGTCCCAAACTCTACCAAAAAAGAAAAGGTAGTTGCTCCAAGCATTTTCCTGGAAGGTTGTTGCTTATAAAATATTGACAAAAAATAGACTGGAAGATACAGTTTACAGTTTTGATATTTTGCAAAGATCATAGTAGTCATGTATGGCTGAAGTATTAAATGACAAAATCTCGTATTTCTAAACAAAAAAAGGAGCCTCACACTTATAAAAACGTTTCATATGCACTTTAATTCTTCTCTTACTCAGATTGAGAGTTTGCCGTTGACGGGTGACCCTACTCCAGATGATTTTGAAACGGACAAAGATTTAGTGGAACTTCCACTAACTAAGCACTCAGGTACAGCATTAGCAAATGATGGTCCTTCTCTGAGTCAGCGTAACAATTCATTGGTAAATCAGAAATCAGAAGAACTGCACAATACGTTTCTTGCACATAAACAAGAACGCCAACTAGTCATTCTTCAAGATTTTCCTGACCCTGATGCCTTATCATCTGCTTGGGCTTACCAGTTAATTGCTCAGCAATACGACATCAAATGTGACATCATTTACGCTGGTGCATTGAGTCACCAAGAAAATATTGCTTTGGTCAAGCTGACTGGCTTACCTGCCCAGCGTTGGACACTACAAACACTCAAAGGCAAGGACTTATCTTCCTACCAAGGTTTTGCTCTCATAGATAACCAAGGAACGACTTCTCAGCTAGTACCTTTAGTACAAGAGGCAGGAATACCAATAGTGGTGGTGATCGACCATCACAGTTTACAAAGTGACATCAAATCAGATTTTTTTGATGTTCGTCCTTCTGTACGCGCGACAGCAACGATTTTTACACAGTACTTACAGACCGGGTTGCTGACTCTAGATAGCAGCATAAATCAGCACGTCAAGTGCGCAACAGCCTTGATGCATGGCTTGCGATCGGATACTAATAGACTGATGCAAGCACAGGAAGAGGATTTTATGGCTGCAGCGTATCTGAGCAGATTTTATGACGCGCAGTTGCTGAACGCTATTCTACAGGCGAATCGTTCTAAGCGAGTCATGGACGTGATAGAGCGATCGCTCAAAAACCGCATCGTGCAAAATAATTTTTCGATAGCTGGTGTTGGTTACTTACGTTACGATGACCGCGATGCCATCCCCCAAGCGGCAGATTTTCTTGTGACAGAAGAAAACGTCCATACAGCCGTCGTCTACGGAATCGTTCACGATGAAGATGAGGAGCTAGAGGTGATTATTGGTTCCCTGAGAACTAGCAAACTGACCCTCGATCCTGATGAGTTTATTAAAGAAGCGTTTGGTCAAGATAGCAGCGGACGCTTTTTCGGGGGTGGACGGATAAGCGCAGGTGGCTTTGAAATTCCGATGGGTTTCTTATCTGGAGGTAATGAAAATTCTGCTTATGCGAAGATGAAATGGGAAGTTTTCGATTCTCAGATTAAGCAGAAGCTCCTGAGATTGGTCAATCCGAAAGATAATCCAATACAGCCGGAGTAGATGAGATGGGGAGCAGGGGAGCAGGGGAGCAAGGAAGTGGGGGAATTTTTGACTCCTGACTCGGTGACTCCTGACTCCTACCGAGTAAATGAGATGAGGAGACAAATATCTCAGTGGAACTGTATTTAATTCGTCATGGAATTGCTGAAGAAAGGCGAGTGGATATCAAAGATGAGGAACGTTCGCTGACCAAAGAAGGTCGCCAAAAAACAGAGAAAGTTGCCGAACGATTGAAAAAGCTAGGTTTGCATTTTGACTTGATCGCGACTAGTCCCTTAACACGAGCTCGCCAAACAGCAGAAATTTTGATATCTACTGGGCTGAGTTCTCAGCTAGAGGAATGTTCTTACCTTGGTCCAGATGGCTGTCTTGAAAGTTGGGTTTTGAACTGGCTGAGTCCAAAAACTTATTCATCCGACAGCCAACTTGCTTTAGTTGGACATGAACCAGATTTGAGCACTTGGGCAGAAATTCTTCTATGGGGACAAGCTAAAGCAACCTTAGTTTTGAAAAAAGCGGGTATGATCGGGGTAAAACTACCAGAAAAAGGCTCCCCTCTGGGTCGTAGTCAGATGTTTTGGTTGACGCCACCCAAGTACTTGCTCTAACAGTGGGGTAACGTTTCTGAAAGAATTTTTAGGAGAACGGATACTGTTATGGTAATAACAATTTCTGGTAAGTTAGCCTGAAAAAATCTTTCACAAAAAAGCAGATGGTGTTGCCATGATGGTGTGCGAATACAAGCCTGGATTGGACGGCATTCCCGCCGCTCAATCCAGTATTAGCAATGTTGACGGGCAAAAGGGAATACTAGAATATCGTGGCATCCGCATTGAGGAATTAGCGTCAAAAAGTACATTTTTGGAAACTGCTTATCTCCTAATTTGGGGTGAGTTGCCCACATCGCAAGAACTGGTAGCATTTGAGCAAGAAGTTCGCTCTCACCGGCGGATTAAATATCACATTTGCGATATGATGAAATGCTTTCCAGAAAGCGGTCATCCTATGGATGCACTTCAAGCCTCTGCTGCAGCCTTGGGCTTGTTTTATTCGCGTCGTGACTTGAATAATCCTGCTTACATTCGGGATGCTGTTGTTCGCCTCATAGCAAAGATTCCAACAATGGTGGCGGCGTTCCAGTTAATGCGAAATGGGAATGATGCAATACGTCCTCATGAAGACTTGGACTATTCTGCTAACTTTCTGTACATGCTCAAAGAGAAAGAACCTGATCCATTGGCGGCGCGGATTTTTGATATCTGTTTGATACTTCACGCTGAACACACAATGAACGCCTCCACCTTTAGTGCTAGGGTTACAGCGTCTACTCTAACAGATCCATACGCAGTGGTAGCTAGTGCGGTGGGAACGTTGGGAGGACCGCTGCATGGTGGGGCTAATGAAGAAGTCATTCAGATGTTGGAAGAAATTGGCTCTGTAGAAAATGTGCGTCCCTACATTGAGGATTGTCTCGAACGTAAAGCCAAGATTATGGGCTTTGGACATCGTGTGTACAAGGTGAAAGACCCACGCGCTACAATTTTGCAGAACTTGGCAGAACAGCTGTTTACCAAGTTTGGACATGACAAGTACCATGACATTGCCCTAGAAATGGAAAGGGTGGTGGAGGAAAAACTCGGTCACAAAGGAATTTATCCTAATGTTGACTTTTATTCAGGTTTGGTGTATAGAAAACTGGGAATTCCTACAGATTTGTTTACACCAATATTTGCGATCGCCCGCGTTGCTGGTTGGTTAGCACATTGGAAAGAACAGCTAGAAGAAAACCGAATTTTCCGTCCCACCCAAGTTTACGATGGCAAGCACGACGCTCCTTATATTCCCATTGAGCAGCGTTAGGGAATGAGGAGGGAAGGAAACAGAGAAAAAGGGAGGGAAGCAAGGATATTTTCCTACACTCCCTCATCTACCCCAACTCCTCCGACTGGGGTTTGATTAGCGAATTCTAATCCTTACCATAGGTAGAAAATCTCGTATGGCTAGAAGGGTAAAAACCATCCAACGGTATACTAGGCATGGGAATTGCAAAAAATCTTAAATTTTGCATGATTTAGGCAGAAATCTTAATGAGCGAATTTACAGTTATTAACAAGCGTGGATAGTTGTAAATGACAATGATCTAATGACTTGAAGAGCAAAAAACATGAATTCAGGAATTGATCTGCAAGGAACTTTTATAAAATCCCTCATGGATTTGGGATTGCCAGCTGGCGCAGCCAAGGCGATTTGGATGCCACTGCCAATGACTTTGATGATTATTGGTGCCACGATGGGAGTGTTGACCTGCGTTTGGCTAGAGCGGAAAATTTCCGCAGCAGCACAGCAGCGGATTGGTCCTGAGTATATTGGTCCATTGGGTTTACTGGCTCCCGTAGCAGATGGTCTCAAACTTGTTTTCAAAGAAGACGTGGTGCCAGCTAAGTCTGACAGTGTGCTGTTTACCCTGGGTCCAATCATCGTTGTACTACCGGTGTTTTTGTCCTATCTGGTTGTGCCTTTTGGACAGAATATAGTGATTACAAATGTTGGGATGGGGGTATTCTTGTGGATTGCTTTGTCTAGCATTCAGCCAATTGGCTTGTTAATGGCTGGTTACGCATCCAATAACAAATACGCTCTCTTAGGAGGGTTGCGGGCTGCAGCACAATCAATTAGCTATGAAATTCCGTTGGCACTGGCTGTGCTGGCGATCGCCATGATGTCCAATAGCCTCAGCACCATCGATATTGTAGAACAGCAATCTGGTTATGGTATTCTTGGCTGGAATGTATGGCGGCAACCAGTCGGTTTTCTCATATTTTGGATAGCAGCGCTTGCTGAATGTGAACGACTGCCTTTCGACCTTCCGGAAGCTGAAGAAGAACTGGTCGCAGGTTATCAGACTGAATACTCTGGTATGAAATTCGGTCTGTTCTACGTGGCTTCCTATGTGAACCTTGTCCTTTCTGCCCTGTTAGTAGCAGTTTTATACTTGGGCGGTTGGGATTTTCCCATTCCCATCAATTTAATAGCTGGTTGGTTAGGGGTGAGTGAAACAAATCCTGTTTTGCAAATAGTAACCGCTTCGTTGGGAATCACCATGACCGTACTCAAAGCATACTTCCTTGTCTTTCTGGCAATTTTGCTGCGCTGGACAGTGCCACGGGTTCGCATTGACCAATTGCTAGATTTAGGATGGAAGTTCTTGCTGCCTGTTGGTTTGGTGAACTTGTTACTCACTGCAGCTCTGAAACTTGCCTTTCCCTTTGCCTTTGGTGGTTAGTCATTAGTCATCGGTCATGAGTCGTTAGCATATACACAAAATGACTCATGACAAAAGAGGAAGGACAAATGACGCTGATAGCTTAAAAAGAGAGAGACACGCTATGTTAAAGTTCCTCAAGCAAGTTGGTGATTACGCAAAAGAAGCGGTGCAAGCTGGTCGCTATATTGGTCAGGGTTTATCTGTAACCTTCGACCATTTGCAGCGGCGTCCAGTCACCGTACAGTATCCTTATGAGAAACTCATTCCTGGTGAGCGGTTTCGCGGTAGGATTCACTTTGAGTTTGATAAGTGCATTGCTTGCGAGGTTTGTGTTCGGGTTTGTCCGATCAACCTCCCTGTCGTAGATTGGGAATTTGATAAAGCAAGCAAAAAGAAAAAGCTCAAACATTATAGTATTGACTTTGGAGTTTGTATCTTCTGCGGTAACTGCGTCGAATATTGCCCGACGAACTGTTTATCAATGACAGAAGATTATGAGCTTTCTACCTATGATCGCCATGAATTGAACTATGACAACGTGGCGCTTGGTCGTTTGCCATACAAGGTGACTCAAGATCCAATGGTCACACCTTTGCGTGAACTTGTTTATTTACCCAAGGGTGTCATGGATCCCCACGGACTACCTGCGGATGCGCCTCGCCCTGGTGCGCGTCCAGAAGACCTTGTAGAACAGGAAAAATAAACGTAATGAGTCAAGAATCAGTAGTCTATGAGTTTTTGATTCTTGACCGGAGGCGGAGCGTTTCTACCGGCTCCGCTGTTGATTTTTGATTCTTGAGTTTTGACTAAGGACAAAAAACAGTGAATCTAGCAGAAGGAGTACAGATTGTTTCTTTTGGCATACTGGCAGTGATGTTGATTGGGACAGCGCTGGGTGTGGTGCTGTTTGATAACGTCGTCTATTCAGCCTTTATGTTAGGAGGCGTATTTGTTAGCATTGCTGGGCTATATCTATTGCTAAATGCTGACTTTGTAGCAGCAGCGCAATTGCTAATTTATGTTGGTGCAGTTAACGTGTTGATTTTGTTTGCCATTATGCTGGTAAACAAGCGGGAAGCTTTTGCGCCCTTTCCTACTGCTTGGATACGCAAAGCACTTACAGGTGTCGTCAGTCTGGGATTGTTTGCACTTTTGAGTACGATGGTGTTGGCAACTCCTTGGTCACTGTCTACTGCCATACCAGCAAGTGACACCATTGTTTTAATTGGTCAGCATTTCTTCACTGACTTTTTGCTACCTTTTGAACTAGCTTCCATTTTGCTTTTGATGGCAATGGTAGGCGCGATCATTTTGGCACGTCGCGAGTATCTGCCTGAACAAACGATTTCTTCAGAACAACAGCAAGTTTTGACACTACCAGAACGTTCCAGAGAACTGGTACAGGTCGGCGAATCGAGCCGCAATATTCAGTAAACAGTTATAAATTCGCGCTGTTGTTCACTGATAACTGATAACTGATAACTGATAACTGACAATGGGGGACATCAAAATTCATGCAGATCCAGTACTTTTTATTGCTTGCAGCAGCTTTGTTCTGCATCGGTATTTATGGCTTAATTACTAGCCGCAATGCTGTAAGAGTGCTGATGTCGATTGAGTTACTGCTCAATGCTGTTAATTTAAACTTAGTAGCGTTTTCCAACTTCTTAGACTCAATCGCAATTAAGGGTCAGGTATTTACCGTATTTGTCATCACCGTAGCGGCAGCTGAAGCGGCGGTAGGTTTGGCGATTGTACTTGCCATTTATCGTAACCGCGATACTGTCGATATGGAGCAGTTTAATCTCCTGAAGTGGTAATTCTGTGGAGCTCAAGCAGGTTATTATTGCTTACAAAGCACGAGATTCCCAAAGTAAACGCTGGGCAGAAATCTGTGCAAAGCAACTAGAACATCGTCACTGCCAAGTTTTGATGGGACCAAGTGGACCAAAAGATAACCCATATCCGGTGTTTTTGGCTTCAGCAGGGCAACCAATTGACTTGGCTTTGGTACTTGGTGGTGATGGTACCGTTTTAACTGGTGCTAGACATCTCGCCTCAGCTGGCATCCCAATACTAGCAGTGAATGTGGGAGGTCATCTGGGGTTTTTAACCGAGTCTGTAGAGGAATTTCAAGATACTGAACGAGTTTGGGATCGATTATTAGAAGACCGTTACGCTATTCAGCGGCGGATGATGTTGCAAGCCGCAGTCTTTGAGGGAAACAGTACAAATTTGGAACCAGTGTCTGAGCGTTACCTGGCTTTGAATGAAATGTCTGTCAGACCAGCTTCCGCTGATCGCATGATCACCTCAGTTTTGGAGATGGAAATTGATGGTGAAGTCGTCGATCAATACCAAGGAGATGGGTTAATTATCTCTACTCCCACTGGTTCTACAGGTTACACTGTTTCTGCGAATGGTCCGATTATACATGATGGTATGGAGGCAATTACCATCACTCCCATCTGTCCAATGAGTCTTTCCAGTCGCCCGCTTGTCTTACCTCCTGGTTGTGTGGTCAGCATTTGGCCCTTGGGCGATTACGATTTAAGTACTAAGTTGTGGACGGATGGGGTATTAGGGACTTCCATTTGGCCGGGACATCGTGTTGATGTGCGAATGGCAGATAGTCGGGCTAAGTTTATTATTTTACGGGAGAACAACTCGTATTATCAAACGCTGCGAGAGAAGTTGCTGTGGGCAGGAACAAGGATTCGTTACAGTAGTGCTAGTCATGCGAATTGAGTGTAATGACTGCTCCTCTTCCCTTGTTTGTGTTCATAAGAGTTGTTTTCTGGTTCTTGGGTAAAACTTTTCATCTCAACTATCAGACGAAGCCTGCTTGGTGCAGGCTTTGTTTGTATCGCCTTAATGATCAGCGGTTGAGGTTTTCAGTTTCCATTATTTACATAAACAGCATCCACCTCTACCTCTATCAACATCGCTGGATGTATTAAAGATTTCACTTCTACCATTGTTGTCGCAGGCGGATAATTTGCAAAGAATTCTTGATGCGCTCGTCCAAATTCAGCCCAACGACTAATATCAGTGACAAACATTCGAGTCCGGACAACATGACTGATGTCTGCTCCCAAGTCTCGCAAAGCTTTTTGGATAATTTCAAAACAACGCTTTGCTTGTGCGTATGCATCGCCAGGAGAAAACACTCCTCCCGCTTCATCGACTGGTGCTGTACCAGAAACATAAATGTGGTTTCCGACTCTTATAGCGAGTCTGTAACCTACCTTTGATTCCCAGGAAGCTCCAGAAAAAGTTCGCGTGACTGGCATGGTATGCTAAGGCTAAAGGTTCACAGAAAAAATTGTACTTGCAATAGCATTGTTTATCACAATTTGGACTCCAGCTTTCGCTGCAACATAAATAAGAACATTAATTTTTTGGAGCGTAATCATACTTCTGCTAAATTGACAATTCTCAAGCATAAGTTCAATTAATGAACAAATCTTTGCTAAATTCGCTAAATTCTTTCCAGGCTTGATAATAGTAAAGTGTTCATTGGTAAGTCATGCACAACTTCATCAAGCTACAGCAATCCTAATAGAGTTGTTAAATTCTTTGGATTCTCTTAGCTTTGTTCCTTTATATCCTGTGCGATTCGTTAGAAAACAGAAACCAGGTTATGCGCCATATCAAACTTGCTCCGAATTGGTTGCGGTTTCTCATTGTCGTGGTATTAGTTGTGGGTGTCTTTTTTCGCTTCTTCAATCTTGAGAGCAAAGTTTATGGACACGATGAAACTTACACTTCATTGCGAGTTTCTGGATATACCAAGACAGAAGTCAGGCGGCAAATTTTTAATGGTCGTGTTGTTGATAGGGAAGCATTTGCTAAGTTTCAGCGTATTAATCCTGAAAAAAATTTAGGTGATACACTCAAATCTTTAGCGATAGAAGATCCTCATCATCCTCCGCTTTATTACGTTATAGCACGATTGTGGGCGCAAATCTTTGGCACTTCGGTAACAGCTATTAGAAGTTTATCTGTCATTATTAGCTTGTTGGTATTTCCCTGTGTTTTTTGGCTGTGTCGAGAATTATTTAACGTGCCTTTGTCAGTACCTTTTTTGGCGATCGCTCTCGTAGCAGTCTCCCCAATTCATCTTATCTACGCTCAACAAGCACGAGAATATATTCTTTGGATTGTCACAATATTAATCTCTAGCGCTTCTTTACTGAGAGCTTTACGACTAGAATCAAAACGACAAGTTAGCGATGCCTGGCGGCAAGCCGCTAGCCCCTTAGGGGGCGCTGCGCAAATGCGTCTACGCACTGCAACATGGGGAATTTATACACTCACTTTAGCACTCAGTCTTTATACATCTTTACTAAGTGGATTTGTCGCAGCTGCTCATGGAATTTATGTCATGACAAGGACAAGATTTCGCTGGACTAAGACAGCCAAAATTTATACAATAGCAGCGCTTTCGGGCTTTTTAGTTTTTACACCTTGGATTTTAGTTATTCTGACCAACCTGTTGCAATTTCATCGTGGGATAGCAGAAACAACACAGAAATTTTCACCATTTACTTTAATTCAATCTTGGCTATTGAAGTTAAGTCATATTTTTGTGGATTTCGACTTTGGCTTAGAAAATCCTCTCAGCTATCCAATGACTTATATTTTTTTAATTATAGTTGGATATTCAATTTATTTTCTTTGTCGTACGACTCATCCAAAAATTTGGTTATTGATTGTGTTATTGATTGCTGTACCTGCACTACCCTTAATGCTTCCAGATTTATTTTTTGGAGGAACGCGAACAACAGCAGAGCAGTATTTAATTCCTTCTTATTTGGGTATTCAACTAGCAGTGACTTACCTTTTTGCGTATCAACTTTATGATGGTATTTTTACACTCCGGAGAATTTGGCAAATAATATTTGTATTAGTCATTGTCTGTGGGATATTTTCTTGTATAGTCAGTTCTCAAGCAGAAACTTGGCTGAGTAAGGGTGTCAGTTCTGGTAATCCACAAGTCGCCAGAATGATAAATCAGGCTTCTCGTCCACTTTTGATGAGTGATTCTTTTGGTATGAATTATGGAAACGTTTTTTCTCTGAGTTATCTTGTGGAGGCAAAGGTACGATTTCTGCTGATGAAGGACAAAAATATTCCGAAAATTCCTAAAGGTTTTACTGATGTGTTTTTACTCAATCCTTCAAGTACTTTGCGTCAGGGAATTGAAAAGAAATACAAGTATAAAATTCAGAGAGTTTACGGTAATCAATCTTATTCAGTATGGAAAATAGCGAAAATTTAAGTAAATAAAGAATAGACCTACAAAAGGTATATTGTCATTCTGTAGTTTTTGAAAACTTTTGTGTGTACTGTCTCAAAAGTGGAGTAGACGTGGCTTCGCTTCTGACCGGAGTTCCGGAGTAGGCAGGGGAAAAATGTAGCGGAATTGGTATCTAATAAGCTGTGGCGCTTTTAATTTGCATATTTGTGTTGGTCTAATCAATCATCGAAACCCTCTTCCCTTCAGTATAGCTGCCTTGCTGTTGTGCATTTTTAATGTACAACAGCTTATTTACCTATAGTTTCACCAACTATGAGATGAAAATTTGATGAAAAACTTGCTTTGGCAAAAAAGTACCAATTTTCAAGAAATTCTCAGCCTAAATTCATTTACTTCCTGGAAAGACAGTTTAAATTGTCCTTAGACATAGATTTGAGGACTCTAAACCGATGAATTAGAAGTATTTATCGCTGGTTGTTAGTATTGTTGCTCTGCTAACCATTAAGCGGTATGTTGTCGTGTATTCAATGCTACCTTGAATTTCCACAGTAAAAGTATTTTTTGATACAAAATTATCCGATTTATGTAGAAACGCAGAAGTTTTTTGAGTCAAATCAGGCATGTGCAAATAGGTATTTTATGGAACTAGCAGATTTTTTTGGTCTTATTCATCCAGCGATCGCAGTCTTTTTCGTCTTTCCCTTGATTGGAATTGTCGCTAATTTTGCTTGGGCGACACGACAGCGTCGCTTACAAACTTCAGCTTCTGGTAAAAGTAAAATTCCTCCTGTTGTAGGGGTTGAACACAGGCAATTAGGAAATTGGCTAACGGGTGCAGTTGTGGGATTAACTTTACTAGGGTTAGCTTATCCAATTGGTAAGAATATTATCAAAAATCAATTGTGGAATAAAGACATTTTCCAAGTCATTTTTATTCTTCTGATGTTTGCTGCTACTATCACCTCTTTGATATTCCTTTATCGAGCTAAACAGCCGCTGTGGCGTGGAGTTTTTGCAACTTTAACGGGTATAGGTTTAGTGGTTCTCGGCTGTCAGGATGGAGTATTTCGTCGTACAAATGAATGGTATTGGTCACATTACTACTTTGGCATAACAGCAGCAGAACTGATGATTTTTTCCCTAGCAATTGTTCCTGATATTTATAAAGATAGGTCAAATCGCTGGCGCATCATTCACACAATTTTAAATTGCATCGCCTTATTACTGTTTATTGGACAAGGAATGACAGGAACGCGAGATTTACTAGAAATTCCCTTAAGTTGGCAAGAGCCTTACATTTATAAGTGTGATTTTGTGAAGAAAACTTGTCCTACTCCTAATCCTCAATCTAAATAAAGAGTTATGATTTATGAGCTAAGAGTTCAGAGTCAAAAAACTTTTCACTCTTGACCGAAAAAGAAAAGGATACAAGCCCCTAAATTTCTTTATGGAGAATGTAAAAAATGTTTTCAAAAGACGCATAGCGCGTTAGCGGAGCGGCACGAAGTGCGGAAAACGGCGTCCTTGTTTCAAGCCCCTAAATTTATTTTGGTGGTTCTTAATTTTGAATGAGCGAATGAGCGAATGAGCGAATTTGAGCGTTTGCGTAGCGCCCCTCTTAGGGGCTAGCGAGTGATTCTTCATGCTTATTCTTTACTCCTCACTTTCAGTGAAATCACAGGTGAATAAAATTAGGGGACTTTCGAGAAAAATTGATTTATTTTCATTACGTTTGCGCTTAACGATTGGTATTGGCGTAGTTTCAGCTTTAGGGAATGGTAGCATTGCTATTTGGATGAGTTGGAAAATGCAGCAAATTCTGATTAATAGTCAGAAAAATCATGTTGAACAAATTGCTGCACGTTTACCTGATGATGTGAAACTTTATAGTGAAATGATACCATTAGAAACTGGGTTGCAAAAAGCAATTAATAACTTGACGAACACCAACTCATTCTTATGGGTGCAAAAACCTAATCGTCAAATACTAGCGCAATCTACCAAATGGCATTCTCTATCAGATTCTACAGTAGCTGAGTTAATGTCCAAGAGTGAAATGCCGATTAAACCTGAGGTGTACAAGATTGGACAACGCTACTTTGTTTTGTATGGTGGTTCTTTGCAAGTAGAGGGGAAGGTATTAGGAAAGCTGTTCATCGTGCAAGATATGACTCATGAACAGACAATGTTTTTGGCAATGGTACAGACTTTATGGATTGCCAGTATTTTAGTTATTATTGTTATTACGCTTGTCATTGCATATTATGTTAAGTTTTCTCTTCAACCCTTGCGTCAACTCAACCAAATGACAGAAGTCATTTCTGCAAAAGACATAGCACAAGCACAGCTACATCTTGATCATGCACCAAGTGAGGTTAAAGAATTAGCTCAAACTTTTAATATGCTGTTATCTCGTCTTTCTCAATCTTGGGAGCAAGAGCGACAGTTTGTGAGTAATGTTTCTCATGAGTTACGCACTCCGTTGACGATTGTACATGGTTATTTGCAAAGCGTATTGCGGAGACAGAATAATTTAACAGAAACGCAAAAGGAAGCTTTAGAAACTGCTGCATCAGAAGCTGAACACACCATCTCTCTTTTGAAAAATTTACTTGATTTAGCACGGGCAGACAGTGGGTATTTGCATTTTCAAATAGAATCTTGCGTACTGAATGATTTAGTTGCAGAAGTCGTCGGAATGGCAAAGAATTATAGTGAAAGAACAATTCAAGTTGAGGTTCAAGCTTCTTGTATTAGAGCAAAAGTAGACTACAATCGTCTCAAACAAGTGTTACTCAATTTAATTGATAATGCTATTAAGTATTCTGAACCTAATACTCCGATAATTTTAAAATTAAATCAGCAACAAAACCAAGCAACTATTCAAGTTTGTGATAGAGGTTATGGTATACCTCTGCAACACCAATCGCGCATTTTTGAGCGATTTTACCGCGTAGATGAAGCTCGTAATCATACGACTGGTGGTAGTGGTTTGGGTTTATCGATAGTCAAGACTCTTGTTGAAGGGATGGGGGGTAGTGTAACAGTGCATTCCAAGTTAGGAGAAGGAAGCGTGTTTACTGTGACTTTACCTATTTAGTTGCAAGCATCCCAAATGTGGAAAAACATTATTTGTCCGTTTCAGCAACGCCTAACCCTCTTCTGTCACTTTCGTCATAAAATAATCTCAAATACCTATTTTTATCTATTTTTCGCAACAATAAAAGTTAAAAGCCAAAATGGGGATGCGTTCACGAAGTGGCGGCTTCTGCATCGCTCAATTTTTGCAAAGCAAATTTTTGGAGGTGTCTAATGTTGTACCTTCACATTTCGGTTCTTCTGTTCGGTATAGCCGGACTCTTTGGAAAGTTCTTACTCCTTCCATCTTTCCTTATTGTGTTTGGACGGACTGCGATCGCAAGTGCTACTCTCCGACTGACGATTCCGATGCTTGGCCTTGCTGTAAGACCAACTTCACGAAAGATACTTTTGTCCCTAGCCGTACAAGGTATCATCCTTGCTGTTCACTGGGTAACATTCTTCTACTCTATTCAAGTTTCAACGGTTGCGGTGGGTTTAATATCGTTTTCCACATTCCCTATTTTCGTAACCTTCCTTGCTCCTCTGCTTTTTGGAGGGAAAATCAGAGGTTTTGATGTTACAATCTCAATAGTGATATTCCTGGGACTCCTTCTTGTTGCACCAGAGTTTAAGCTAGAGAACGATATCACAAGGGGAATTATCTGGGGAACTCTTTCGGGTTTAACTTTTGCATTGCTCTCACTGCTCAATAAGAAGATAGCGAATTTAGTCTCCCCTATCGTTATTGCATACTATCAGAACCTTGTCGCTTCAATCGTTCTTGCGCCTTTTGCATTCAGATATCTTAACTCTCTATCATCGAAAAGCATAGTTCTCCTTTTCATCCTTGGAGTTGGTTGCACCGCTTTTGCTCATACTATGTTTATCAAGTCTCTTCAATCTGTACGTCCACAAATCGCAAGTATCACCGCTTGTCTTGAGCCAGTGTATGGGATAATATTCGCGTACATATTTCTTAATGAAGCTCCTACCTTGCGAATGATGGTGGGAGGAGGAATCATTCTTTCCATTACTTTGCTTGCTAGCTTGAGGGAGCAACCTTTCAGGGAAGCAGCGTCAAAAAGTGAGCGCTTGTCAGAATTTTAACAAAAGAACTCAAGAGTCAGGACTCGTCTTGGGGTTCAAATCCCCACCGGATACACGGTGTTCACTTTCGTTGGGGTTTGAATCCACATACTCTTGATTCTGAATCAAGAATTGCTGTCTTGTGACTTCTTCTTCAATTTCCTTGTCTGGGGACAAATCGTAGAACAAAGCAGCAATCAATGTTTCTAGGGGATTGGTGAGAATGGACAAACAGAGGTATTCTTCTCTCAAGAGCTTGCTATATGCGTGTAAATTTCTTATCTGTACCGTATTGAGGGCGGGGGGAACTGGAAGCCCTTCAGTACAAAAATTTTACGTGCAACAAAAATCTCGGGAAAATCGTCCGGAACACTGGAACTGGAGTTTGTAGTTATGAGTGTTCCCAAAAAAGAGAACAAAAAACAACAGACAACTGCATAAGATAAACAACTGCTCCCTATAAATATATAGAAAGAGTTCAAGCCTAAACAAACAAGACCAACTTTGCAATGATCAAGATGAGGTAAATGATTATGACTAGCTTTACTCAAATCCGGGCACAAAACGACCTTCTCCAACCGATTCGTCAATGGTTTGATTCCATAGAAGTTCACAACGCTAAATTAGCTCACTTCTTATGTCAACTGATTCCTGCTCAATGTCCTTTTGAACGTGATATTACACTATTTGGCCGCAAGCTATTTCACATTCCACCAATGTGCAAGTTAAATCCTCTGTATGAAGAAGTGGTGAGTTTACGTTTCAGAGCTTTGTGTTATCTTGCTGATGAATGTGGTGAAGACATATCAGCTTATTGTTAAAGCATGTCTGGCAGTGATATCATGCCATCTGTACAGGTGAGCGTACACTGAGCGTTGTACCTTCCGCAAGATTTGATTTCGTCAAAAGCTCTCTACCATGAACTTTCACAATGCGTTTGGTAATGGTAAGTCATAACCCAGTTCTAGAATATTTTGTACAGTAGAAGAACTGGGTTAGCCTGGGTAAAATTTTTGAGGAAATTGGTTCACCACTATTGTGAAATTCATACAGACTTGATTGAGATTGGTGTTATACCAATTCTGTATGAATATGCGCCATGAACTTCTGAGGAACAAACCACATAGACAAGGAAGCGCTTTCCCGCAGTCTGTGAGCACATTAGCGCAGCGTGCGCCCTTGGCGCATAGAAATAAACAAAGAAGAAGTCAAAAAAATTGGCGCCGCCTCACAAAAAATGGTATTCATCTCAATTTTTAATTGAAAAAGTTTTTTAAAACTGCTTCACTTTTCTTCAATACAAGATAAATACTTGTTCTAGTTTTTCTTTATATCCTTCTGCTTTAGTCGTGTTCATTGCTGCATAAAATACAATTTATCTTTTCACAGCTTCTGACAGATTTTGCAGCAATGGTAAAATTTCGGTAATGAATTCATTAATATTTTTTTTTAGAAATTAAGGTTTACGTTCGCTACTTGCACCGGAAATTGGAGGCGAATGACACAAAGCCTCTCATCTAAACCGCTACACTTAAATACGGTAGTCAACTTCACCGAGTGCAATGAGTTATCTTGAAACAGCGGCGCAGTTTTACAATGAAGTCGCCCAAACACCGCAAGTAGGGCTTTGTTGTGTGCAAAGCACACCCCTGCAACTACCAGGGTTGAAAATTCCTCGCAAAATGCAGGAAATGAATTATGGTTGCGGTACAACTGTTCATCCCACCGAACTTGGAAATCAACCAACAGTGTTGTACGTTGGGGTTGGTGGTGGTTTAGAAGCTTTGCAATTTGCCTACTTTTCTCAGCGTTCTAGTGCTGTTATTGTTGTTGATCCAGTAGCAGAAATGCGTCAAGCTGCTACACGTAACTTGGAAATTGCTGTTCTAGAAAACCCCTGGTTTGATACCAGCTTTGTAGAAATTCGCGAAGGCGATGCTTTCAATTTACCTGTTGCTGATAGTTCTGTTGATATCGTCGCGCAAAATTGCCTTTTCAATATCTTTGAACCAGAAGATTTAACTCGTGCTTTGCAAGAAGCATACCGAGTGTTAAAACCAGGGGGAAGATTGCAGATGAGTGATCCAATTGCGACTCGTCCCATTCCACAACATCTGCAAAAAGATGAGCGGCTACGAGCAATGTGTTTATCAGGCGCGCTCACTTATGAAGAGTACATTCAGCATATTATAAATGTAGGCTTTGGGCAAGTCGAAATTCGCGCCCGTCGCCCCTACCGTTTGCTGGATTCCCAAACTTACAACTTAGAGGAAAATCTTCTTTTAGAAAGTCTGGACTCTGTAGCTTTCAAGGTTATCATTCCTGAAGATGGTGCTTGTGTCTTTACAGGTAAAACAGCCATTTATGCTGGTTCAGAACCATTTTTTGATGATGGAGCCGGACATATTCTTCAGCGTGGAATTCCAGCATCAGTGTGTGATAAAACTGCTGCCAAACTTGCAGCATTAATGCCAGATAAAATAATGATCACTGATTCAACCTGGCATTATAAAGGTGGTGGCTGTTGTTAATTGTAAGGTGTGTTAAGTAACTTAACCAAATTTCTCGTTCCTTGCCTAAGACAAGGAATATATAACTGAAGTAGCAACCCACAATAATACATTCCCATGCAGAGCATAGGAACGAGAAAAAAAAGACAAAAATTTGACTTTGCATCTATCTTAAGTGAGACAATGATTCAAACAGCAATAACACCTTTCAAACAAAAACTCGCATCTGTTTTAACTAAAAAGAAAATCACTGTTTTACAAATTAACTTAGGTAAGCGTTGCAATCTTGCCTGTAACCATTGTCATGTAGAAGCAGGACCAAAACGCACAGAAGAACTTTCTCCTGAAATTTGTCAACAATTGATTGAGATTATTCAGAGATTTCCTCAAATTAAGATTGTTGATTTGACAGGTGGCGCACCTGAAATGAATTATGGCTTTAAACCATTGGTAGAAGTCGCAAGAGCAACAGGTAAACAGGTGATTGTTCGGTCTAATTTGACTATTTATTTTGAAGATGGATTTGGTGATTTGCCAGAATACTTTGCCAAACATAAAGTTCGGGTTGTTGCTTCTCTGCCCTGCTATTTGTCAGATAATGTGGATAAAATGCGCGGTGCTGGTGTGTATGATGACTCGATTAAAGCGCTGCAATGGTTGAATCAACTTGGTTATGGGAAAGAGCCAGATTTAATTATAGATTTAATCTATAATCCACAATTACCTAAAGATGATAAATTTTCTCTGACTCCAAACCAAGCAAATCTAGAAAAAGATTACAAGCAATATTTACAAGAACAGTTTGGTATTATTTTTAACAACTTATTCGCCATCACCAACTTACCAGTTGGAAGAACAAAGCTGTATCTGGAAAGAAAGAAACTGTACGCTCCTTATTTGCAGTTTTTAGAGTCTCATTTCAACACTGGTACAGTTGAGCATTTGATGTGTCGGGATGAAATTTCAATTGATTATCTGGGTTATGTGTATGACTGCGACTTCAACCAGATGATGAATCTACCCGCAAAAAGTCGTGACGGGGAACACCTGACAGTCGCCAAGTTCTTAGAAGCTGGTTGTTTGGATTTGATAGATGAGGTACAGACAGCAGCTTATTGTTATGGCTGTACAGCTGGCGGTGGTTCTAGCTGTGGTGGCGCTTTGGTGTGAAGTCCTCATATGATTTCCTGGCAAAGATTTGAGCAACTGAATTTGTGTGGCTTCAAAATAATCTCGTTACCAAAACTGTTACCAGCATCTTACTAAAATTCAAATAGGTTTATTATTGACCTAAGTTAAGTCTCCTCACACCACATTCAAAACCGTGGACTCATCTGTAGCTTCCACGGTTTTTATTTTCTTATGGAACGTCAACAAAAACTCATCCAATATGAGGATGATACGCAAGGGTGTGAATTTATACTATAAGCAAGGTGTGTTGTGAATACTGGCGGAAAAATTCTTGTTACCAAAATCGTTACGAGCGTGTTTATACTTGTCAGCTACTATTATGATGATATTTAGTTAAGCTCCTCACACCACATTAAAAGCCGTGAAAGCGAATGTTTCACGGTTTTTATTTTTGGGATGGATGCGCAGATGCATCTAGAGTGGGAAAGGGTGCGATCGCATTGTAACCATGTCTCTATCCCCTCTAGACAATTGTCGCTCCGATCAAAAGCAAATCTCAGCTTTATTCACTTTTGCCTGAAGTTTTGCTTTAACTGCTGCGCTAAAGTTTCGCTCAGATGCCAATTCATCTAGATTTATATATCTCTTGCTTTGTCTGCGGGTTATAAGCTTATCAATAGTCGTTCCTTTTACACCTGTACCCTGAAAAGCAATAATCAGTGAAGCCTTATCCGCTGTATTGATATTGACAGCAGTTGACGGTGGTGTAGGTTCTACTATCTCAGGTTCGATAACTTTTTTAGATTCTATATATTGAATATTTTTAAGCTCTAGCTTTCGTTGCAAAAGAGATGGGCATGAAGGAGCAATCATAAAAGCTAGATCGGGTGGGTGTCCATCAGAGGTTGATGGCTTGAACTTAACATCGTTTAACCATTCCTCAAACGTCTGCAAGTGTCCGCTCAAAAGCTCATAGTTTTTAGCTTCGCCAAAAGCTCTTGCTACAGTATTATTGTTCTCTTAAGTAGTTTTACTAAAAAAATACTTTTATGAACGCGTTTTATACTAAGTTAATGTGACAAAATTATTTATAACATAATAACATTTGTTACATAAAACTAAGTGACTGGTAAGTCAGTACGCAAAATCAACAAAAGTATTGTCTTGTAGATACAGATAACCATACCAAAAGTAATCGCTTTCTACTTAAAACAATGCATCACCTCTCCTCTGTTGCTTCACGTTCTATGCGCCGCAAGCGCACGCTGAACGCGAACGTGTCTTTGCTGTTCCAATCCATAAAACACCCAAACACAGAAGACTTGCCAAAAGAGCGATCTGCGCATTGGCGCAGCGCTAGCCCCGATAGCCCAAGCGTGCCGTTAGGCATAGGGGGCGCTACGCAAACGCTATCGCCCTCCCCTTTGCGGTAAATTGTCTAATGCAACTACCCTTTAGCACAGAAGAGGAAGCGAAGCAATGAAAGCAGTTTTAATGACAGCAACTGGTAGTCCCGAAGTTCTGCAAGTGCAGGATGTGCAAAATCCTGCTATTCCTTTGGGTGAAACTGAACTTTTGGTACACTTACGCGCAGCTGGTGTCAACCCTATTGACACCAAACTTCGTAAACGTGGCACTTTTTACCCCGATAAAATGCCCGCTATTTTAGGATGTGATGGTGCTGGTGTTGTTGAGGCTGTAGGTGCTGGCGTTCAGAAATTTCGCGTAGGCGATGAAGTTTATTTTTGCAACGGTGGCTTAGGTGGACATCAAGGCAATTATGCTGAATATACAACTGTTGATGAGCGATTTGTTGCCCGTAAACCCGCGTCTGTATCCTTCGCAGAAGCTGCTGCTGCACCGTTAGTACTCATCACCGCTTGGGAAGCTTTATACGAACGGGGACGCTTGGGACCAGGAGAACAAGTATTAATTCACGCTGGTGCTGGTGGTGTCGGTCATGTAGCAATTCAACTGGCAAAGCTCAAAGGTGCTGATGTTAGCACGACTGTAAGTACTCAGGAAAAAGCAGATTTTGTTCAGAAACTCGGTGCTGATCATGTCATTCTTTACAAACAAACAGACTTTGTGCAAGCAGCACTCGATTGGACTGATGGGGAAGGTGTAGACTTAGCTTTTGACACTGTAGGTGGAGAGACTTTTCATAAAACTTTTCCAGCAGTGCGAGTTTATGGCGACATAGTTACAATACTAGAACCAGATGCCAATACCGTTTGGAAATCTGCTAGACAACGTAATCTCCGCGTTGGTTTAGAATTCATGCTAATACCAATGTTGCAAGGAATTGTAGAAGCGCAACAGCATCAAGCAGAAATTTTAGAACAGTGTGCTAAGTGGATTGATGCAGGCAAATTACACATCCAAGTGAGTCATACTTTTTCGTTAGAAGAAGCAGATTCAGCTCATCATTTGCTTGAAACTGGATCTACGACAGGTAAAATTGTTTTGCTAGTAAAAGATAAATGATACGAACACTGTTTTGATAAATTCTCATTTCCTCGTTCCCTGGTTCTGCCAGGGCGAGAAACTCCATTTTTATATTACGACGAGACGGAGCCTGTTTGAATGTATCACCAGCCAGCAGCCCGGTAACCAGGTTGTCTGGGTAGATTGGCTAAAAACCGCTGGCTGCTTGCTGAGTCTATGTGTACTGCTGTTGTTGTTACAACCTTTACCTGCATGGGGAGCACCTGCACAGATAGAACGTACTCCTTTAACTCCAGAATTATTGCAAGAACGACTGCATACACCTATTCTTCGTGAAGGCAATGTTGTCGTAGATTTACGGGAGATGGTGATAGATTTACGTCCAGAAAATGCAAGTTTTCGGGATAGTTTTTATCAAGTTTTGCGAAAGGAATTACAAAAAGCAGGCTCAAAACCTTTGGGTTTGGACTTAAGTCGTTCTCTGATTCAGGGAGATTTTGCTGGTAGTGATTTGGGTTTGAGAACGCCTTTGTATGCTCAAGCGATCGCCCCTATTTTCACCTCAACTGAACAAGAACAACTCGAACGTCTACGCGAAGTTTGCTTACAGTCACTCACCTTGGCTTTACCTAGTTCTAAAGATTGTAAATCACTTTTAGCAACTGAGTTACCTTCATCAAGTGAAATTAGTGTTTTCCGTGGTTCACTGACACTTGTGGAAACTCGTTTTAACGGAAATGTACAGTTTGCGAATACATTTTTTCTTCAGCCTGTGGATGCCCAAGGTGCTATTTTTAATCAACAGGTAAATTGGACTGAAACAAGATTCAGCCGTACAGCCAGTTTCACTAGTGCAACTTTTAAAAAAGAAAGCCAGTTCCAAGGTAGTATATTCTTTGATAAAGCTAATTTTAAGCAAGGACAATTTCAGCAAAGCATAAATTTCCAAGATAGCAGTTTTGAGGATGCAGCCAATTTCACTCAGGCGAATTTTAAGCAGTTGGCTAAATTCAGTCGCGTACAATGGCAAGGAAATGCAGATTTTTCTAATGCAGATTTTTCTGAACAAGCACAATTTACTCAAGCAATTTTCAAACAGTTTCTCTTCTTTATAGAAGCAAGATTTGAACAAGCTGTGATCTTTCGCTTAGCACAGTTTAACAAAATTGTCAATCTGCAAGGTGCTAGCATTCTTAACTCTGCAGATTTTAGTGATGCTGGATTTGCAAAGACTGCTTGTTTGAATGTCTCCAGTCTCATTTTTAATTCTAACCAAGCAAAAATTTTAGGCAATCCAGGTAAGATTGGTAAAATGCTTGTGGTATCTGGATTACAAGGAAATCAAAGTGTTTTGCGGAATTTAGGACAAAATTTCCGTCAGTTGCAGCAAATTGGTGATGCTAATCAGTTGGAATACACAAAGCATCGCTTGCGACTGAAGGATTTTAGCCTTCGTCTGGTTGGTACGAATATAAACAGTGCTTCGCAAGAACGTTTGATGAAGCTGGGTTTTTCAGCAATTCAAGCAGAAGCGATCGCAACCCGTCGTCTTCAACAACCATTTCACAACAAAAGTGAGTTACTCACTTTAGCTGATATAGATTATGACACATACACCCAAGTCAGTTCGCTGTTCATTGTTGACGAACCTCTTTCACCATTTGGGTGGTTACTACAAGCATGGAGTTGGCTAACGTTGAGTTTACTGCTGTTGCTTTCTGGATATGGTACAGATTTTTGCTTGGTGATTGGTGTTGGGTTGATTGCGATCGCCTACTTCGGCTTGCTATTTTGGCTGATTGATCGTTTCCGTCGCTTGCTTCCAGCACCAATTCTTCCCACAAGCTACGAAACCGTATCGATGCTAATTAGTTTCAGTCTACTTTTACTCTTTGGTATCTTAGCCATCTTTTGCACAGGAGAACAGCCTTGGCTAACACTGGGGTATCTTTTGATTATCATCGTCCCCTTACCCATAACTTTATTATTTCGACTTTACCAACAAGGGCGTTATCACAACTTAATGGACGTTTCCTACTTTACAGAAGATGGAACTTTGCGACAGTTACGATTACTTATTGGACGTTTACCCGTGATACCGAGGTATGAAACGTTTCGTGAACGATATTTACCTTTGTTGTGCGATCGCCGCTGGAATTGGCTCAATTATTACGACTTTAGCCTCAACAATCTATTAAAGTTGGGGTTTAATGATATTCGTTTGCGAGACGAACATCTTCCAGGCATCATCACGACATTGGCATGGTATCAATGGATTTTAGGTGTACTTTATATTACTCTCCTTTTGTGGACTCTCTCTCGTACAATTCCCGGATTGAATTTGTTGATTTATCTGAAGTAAAGCTTTTTACACTTTTTGAGTTTTTGCCACTTATCTTACAGTTCGCGTAGATTTATTGACAATATCGCTTTCTTGCGTGTTGTATTCTTCAGTAAAGTAGTAGTAGCTATGAGGCTCATTTTTGGGAATCACTCCATTCACCACTTGTCCTAAGACATTTTGACCAGATTTTTCCAAAAGTTCTTTCGCAAAAGCGGCATTAACGGAATTAACTACCCCCGGTCGAACGACTAACAAAACACCGTCAGCCATTTGACCTATACTAGCAGCATCAGCCGCAACCGTTAATGAGGGAGCATCAATGATCACGAAGTCGTAGTTGGCAGCAAAATTTTCAATTAACCCAGCCATTCGTTTCGAGTCAAGCAGAGATGCTGGGTTGGGAGGTACAACTCCAGAAGTGAGGACATCCAAATTATCCATGACTTGTGCTGTGGCTGCCCTGATCTCAGCCTGTCCGACAATCACATTACTCAAACCAGGGCTATTTGGCAAATTCCAGATTTGATGTTGAACTGGACGGTGCAAATCTCCATCTACTAATAAGACTTTACGCTCTCTCTGAGCCATTGCGATCGCTAAATTGGCTGCAACTGTTGACTTACCTTCTTTAGGTACGGAGCTAGTAATAACAATCACTTTTAACTCTTGATCAGCACTCGTATACTTCAAATTTGCCCGAAGCATCCGGAAAGACTCACTAATTGGGGAACGAGGAATATCCCTAACAACGAGCTGATGTGTAGATAATTCTGATTCTTGATTGCCGCGAGTAGATTTTTTAGACTTGCTAAAGGAAGGAATCACACCCAATAAAGTTAATCTCAGTAATTCCTTTGCTTCATCAACAGTCTTGATTGATTTATCTCTAACTTCTAAAAGATATATAGTCGCCAAAGAAGCTAAAATACCTATTAAACTTGCAATCAGGTACGAAACCATAGGAGAAGAAATAGGTTCTTCAGGAACTTGAGCTGTGGACATTATCCTGGCGTTACCTAAGTTCTGATTTTCTGCTATTTCGCTCTCTTGCAGCTTTTGGAGTAAAAGTGAATAGGTAGATTGAGATACTTGTACTTTGCGTTCTAACTGGCGCTGTTGTTGCTCTAACTTGGGCAAAATGTTAAGCCGTTGCTTGTAGGCAGCTTGTAAGTTAGATAATGCAGCGGCTTTACTAACTAAACCCAGACGGGTTGATTCTAATTTAACAAGCTCTGCGGTTAGTTGTTGTTGTAGAACTCCAACCTGCAAGTTGCTTGAGGGCTCTTGTTGCTGAGTTCCGACAACATTTCCTATTCGTTGTTGTAATATTCCTTTTAGGGCTTCTAACTTACTTTTTAAATTAATGATTTCTGGATGTCTGTCCTGTAGAATAGTGCGCCTAGCTGCAAGTTGCGACTCTAGCTGCTGAATTTCTTTGAGAATATCTTGTACACCTGGAGACTGACTAAGGGAAGTCGTAGCGATCGCCTGTTGGGAGTTCATACTCAATTGGTTGCGAATCACTTCAGATTGGGCTTTGACTTCGGCAATTTGAGATTGATCTGTGCTAATTTGCTTTTGCAACTCGCCAATCACTTCCACTGCTTTATTTGCTTCTTCTTGCAGGGCAACAACTTTGTTTTTTTCTTTGAAATCCGCGAGTTCAGCTTCTGCTTGACGGACAACTAATTCAGCTTTTGGTACTTGTTTTTCGATAAACTTCCGAGCAGCCTGTGCTTGAGCTCTGTGGTTAGATATGTTGTGCTCTAAATAAACAGCCATCAACGTATTAACAACCTGTGCAGCTTTTTCAGGGTTCGTATTCTTGTTGGAAACTTTGAGAATGTCGGTTTCCTTAATTCCAATAACAGTCAGCTGTTTGATAAAATCTCGTGGTTTTAGGGATGCTCCTTTGTTGTCTTTCAGGTTGAGTGTTTCAATAGTCTTGTGGACAACAGGGAAAGAAAGTATGACTTCTGCCTCTGTAGTCAGAGGATTACTTTTATCCTGCGCGACTGGTTCTAATTTAGCTGTTTCTGTCCCCACTCCCGTGAAGGAAGAAATCGTAGTTCTTTGAAAAAGTAGTTTTCCTTCCGCCACATAAGAGGGTTTTTTTAAAGAGAAAGCCAGCACTGAAATCAGGAAAACAGGAAAAAAGATTCCTATCGCTGGTATCCAACGGCGCTTGAGAACTTGTAAAAGGGCTTGCCAATACTTATCAATATTTACAACAGTTTCTTGTGATTCCATAAATAAATTTACAATTCTTCTGTGATATCTAGATTCAATTTATATTGAATCCTTGAATTTTGCCACTTCTTAAAACAGTGACCAGTACACAGTAAACAATGAAGGAGTCAGGAGTCAGGAGTCAGGAGTCAGGAGTCAGGAGTCAGGAGTCAGGAGTCAGGAGCGGAGCAAGGAAAGCTCCGCCTCCGGTCAGAAGTCGAAAAACTCAATTCTTTATTTCTTCCTTGGTGAATACTGAATTCAGAATTGCTGAATTCTTCTTCAAACTGATAACTGATAACTGGTAACTGATAACTGCAAAAGATAAAAGATGACAATTGGTTTTGAAATTAAAGTTTTTATGAAGCCATAAATAAGTGTAAATTATCTGCTATTGAAAACCTACTCAAATCTATCTATGAGGCTTGAGAGGCTTTCTTAATTAGCATCGAGGTTCCTTCGTTGAGTGCAACAGGCGTGCGATTTCTTGTTGCTCGGTATTTTTGGAAAATTCGGATGCTCCCGCGATCGCCTGAATCACTCGCTCTAAATCTTCAGTTCTAAGATTAGATCCAGAAGGCAAACAAAGACCGCGTGCAAATAAATCCTCTGCAACGGTACCACCGATACATTCACACTCAGCGAAAACGGGCTGTAGGTGCAACGGCTTCCACACAGGACGAGCTTCAATTTGCTGTTCAGCAAGTGCTAAGCGGACTTGTTCTCGATCTGCACCAAAAGTTGCTGGATCGATTGTCAGGCAAGTCAGCCAGCGGGTGCTGTGTCCAAAAGTGGCTTCTGGCATGAATTCGATTCCTGGCAGATTTCCCAAAGCAGAAGCGTAAATTTCAAAGTTGCGTCGTCTGGCGGCGACTCGCTCATTTAAAACATGCAATTGACCACGACCAATCCCAGCCAAAACGTTGCTGAGGCGATAGTTGTAACCAATTTCTGAGTGTTGGTAATGAGGAGCCGGATCACGTGCTTGGGTTGCTAAAAAACGGGCTTTGGCGACTAGTGCTGCATCGTCAGAAACCAACATCCCACCACCAGAGGTGGTAATAATTTTATTCCCATTGAAGGAGTAAATGCCAATGCGCCCAAAAGTTCCAGGAGAACGCCCTTTGTAGGTTGCTCCTAAAGCTTCCGCAGCATCTTCTATTAAGGGAATTTCATACTGATTGCAGGCTTCCACAATTGGATCTATATCGGCACTTTGACCATACAAATGCACAACCACAACTGCTTTGGGCAATTTTCCCACGCGTGCGCGGTTTAAGAGCGCTTCTCGCAACAAGTCAGGATTCATGTTCCAACAAGTGCGATCACTATCAATAAAGACTGGTTTTGCACCTAGATAAGTAATTGGGTTGGCGGTGGCTGCGAATGTCAGGGTAGAGCAAAACACTTCATCCCCAGACTGAACACCAACCAATTGTAAAGCCAAATGGATAGCCGCTGTGCCAGAACTTAAAGCAGCTGCATGACTAGCACCTGTCAGTTGACAAAATTCTTGCTCAAAAGCATCGACATGGGGACCAACTGGGGCGATCCAGTTTGTGTCAAATGCTTCTTTGACGAATTCTAGTTCGCGATCGCCCATGTGAGGTGTTGACAAGAGAATTTGTTTGTTCATGACTTATTAAACTCATTAAAAATGTTGGGTGAACGATATGCCGGGAAAAACTCTGTTTGGAGTATTTTCTCTGCGTCAATTTTCAAAGATTTTGCTCGTAATGCAACCAGAGAAGCATATTTTTCCTCATCTGTGATTAAGCGTAGTGTCATGAATGTGTGACTTTGTTTAGAGAAACCTGCTTTGAAATGATAGAGACTATCTTTCGCTCCTCCTACTCCACCTCCTAGATGAAAAACTTGATTTCCTCGTTCCTTCGCCCAGAGTCTAACATAATCAAACATTAGCTTGCTCGGAGCTTGTTTTAAAAAATCTGTTTTCGTTCCGCCTAGGTGATATTGAACAATCCCACTACATTCTGTAAACAATCCGGCACATGTTATTTGTTCATTATATTCTACTAAACATAAATGAATTTTATTGTCTAATAATTCTGCAAAGTTTTTCAAAAAATCTATCCCAAAAAAATAAACTCCTCCAGCATTGACTCGGTTCATCGTTTCTTCATATATAGTATTAAAATCATTCATAAATTCTTGAGCAGGCACCATTCTTGCCGTAAACCCTAGACGTTTACATTTATTGATTTTATTACGATGTTCTGACCTCGTTTGATGCCAAATCTCTTGAACATCCAGTTTCAAATCAATAGAAACTGTTGAACCATTTAATTTTAATGAGTTATCGTTGATCAATTGATGAACATTCTCGTTAAGTAGAGGATGAAGTCGTAAAAAAGCTGAACACACCTGCTGCTTGCGAAACACCTGTATTAGTTCCTGTATCGCCAAGCTCAAAAATTCTGGCTGGTTTGCTGCTGCTTGCGAAAGCAAAAATCCAGGATAGCCATAGGGTGAGATAACATCAAACACTTCTGGTGTCTTGAACTCGCCATCAAATGAATCATCACAACAACGCCGCAAATAAGGCAAAAAAAAGATTTTTTCATCTTCGGCGATTAAAATAGCTTCTGGTATCGCCTTTATTCTTTTCGATTCTAAGTAGACATACTCAGGCAAATGATAAATATCATAAGTGAGTTTTTCTAAAGTTTCTTTCCACAAAGGATGAGTGACATCAAAAAGTCGAATATCCATCAGAATTTTCTCAGGTTTATAGAATTAAGAATGGTTAGTATCAACAATACCCAGTCAAAAATCAAAATTCAGAATGTCATTTTTAAATTTTCTTTTGCAGCATACATGTAGGGCAGATGTTGAATTGTAATGTCAGTCAAGTTCAAGTGGTAGATATTGCTCTTTGATGAATGGTGCCATACTCAAATGGAGCTGCACCCTGTTAGAAATATGTTTTGCCAAAAAATCTATTGCTTCTGAAGAGTACACAAGTTTTCGTCTTCAAGAGAAGGCAGAATTTACAATTTCATCTTGCTTTCGAGTTGCTCAAGTGAACCTTTAAATTCTTCGGCTGTAGCATGTCCTTCTTGGTTGATTCCTTCTTGTTGCAAAACTTTAAACGCTGTCAGAAAAAGAATTTTCAAGTCTAGCCATAAACTCCAATTATCGACATACCAAACATCTAGTTTGAATTTTTCTTCCCAACTAATGGCGTTGCGACCCTTAACTTGGGCTAAACCCGTGATACCTGGTTTGACGTCATGGCGGCGTGCTTGTTCCGATGTATAGCGGTCAAGATACCTGACTAATAAAGGACGAGGACCAACAAAACTCATGTCACCTTTGAGAATGTTCCACAGCTGAGGAAGTTCGTCCAAACTTGTTTGACGCAGAAATAAACCAAATCCTGTGAGACGTTTTTCATCAGGAAGAAGATTACCTTTACTATCGCAGTCATTTGTCATGGTACGAAATTTGTAGAAGGTGAAAATACGAGCGTGTTGACCAGGACGAGGTTGAGTGAAAAGAATTGGACGACCCATGCGAATGTAGATAGCGAGCGCAACTATCACTATCACGGGAGAAAAAACCAACAAGCTGAACGCCGCTACAACTCTGTCTAATGCAGATTTGATGAATCTGCTATATTTCATTGAATGAACATCCTGAAATTGTTGAGTAAACATAAATACCTCATGACTTTTTTTCAGCAATCAAAAAAAAGAAAGCTTGCATTTGGTACAGGAATACTGTTGATATTCCGGTTTCTTAAAACTGCTGTATTATTGCTAAATTTCAATCTTTTTTAAAAAGCACCTTGCTTTCTACCAATATTTAATTGGTGTTCTCTTTTTCTATTCTTCTCTAAACACTGTAACCTTGAAGTCCTGAGAAAATTTAGATTCGTTAATCATTAAACGATTATTGGTTGACTCTTCATCTTTACGCAAATAAATTGCGTAAAATTTATCTGTTTTTTTGATATTGCTATCTACTTGAAAAAAACAATTTTGAAAAACAAGTAATTGGTTGCGCTGAGTGCTATAACTAGGATGCTGCCACCAAACATCAGCAGCACTAAAAAAACTATATGGTTTTCCTGTTTCTTTGCGAGTTACAGAAAATTTGCAATTCTCAAAGGTAATATTGTGTGGCAAGACAATTCGATTTTCATAGTCATCAACCGCTCCTATTTTGAATTTAGAATTAGTAAATTTCATGGTTGAATTCAGACTAAAGATATAAAAAGGAGCATCACTAGAGATGATGTTATTACCGATCACGGTTGAACCGTCCTCAACGTTAACATCAAAATCTCCATCAATTAAATTGAGATTTTCAAGTTTCACATCTACCTTCAAGGTGTCCCCATAACCTCGTCCATCCACTTCTATATCAATTCCGGCAGGATCAACTTTGCCTCTTGTTGTTAAATTATGAACTTGAGCAGACGAATTTCCACCCGTTAATACAAACCCTCCACGAAAGACATCTATTGCCTCACAATTGTTGACTTTTACAGATACATTTGTGTACACAGAAATACCATCAGCAACTCCATTCTTGAAAGTACAATCTTCAACAAAAGCTTGTAATCGTCCTGGAAGTTTTGGATCAGCAGTCAAGAATATTAAATGCGCTTGTTCTAACTCATATTTTTGGTACGCTCCTTGATTTTTGCTATTTCCATCAAAAGTAAGTCCTTTAATTATTAAAGGCTTTGAATCTTCCTTGCTTGAATACTCAGTCGTGAAAGTTCTTGTCCATTTATCTTGTTTATCTGGGCGTTTTATGGTCGCTTCATATCCTTGATAAGTAATGTTTTCTTTGAGCTTGACAGAGGTGACAATATAAACTCCCGGAGGAAATAAGATGACACCTCCCCCTTGGTTATAAACTGTATCTATTGCTGTTTGTATTGCTTTTGTGTCATCAGTTATTCCATCCCCAGTTGCGCCTACATCTCGAACAGAAACTATTGATTTTCTATCATTATCAATGATTGTTAAATTATGCAACTTTTTATTATTAAAAATCGCGTTTTGTGGATTTAAAAGTTTAAATTCAAGATTTTCATCGGCTTCGTTAATATCGTCATCAACAATAGAAATGGATAGGTTTTTAGTAACAGTACCGGGTTCAAAAGTTAGAGTTCCCTGTCCAAGAGTATAGTCTTGACCACTCCCTTTATTTGTTTGACTGGCTGTTCCACCTGTCACTATGTAATCAACAGCGATCGCCTGTTCAGAGACAGCACTCAAATTGACCGCTAAATTAGCAGTGGAAACATCTTCAGAAATACTAGAACTACTTAACTCAAAAGCCACAGTAGGCTTAGATAAAGTCATTACTCGGCTTGGATTAATACATTGAATCAGCCCTAGACTTAACAAACCTAGAAAGAGCCAAAATGTAATTTTTGAAAAACCCAAAGTTTTCTGCCATCTTCTGTTGCGTAACATTTCCCGAATTCAGCTTCATATTTGTCAGATTTTATGTAAATACAACTCCTAATTCCTGATAGAATTGTTCAAGTCTTTGGAAAACGATTCGCTCATCGTACTCAGCTTCAATACGTTGACGACCTGCTTTCGCGTAGGCTTGTCGCAATTTAGAATGAGACAGTAGTGTTCTTAAAGCGTCAGCTAACTTTTCAGTATCTTGAGGTCGCACAATTGCGCCGGTTTTTCCATGCACGACTGCTTCCCGACAGCCTCGAATATCTGTGGCGACAACTGGTAAACTCATCGACATGGCTTCCAGGATAGAGCGCGGTAATCCTTCATGAGTGAAAGTAGGTAGCGTGAAGATGTCTAAAAGACCTAAAAGCTCTGGTATATCTTGGCGCTGTCCTGTCAGGGTAACGTGTTTTTCAATCCCCAAAGTGTGAATTCTTTCCAAAAGTTCCGTTTGAAACGGTTCAGGATCAGTGCTAAGTTGACCACCAATCACTAGAATGTGCAAATTAGGAAAGTCAGGAAGTAGCTTGGCTGCAGCTTCAATCAGGTATCCACTTCCTTTTTTACGGGTTAAACGTCCAATAGTACCAATGATTAAATTAGCAGTTTCAGGAATACCTAAAGATTTGCGTAGTTCAATTTGATGAGCTGGAATCAGGCGATCGCGATTGAAGCGATCAATATCTATACCGTTACCCAAGTATCGCACTTTTTCTGGTGGACAAAGATTCAATTTTTGAGCAGTAGCAACATCTTCATGATTCTGGCTCAAGATAAGATTGGTGATGAAAGCAGTGAGTTTCTCAACAGTAAAGTAGAAACGATATTGAGTCGGAGATGATAAATCGTGGAACGGAAAACCGTGAGAAGTGTAAACAATACGTTTGACACCAGCAAGTTTGGCTGCAATGCGTCCTAAAACAGCAGCAATTGGAGTATGGACATGAACAAGATCATATTGATTGTGTTGGATAATTTTTGTTAGTTCATAGACACTTTGACAATTAGATAATAAAGAAATACTCCTGTCAATTTTAACTGGATGTACTTGAAATCCATTTTGTTCTAGTTCTTGAAATTCTGGTCCAGGAGAACAAGCTATTCCTACTGTGACTTTGCGCGATAAGAAGTACTTCAGTTGAGGCTGTAAAAGGATTTTGGCAGTAGGTGCAATTGCACAAATATGCAAAATTTTCATTTTATTTTACCTATTTGCTAAATGAAATTATGAAGATTTTTTGTGAATTTGTTTCTTGGCAATTCTTGACTGAAACTAGTGCAATAAGGCAGAGGGTAGAAGGAATTTTGCTTGTACAGTAAGCTTTTTAACTTTTTTCACTGGATAATTATTTCCACCACGCTGTACTAGTACTTCACTAAGGGAATTTTGAGAGGTAGATAAAAAACCGCAAAGGCGCAAAGAGCACGTTAGCGCAGCGTGCGCCCTTGGCGCATAGAAAGAGGAAAAGAAGATGAATTTGAGAGTTGATCAATCAAGCATTGTTGGTGTGGTAAAGTACTAGTTATGTTTGTCTAACCACGCTTGGAACATAAGTACGTCCCAAAGATGGTATTGCCAGTTGCGATCGCAACTCAGATGTTCTTTCCATTTCTGTTGAATAGGTTTAGGATTGAACAATCCCTGTTGACGTAAGCGACTTTCATCGAGTAATTCCTCTGCCCACTCACGTAAGGGACCACGCAACCAGCTATCAATCGGGATGCCAAAGCCCATTTTGGGACGCTCAATCAACTCTTTTGGTACATATTTATATAAGATTTGACGCAATAGCCATTTACCTTGACCATGACGAATTTTCATCGATAAAGGTAAGCGCCAAGCAAATTCCAAGATGCGATGATCTAACAGTGGTATGCGGCTTTCTAAACTCACACCCATACTGGCGCGGTCAACTTTGACCAGGATATCGTCCGGTAAATAAGTCACCGTATCCAGGTACATCATGCGTTGAGTATAATCTGGTAACTGTGCCCAAGATTGGCGAGCACTGACAACTGTTGCAGGCTCACAACTACCGATGACTATAGCTTCAGGTTCTTTCCAATGGGAAACAAGACCAGCGTACATTGCTTCCGGATCGGAAACTGCCAAAACTCCAGCTAGTTTGTGTAAATGGTCCCCAGCAGTGGAGTATTTGAGTTTACCTGGTAATACGCTACCAAAGTTTGTAAAAACACGGTCCCAAGTTTGGGGCGACAAGCTAGTTAAGGCATTTGCAGCAATCTGGCGCAGGCTTTTGGGCATCCAGCCTATTTTTTGCCAGATACTACGACCCCAAAAATAGCGGTTGTATCCTGCAAATAGCTCATCGCCACCATCGCCTGAAAGACTGACTGTGACATCTTTTCTAGCTAATTGAGAAACCAAAAATGTTGGAATTTGGGAAGGGTCGGAAAAAGGTTCATCGTACAGAACTGGTAGTTTAGGAATAACAGCAAGCGTGTCTTCTGGGGTGAGATAAAGTTCTGTGTGGTTTGTACCTAGATACTCTGCAACTGCTTTGGCATGCTCTGCTTCATTGTATGCCTTTTCATAAAAACCAATAGTAAAGGTTTTCACGCTTTGACTACTTTGAGCCTGCATTAAAGCTACTACAGTTGAGGAGTCAATTCCTCCTGAAAGGAAAGCACCTAAAGGGACATCAGCAACCATGCGTAGTCCTACAGCTTCCAGTAATAGCGTCTCCATTTCTGCGATTGCTTCTAGTTCCGACCCCAGGAAGGGTTTAGCAATGCCTAATTCTGCAGCTTTCTTAACAGACCAATAGGGGATTGGTTTGGGATGAGCATCTGCACCGTTCAAAGTGAGGACACATCCAGCTGGTAATTTATAGATGTCTTGGTAGATGGAATAGGGTGTAGGAACGCAGCTATAGCGCAGAAATAATGCTAAAGCATCACGATTGATTTCAGGATGAAAACCGGGATAAGCTCTGAGGGCTTTTAATTCGGAGCCAAACACAAAAGTGTTATTACACCAGCCATAATAGAGAGGTTTTTCACCCAGGCGATCGCGTCCCAAATGCAAAACCCGCTCTTGACTATTCCATAGAGCGAAGGCAAACATACCATTGAAGCGCTCTATAGCCCCATGTATTCCCCACTGACTAAAGCTAGCCAGCATGACTTCGGTATCAGAATGACCCCGGAAGCGGTGACCGAATCGTTCTAGCTCGCGTCTTAACTCTAAAAAGTTATAAATCTCTCCATTAAACACAATCACATAGCGGCCATCTACAGACACCATCGGTTGGTGTCCTTCTGAGGATATGTCAATAATCGCAAGTCGTCGATGTCCCAGGGCAATACCGTTTTCAGTGTCTATCCAGATGTCGCCGTTATCTGGTCCACGATGATAAAGAGCGTGGCTCATATCTTGCACCACAGACTTCATCTCTATAGTGGACATTTGTCTGACAGTATTAAAAAAACCAGTTATTCCACACATATATGACTGTACTCATCTTTCATACAAATTTTCTTCCTTTTTTTAGTTCAATCAGCAAGAGCGTGATTAGTACGTTGGGCGCGGAAATAAAGTTATTATTTACTTACAGTCTGAAAAGCTTGTGATGTCAGCTTTTTAAATTTTGTAACCTCTATGGCGTTCCGCCACGTGCTCGTCCCGGATACGCATAAGGGACACTATCGGGGACGCGACGCTTTCGCGTTTGCGCAGCGCCCCCTTTGGGGCTAGCGTGTCCGCAGGACATATTTTGAATTTTAAATTCTGCAAGAGCGGTACTCGTTTTTGATGATTGTTTGCTCAAATTCGCTATTGCTAACAAATAAAACCAAAAAATTGGGTGTCTCAACACATAGTGAAAGCAACTAAATCCTGCTAATGAAATAACCGCAGCAAACAGAACAACAAATCCTTTATGCCATGCAGTCCAAGCTACCCATCCTAATAGGGCAATATAGGCAATTAGCCCAATTATTCCAGAACTTGCTCCCCAATCTATAAAAGTATTATGAGCCTCAAAATCTAAGAATGGACCATTTTCACCTGAATGAGAACCAGGTCCCAGACCAAATAAGGGTGAATGAGATAGTGCAGCTATTCCATTTGTCCATAATGTCACACGCTCGCTTCCCTGACCGCCTTTATCGTAAACATCTGCTGAAGCTAAATAAAGGGTATCATAACCGATTTTCAATACTATGACTGCTAGTAATAGTATAATTAATCCAATAATTAATTTATAAACTAGTCTAAGATAAGTTGTTAAATTTTTAATGACAAAAATATTTGTCGTGACTTGAACAGTGACGAAAAGTGTGATGATTGTAAATCCGATTGCCCACGCTAGCATTAAGGCATCTGAACCCGTGGACAGACCAATAATAACACACATAATACTCAGAGTAGCATAAAATATCTTTTTGAAAAAACTGCTACTTTTATTAAATAAATACAATGCTAGAAAAGGAATCATACATAATAATAGAGCTAACTGGTTTGGATTTTTAGCCCAACCTGCAAATCTAATACCACCATACCAGGACTCTAAAAATGGGGTCAGAGAAGGAAAACAAAATATTATAAATAAACAAACCATAGAGAATGAAAGACTGTAAAGAATGATTTTCTGTATATTTTTTGAAAAATTTTCTGAAATTGTACAGCTACTGGAAAACAGAAATGCCAATATAAAAGCAGAATAATCATATTGAAAATCAGAAGCTTTGACTCCCATCAATTCAGCTATCAAAAGACCAAATGTCATTGAAGTAAAAGCAATTAACCAAAAACATAGAGTGACTTGTAAAATATGTGTTCTCGAGAAAGAGCCAAGAACTAATAGTCTGATAATGACAAATATTATCCAGAGAAAAAGTATCATTTCTCCAGGTCCTAGGGGAAGGCTCGAAAGCCTTAACTGGGTGGCAGTTGTCAGGACTATTCCCATTGCAAGCCAGATACTCTCAAAACTTTTCATGGCGATAGCATTCCTACATTGCTTAACGACGAGTTAGTTGATAATCTGTGACACATTTCCTTTGTATAATTCTTGTTGAATATTGTTAGTTATTCATTCCTTGATTGATTAGTCATCTGGTAAGAATTTATCGTAATGAGCAAATCAAGACACGCCTGTAATACTTTGCTAAAGACCACAAGGAAAGAATACGCCATTCCAAAAATGTAGTAGATCCAGATTTGCAAAGTCGGCGATAAATTTCCTTTTCAGCTGCTTTTCCGTTCAAAAGATTTTTGGTTTGTCCTCCCTCTCCGAAAGGATGCTTAAAGTAATAAGAACCAGTGAAGTTGAGAACTTTTGCCTGACTACCACTCAATATAATTTCTATCCACAAAAAATAATCTTGAGAGTATCGTAACGAAGGACTGAAGCGTTGATTAATAGCCCGTTTCATCATAACAGAAGAAGTACAAAAAACATTAGAAAATAAAATTTTATTTCTGTCTATCTTCTGAGATTTTATATTTGATGGTATTCGCTCATGGTTGAATTGAGTTTTTTCTTTTTGAATAACAACACGATGTCCTGATAAAACAATCTCAGGATTTTTGAGCATCCAAGAATACTGAATGGCAATCTTTTCTGGGTGCCAAGCATCATCAGAATCAAGAAAGGCAATGTAGTCATGGGATGCCATATCCCAAGCAGTATTACGAGCAACAGCAGGACCAGAATTTTCTTTGAGTGCAACAACCTTGAGCCAATCTTTGCCATAATCACGCTGTAGCTGTAGCAAGACTTCTAAAGTGTCATCTCCACTGCCATCATCAACAAGTATGACTTCAGTTGGTCGAAGAGTTTGCTTGGCAACAGAGTCAACTGCTCTAGCAATTGTTTTAGAGCAACGGTAGCATGGAATAATCGTACTAACAGAAGCAATCATATTTTGAACCTTTTACTAAAAATAAGAAACTTGAAAAGTTATACATCTTGAGTTCTTTGTTCGCTTTCAGAGCTAAAGCTTTTCGACCAATTATTAAGGTAAATTTTCTCCAAAGATAGAACGCTATTTTGAATATTAAATGGGCTTTGAGCAATAGCCATTAAAGCTTCTGCAGGAGTTATTCCTAGTTCCGCTTTCTTGATTGTCAAAAGTGCCTGGGCCCAAGCGTAGGCTGGTTGTGACAGAGACAGTCGCTGCACCAGAGGTTTTACGACATCTGCCTCGTTTGGAACAGTATCTGAAACAACGCAAGGTAATCCAGCAGCCTGTGCTTCTAGCCGCACATTTCCTAGTCCTTCGTAGAGGGATGGAAAGAGGAATACATCCATCGCACCTTTCATCAGTCGGGGTATATCAGACCGGACGCCTGCAAAGATGATCCTATCCGCCAAGCCCATTTGAGCGGCTTTATGCTCAATTTCTGGGCGTAATGGACCATCACCCACCAGCAAGAGGCGCATTTTCGGTTCTCTCTGGGCAACCTCTGCAGCAATGTCTAGGATAAATGTATGGTTTTTGACTTTGACAAATCTACCAACGTGACCAATCACAAAGGCATCAGCAGGGATGCCAAATTCAGCACGTACCGCAGGTGAATCAATAAAATTCTGGAACGGAGTCTTGTCAATGCCATAGTAAATAACTTGCGAACGTGGATCTGTTTGGCTGACCGAACCGAACAAGTTTGCTACCGCCTTGCGGCTCATTCCCAGACCAACTGTCGCATGACGGTTAATTAACCATTTCATTAAAGTGTGATAAACACGCCGATATAATCCCGCTTTGGCTTCAATTGAAGAAATATCTGTATGGATATGGGCAATGCGAATAGGTACACCAGCTTGCTGTGCTAACCGCAGGACATAACCACTGAAGAGATAGACATGACTGTGAACAATGTCATAAGGACCATACTCACGTAAGATTCGCTTGAAGTTAGAGGCATAAGCCCACGGTTGAGATGGATGAAGGCAGGGGATAATTTGACTGTTGAGGGCGCGAATCTCTTCATCGTAAGCGCATGGCTGCGTTGTGTGGACTAAAAAGTCTATTTGGAAGCGATCGCGGTCTGTTCGGCGCAAGATATCCATTAACCATGTTTCAATACCACCTCGATTCATCCCTGCAACAACATGGAGGATACGTATTGAACGCTCAGCAGCGAATGTGGAGTTCTCGTTTGCTTTCAGTGTATTTCTGGTGCTTGTGTCATGCATAAATCATTATTTGTTACGAGATTTTTATCGAACCTTTATTTCTTATTATTTGACTCTGTTCTCCTCCGCTTCGGACTTACAGTCTGAAGCTGGAACTGATTTTTGAGTCGATTGAAACACTATTTCATATAAGCATGAGTGGTTTACAAAGTAATGGTGCAAGATATCAGTTAAGGTTGAGACAATGGCTCTGATTTTCTTCCCGTATTCTTCTTTATCCTGTAAAGTGCATGAATATTCACTCCTAAACTCAGAACTGCTTGCATACTTGCTGCAATGAGTTGCGCGAACGCTGCTCCTCGCAGTCCATAAATTGGGAGCAACCACAGACAAGTTATAGCTAATGTACTGGTAACAACAATAAACAAAGGAATTTGGATGCGGAAGTACCTAGCTGATGACATTCCATAACCTAGGAAAGAAGATATATAGCTCATTGCTGCTGCTACCATTAGCCAAACCAACAAATCTTTATGTTGGGCATACTCAGGTTGGTACAGAAGAGTTAAAATCTGCTGACCTGCGACGAAAACCACGAGGATGATTGTTCCACCCAAGAGAGCACCAATTCCTATCAGTTTGAGAAGGAGTGTACGAAAAGCGATTCCATTTCCACTCGCATAGTATTTGGCTAGCCTTGGCGTGGCTGACTGTCCTAGCGCATTGATCACCATGCTTCCTACCATCATAAGGTAAGCGATCGCAGCGAATATACCAAGTTCCCGCTCGCCCAAATATTCTTCAATAAAGTAACGAGGGATGTTTGTATTGAGCGAAATAAGCATCATCACGATACCCAGTGGTAAAGCAAGCCAGACCAATTTTGCCAGCGTTTTTAAATCCCACCGAGGTTGCACGACATCTGTTGTCTGTTGCGTTGTTGGTTCTTCATTGTTTGGCGTTTCTTGAGACTGGTTTAGCATTGTTGTTCCAGTACGAATGTCGTAACCGAACAAAACCAAAGCCCAAGCGACAGCTAATCCAAGCACACCCCATGCAACACTACCTGATATATAAACGCTAATCCCAAGTACTAGCAAGGATAAAGGACCTTTAATCATCATCGACATGGCAATACGATCCATGCGTTCGTGCTTCTGGAGTAGCCCATAAAACACGTCACTAATTGACTCGAATGCCTTAGCCAAACTGACTAGCAGAATAATGAGTGATGTTTCCCAACGATATCCTGCTGTCAAGGTAATGACGACAATCACCAAAAGCGCTAACAGTGTTGAAATAATTCTCAGACTTAGGTAGTCACCGAAAAGATATTGATGTTTAACGTCTGTCGCCTGAATGTATCGCAGTTGGAGATTTGTCAACATGAATACGGGTGCAGTCACTGCAAGCCCTAATGTGAACTGCCCTACTATTTCTGGACTACCGAGTTTTGCAAGTACGACTAGCATCCCCCATTGACAACCAGCATAAACAAGATTGCCGACAAAAGTCCAAGAAAAGTTATGGTGCAGTGTGAGTGGCTTATTTTGTCCCATCTGTTCTAAAGTTATGTCCGTGTAACGGTCTGACAAGCTTTTTCAAGAAAGTTATTATCTTAATCCGATTTCGTAGTTCAATACCGAAATCAACAACTATTCGATATCCATCCACACACGCTATCCATTTATCCTCACCAATTTGATGAGGATCAATATTGTGCATTCCGGTTTTATTCCAACCAGAGCCGCTTGCTTTAAGAATTGGATTTTCTCTAACTTCTTTTTCTTCGTAAGTTGTTGTTGTTAACTCAGTTATTTCAAAAGCTCGAACTTTATTACCATAGAAATGCTCATCATCTTGGGTATATCTAAAAATTCTGTCGTTATAAACTATAACTCTACCTCCTGGTCTTGCTATATTTAAATTTTTTTCTATCACAGGACTTTTAGGATGTTCAGTCCAAGCTTCCATAAAGTGAGTTGCATAGTAGAGACGCAGAATATCGCTTTTTGGTGATGTGGTAAACATCCACCACATACCTTTGTCATGAAACACAGAAGAGTCTACATAGTCCGCATCATCTAGTAAAGTTTTTACAAATGTCCATTTGGTTGGAAAATCAACTGCTTTGTACAAGCGAACAGAATTTGCTTTATAGCTTTCGGGAATCATGTAATAGTCATTCTGATGCTTGAAAACATAGGGATAAGACAAGTGAAAAGGCTCATCAAGTACAATTTGTTGGTACTTCCACTTGAAACCATCATTGCTAATAGCCAGTCCTATATCTCCTTGTTGATCAAGACCGTTCAGCACTTCAAAGAACATATACCAAGTGCCATTTTCGCGTACCATAAATGGGTCAGCAACAAAGTCTGCTGGCACATCCGTTACATCCTTAGCAGTCAACACTGGATTGTTAATATTTTTTGGCGAACCAAACTTAACTAGAGATTCACCAACATAAATTCCAATAGCCCAATCACTTCTTCTTCTTACAAATTTTCTGGCTAAATTTTTGACTACCTGAAAATATTTCCACTTTTTTAAAGACATTTTATCATCTAATTGTAAAGTTATGTCAAAGTTTTTAAATGTGTTTGTCATTTGATTGTATCAGAATGTCAGAGTGTGTTCATGAATGATAAATAGAGCAACCTGGTCAATAATTCTTTGTTGTTCTGATTACGCTTCTTTTAGTTGTGCGGTGATCCCATTACTATTTGGCTTTGGCATGACAACTTTATGTTTTGAATCATTAGCTAGTACATTATTGTGAAAGGATTCTGGTTTGTATCCTGTCACTAATTGCCCTAGCAAAGACTTGATGGAACTAATATCATTATCGGCTGCTGCTTTGCACACACTTTCCACAATAGCAACCAAATTTTCGGGAATAATCTTGCTGGCATTTTTCACAACAACTAATTTTTCGTGTTGTGTTGGTTCGTACTCCTCTCCAGGAATGAACAATTCCTCAAATAATTTTTCTCCAGGTCGCAACCCTGTAAACACAATGTCAATGTCTTTGTTGACTTGATATCCTGAAAGACGAATGAGTTCTTTTGCTAAATCAACAATTTTGACTGGCTTGCCCATATTCAGCATTAACACTTCTCCACCACGACTAAGTACTGCAGCTTGCAAAACAAGCTGTACTGCTTCTGGAATGGTCATGAAATAACGACAGATTTCAGGATGAGTAACTGTTATTGGACCACCCACAGCAATTTGTTTTTTAAAGGTGGGAACAACACTACCGCGACTGCCTAAAACATTACCAAAACGTACTGCAACATAAGGATAACCACTTTGTTTTGCTGCTTGGAGTACTAACATTTCGGCGATTCTCTTGCTAGCCCCCATGACATTGGTAGGATTCACAGCTTTATCTGTGGAAATCATTACGAAATGTTTAATTTTGTATTGTAGCGCCAGTTCTAGTAAATTTTTTGTCCCAAGCACATTGTTGGTGATTGCTTCCGGTGGATTTAATTCCATGAGAGGGACATGTTTATGAGCCGCAGCGTGGAAAATGATATCAGGTTGGAATTGCTCAAAAATATGTTTGAGGCGTTCCTGAAAGCGAATATCAGCAATGAAGGCAAAAAGACGTGGGGTTTGTTTTTCTACTTTGGCATTCTTTTTGAGTGCTTGGGCAGCTTGGTCTAGTTCTTGTTGAATATTGAAGACAGAATTTTCTCCATGTCCCACAAATATTATTTCAGCAGGGCAACATTTGAAAATTTGACGACAAAGTTCGCTACCAATTGATCCACCTGCGCCTGTGATCAGTACTTTTTTACCTCCGAGGAAATGGGAAACTCGTTCAATATCCGTCTGTACAGGTTCGCGTCTGAGCAAATCTTCAATCCTGACATCCCGAATGCTGTCTACTCGCACACGACCATTTAGGATTTCATGTATTCCAGGTAAAGTACATGTTTGAATTCCAGTTGTGTTGCAAAGATCTACGATTTCCCGAATGACTTGTCCTGCAACCGAAGGCATGGCAATGATAGCTTTTTGGATCTCTAGAGATTTCACCATCTCAGGAATTTTGTGGCGATCGCCTACTACAGGAATCCCACGAATACGCGCGTGTAATTTTTTGGGATTGTCGTCAATGAAAGCAACAGGATAAAAACCCATTTGAGGATTACTCTGCATTTCTTCCACTAAGGAAACTCCTGCACTTCCTGCACCGATTATAAGCACGCGTTCCCTCAAATGTGATGGTACATTTTTGTCGCTAATTCTTTCCACAACCCTAACACTAAAGCGCAGTGCCAAAATGAAAATAAACGAAAGTATTCCATCAATCAAGGGCAGCAATTGAGGTACTTTATTGATTCCCCAGTGTCCATAACTCAGGAGATTAAATAATAGGGTTTGGATGACTATCGCAACCACCATGAGCTGAACTATGTATAGCAGTTCCTCAATGCTGGCATAGCGCCAGTAACGCCTGTAAAAACCAAGACTCCAAAATATGCAAAGTTTGACACTTAAAAACAGTATTGTAACCAGTCCTAGCTCCAATGAATAGTAAGCAATATCAAGATTACCATCTAAAAGCAAAAGCAGAGCTAATAAGGGTGTTATGGAAAAGACAATGATATCAAAAATGAACAAATGGCGGTTTCTCAGTTGTAACAGTGTACTTAATAAACCGTTCTTCGATTTTGGTTCGAGACTGAAAGAATTCATGAATAACCTTTGGTAGTCATTATTGAAGAAAGTGTCGTTCCAGAATGGAAGTCTGAAAAGGGATGACTCTAGCTTGAAAGTTTGTGAATTTAACAGAGGTTGGTAAGGGATCTACACAGCTATTTTTTTCATTTTTTGCATTATTCTCTGATGAAACTATGTCAAGCAAGGTATATCTTTGCAGTTTTTTCTACATTGCACTAGAAAAACTTTCTTTTTTTAGAAACTTTGATACATTAAATCAGCAATCAGTGATTCAGTTATCAGTCCTGACGGCGTATGGTGGCGGACTCCAACCCAAAGATCAATACATCACTATGTACTGATGAGTTTTCACTGAAAAGTGCTGATCAACTCATCACTAAAAACAGCTCGTTTCTAGCAATTTTTCTAAAATCCTTACTTGATAAGGGTTATAAAATGTGTTTCTTGAAACAAGACAAAATCTAGCCGGAAAAGTCAGATATTTATAGGGTTAACTGCTCACATCAATGGTGTAAATCTTTGAAAATTCCAGATTTACAAAAGTCTCAAAATACTAGTACAAGGAGTCAGAATCATCCGCAAAGCCACGCCTACTCCGGAGAACCGGCAGAATTTAGGAGAAAGAAATGCTTATCCCACCTGGATTTTGACTTCTTTCTAACTGTATAGTTATTTCTGTCGTGGTGTACTAGTTAGGATAGAAATGGTAGATATAGCTCTAACGCCTGTCACAAAAGCGATTTCTACTAGTTTGCTGTGTGCGCGCTACACTTGAAATTTCCTCTTAATTAAAGGAAAAAGAGTAAGATAGATATTAGGAAGTTTTTAGCTGTGATACTTTGCAACAAAACAACCTTTGTGTATTTCAGTAGTCATGTAATTCTGACTCTGCATTATTCTTTTGAAGCATTTAAAATTCTGAGAAAAGAGAGTCGTTTACTTGTTTGCTACTGGTAACCCTGATATAAAACTGCTGTCGTTAGTCACACACACATAATTCTTAAGTTACAACAATTTCCAGTATTGTCAACGACACTTTAACGAAACATTAAATTCAAAAACCATGTGTTTTAGGTAGAGATTGACTAAAATTTATCCTAATTCAGTATTTTATAAGTGAATTCACTGCTTTTTTTCACTAAACTTTAGTGTAAAAAGTATATAAAGAAAAGATCTAAAATAGCTGCTATTGTGGGTGTTGTAAAATACATTTTACAGAGACAAATAATTTTGTGTACAGGTACAGTTTTTATCCTCTGAGCGAACCCCATCTTATATCTTCCACGAGAGTCAAAAACTGGGTTTCTTGAGAATGACGACACAAGCCTTACCTTAATTTTCGCCTCAGTTACCCAGTTTTTTAAGTTTTGTTGAGAATAGCGAAAGACGTCAGCCATCCTTCCCCAAGTCTTTCTTCTTTGACACTCCCAAATTGCGGCGTACAAAGTGCGAATGAAGAGCGATAAGTTATAGATATTATGAAGAACCCCCTCATTTTTCATGTTGGGGTTCGTACTTCAGGAAACCTAGAAAGGAGAAGCTGAGCTTGCAAGTCAAAGCAGCAGTAGCTTACAATCCCAGTAAGCCGTTAAGTATTGAAACAGTTCAATTAGAAGGACCACATGCAGGGGAAGTGATGGTCGAAATCAAGGCCAGCGGAGTTTGCCACACCGATGCTTACACTCTTTCTGGTACCGATCCCGAAGGTTTATTTCCTGCAATTTTGGGACATGAAGGCGCTGGTGTTGTTGTGGAAGTTGGGGAAGGCGTTACAAGTGTAAAACCAGGAGATCATGTTATTCCCTTGTATACTCCAGAATGCCGTCAATGTGAATATTGTCTAAGTTTCAAAACCAATCTATGTCAGGCAATTCGCGCTACTCAAGGGCGGGGTGTCATGCCTGATGGAACGAGTCGGTTTTCTATTGATCGGCAGATGATTCATCACTACATGGGGACATCCACCTTTTCCAACTATACAGTACTACCGGAAATCGCCGTCGCAAAAATTCGGGAAGATGCACCGTTTGATAAAGTTTGTTACATTGGGTGTGGTGTAACAACAGGAATTGGTGCAGTCATCAATACGGCAAAAGTGGAACCGGGAGCGAATGTGGTGGTTTTCGGTTTGGGCGGTATTGGCTTGAATGTCATCCAAGGGGCGCGGATGGTGGGAGCTAATATGATTGTGGGGGTAGATATTAATCCGAACAAGAAAGCTTTGGCAGAAAAATTTGGCATGACTCACTTCGTCAACCCCAAAGAAGTAGAAGGAGATTTGGTTGCTTATTTGGTTGACTTAACCAAAGGCGGTGCAGATTACAGTTTTGAATGCATTGGCAATGTGAATATCATGCGTCAAGCATTAGAATGCTGTCACAAAGGTTGGGGAGTCAGTGTGATTATTGGCGTTGCTGGTGCTGGCGAGGAAATTCGCACCCGTCCTTTTCAACTTGTGACAGGGCGCGTTTGGAAAGGAACAGCATTTGGTGGGGCTAGAGGACGCACTGATGTGCCGAAAATTGTTGACTGGTACATGCAAGGGAAGATAAATATTGATGATTTGATTACCCATGTCATGCCAATTGAGCAGATAAATGATGCTTTTGATTTGATGCACAAGGGTGAATCAATTCGGAGTGTGGTGACATTTGATTAGTTGAAAAACAGCACATAATCGGATTTCAATACCATTTCACGCTTAGAGGATGTTTTAAAAGTTTTGGGCGAATATAATTCGCTACTACACAGGCAAAGTCCGCCTGCGCGGACTAACACAAAATCAAATATTTTAAACCCACGGAGGTGGGTTTCGTCTGTGTAGCCGCGATTTCTAATCGCCGGGTTGGTATTAATTTAGACTTTACAAACAACCTCTTAGACTTGATACAAATGATTGGTGTTTAACTTCTTCGTCGTAAGTCCCGCGCTATAACGGTACTCCGTTTAGCGTCGGGATATAAGACGGGCTGTAATACTAAGTGAATTGTTAACAGAGGTAGGTAGTAAAGATGAGTGCAGAACAAGAGTTATTAACCAAGTGGCGTTCCCTTCCACAAGACAAACAAGAGGAAGTTTTAGATTTTGTTGAATTTCTTAGCTTGAAAACCTCTGCAAATAAAACTCCCTTGGGAGAACGTTTACGCCAAATTCGCTCTAAAATTGTTGCTTCTGGTGAACCTTTATTAAGTCGAGATGAAATAGAAAAAGAAATTGCTAGTCGTCGTGGAGGATTAAAGGAAACTGACACATGAAGAGAACTTTTATTGATTCTGGAGTGCTAATAACTGCGGCGCGTGGTGTGGGAGAAGATTCAGAGAAAGCTTTGGAACTTTTAGCAGATTTAAGCCGCGAATTTGCTTCGAGCGAATTTATCAAAATGGAGGTAATACCTAAAGCAATTTACAATCGAAAAACGGCAGAAGCTGAATTTTACGAATCATTCTTTGGTGCTGTTACTTACTGGGCTAACGATATAGAAAAAGTAAGTAGATGGACATAAATAAATGAAACATACCAGTAGGGTGGGCATTGCCTAAAACAGTTCCTCTGCAAAGGTTACAAGCTTTTAATATGCAATGCCCACCATGAGTTTAATTTTGTCCACCCACTTAATACAAGATGCTTATCACATTGCTTGTCAGTATGGTTTAGCAGCTATGGACGCGCTTCATATAACTGCGGCGTTGTCAGTTGGTGCAGAGGAATTCGTGACAACTGAGAAAAAAACAAAGCCTATGTTTAGAGTATCTAGTATTAAAATAATTTCTATTTTTGATTAATGTTTTATTGTCGATATTCTAGAGCGATGTCTACTAATAATTGCGGTTGTCCCCAAATAATACGCTCTTGCTTGTAGACAGCGATTCCCGGTTTAGCTCCCTTGGGTTTGTAAACATATTTTGGTTGAGTATAAACAACAGGCACTTGGTCACTCTGACGACCACGACTGTAGTATGCTGTTAAGTTAGCAACATATTGTAAATCAGCTTCTTCTGGAACAGCACCCGGTTCCAGACGCAATAACACATGGCTACCTGGAATCTCTTGAGCATGAAACCATAAATCATAATCGTTTGCTACCCGAAAAGTTAATTGATCATTCTGACGGTTATTACGACCAATTAAAACTTCAAAACCACTGGGAGTGCGGTCATGATAAAAGTTAGTGCTAGCAGCATCACTTGGACTGCGACGACGGTATTCTGAGTCTTCTAAATACCCTTGCCCAATAAGTTCCTCACGGATTTCTTCAAGAGCTTGTAAATCATCTGCTGTGTTGTAATTCTCTATCTGAGAAATCGCTGCTTCCACTTGTTCCAAATACTCAATTTCAGAATTGACTTCAGTCAACAAAGGTTCTACAGCAATACGCGCGCGTTTGAGTTTTTGATGTTGTTTGTAGAGATTTTGAGCATTTTGTACAGCATTTTTATCCGGCTGTAAAGCGATTTTCACTGGTTCACTCGTTTCAAAATCAGGGATAATGATTTCTGTCATTCCCACTTGCCATTCATGTAGATACGCCATCAACAAATCAGCTTTTTGTCGATATTCATCTGCTTTTTCTGATTGCTGCAAGCGTTGCTCAAAAGTAGCAGCTTTCACTCGTAATTTTTCCAACAAATTATTCAGTTTCTGACTTAATTGATGCCGCAGTTGTGAAAATATTTGTTGATTAAATTGGTCAGTGTAGTAACGATTGAGTAATTCTTGGATATCTTTTGCGCTTTTATCAATACCCCAACCAAGTACAGTGTAACCTTGTTGTGTCCAACCAGGTTCAAACTTCTCACTTTGCAGCTTTTGTAGCCATTCTTGCCAATGCTGAAACAACCTTTGCCAATCATCAACTTTTAGGGTGTCTGTCGAACTTTCTGGATCAATATCAGATACCAGCAACATTGACTGTATCAATGAAGGAGAGACACCGCGATGAGTTTTGAGCAACTGACGCTTAATAGCTCCTGGTACTAAGCTAACCCGTTCTTGCCACCGTTCTTGAGATTCATTCAAACTAGGTACTGCAGCGGTGAGACTGGGTGGTGTTTCATAAGGTTGTCCTGTCAGAATTGGACGGACACTAGATTGTTGTTGTTTAACTTGATGGGCAACAGTGATAATGCTGTTATTAGCATCAGTCAGAATAACATTGCTGTACTTACCCATGATTTCGACGTATAAGTGATATAATGCGCTTTCACCTGGACGACGGGCAAATTGCAAATCAACAGCACGTTCCCAAGGAGCTATAGTACCAAGCGCTACCAACGCCAAACCACCCAACTGGTGCAGTAATTGTTGGCTAAAAGTGAAGGTATCTGGTATTCTTGGTGGTGGTTCACCGATGTGAAGGCGGGCTGCTTGCGGATGCCAAGAAATTTCCAGCCAACCCCGCTGTTTGAGGGTGCGGAGTGCGATGACAATCGTGTAGCTGTTGCGTTGATAAACTTGCTCTACACGAGCAGGTAGCCAGTGAGCGCGGATGTCGCTACAAACAGCGGTAAGAGTTGTAAAGTCAAATGTTTGCACAACGATTAGTCATGTGATTAGATGGCGTATTAATGGAATATATCGGAAGAAATCGCTGCAAAACGGATATTTTGTTCAAGAGCGGGAAAAGTCGATTAGACATAACTGAACCCATCATTGCGGTGAATCGTTTTAACATCAGTCATGTTAGAAAAAGTGACCCTAAAACCGTTAATGACGATTTCGCAGCCTTTCTCGGTGGGAGTTTTGACTCTCCCTGCATAAATCCCAGACGCTACGTTTTTCCTGTCTTTGGTTATTGTGACTTTGACAAAATCTCCTGTGGTGCTATGTTTAAAAGTTTGTTTTGGCGCTGTGCAAGGAAATCCATATTTATTGATACGACAGAATCTTCTACATCCATGCCCAGTTGCTTTCACCTCCAACACCTTAGAAGTAACTAACTGCAACTTATCAACGCTGCCAACACAAGCAGCGTCAATCCAATGTGTTTTAGGTAATTGCAACCTAGTACGATTAAACTTCGTTCTTCCGCCAGAGCCAGTCGAGACTGGCAAACCGGATGCTTTTAGTGTGTGGAACAATGCCCAACGGGTTGTATTAACAGCAGCCGCATCTTTTAAGGATCGCTTTGCTTGAGCCAAAATCCGCTTTAGGACTTCTGGCTTCTTTGCTAGAAACTTTTCAATATCCTGTGTTCCTTTTTTCTCGTTGCACTTTTGGCAAGCTAAACATAAATTGCTGATTCTGTTAGTACCTCCCTTGGCTTTTGGTTTAATGTGCTCAACTTGTAATGGGATATTTTCAGCACCGCAGTAAGCGCATTTTCTCTCCCACTTGTTCAGCAGATATTCCCTCACTTCGTAGCCTTGGAGTTCACCTTGCTGGTACTCAACGTCGGAGATTTCCGGATTCTCTAATTGTTGTAAATCAAAGCGCACTAATTCTTGAACGATTGCGGTTATAGGAGCAAACCTACACAATCTCTTCACCCAAGTCTCAACAGTCTGAACACGGTGCCACAATGAGGGAGCGTTGAGCCTACCATTAGGACGTTTACGGTTAATAAATCTGGCTTGACGATAACGAGTGTGCCGAGCGCGTCTCCCCCTACGAACACCTTTGCGGGTTTCCAAACTATCTTTAATCGCCGCACTTCTGTGGTGCAACTCCATTCCCCATATAACTTCATCTCGGTTATTTACTAATGCAATCCCTGTCGTTTTTGAACCAGGATCTATTTTCAAAGTAATGGGATAAGTTACTATGTTTTCAACTACCCGATTCATTATTAAAGTAAATGGGTAATAACGAAAAACCGCAGCTTTGTTGGATTCTAGAAGCTTTTTGGCATGTGCTGGATGAATTGGATTTATCGGCGTTTTGTTGGAATCAATTAGAAAAACGAAGTTTGACATAATTTGAGTTTGGTCGGTTTGACCATTCCTTATTTCTAAGTAATGTTTGCTTCAACCTTGTTATCTCAAGCTTTTTAAGCCAAGAGCACTTCGATTGCTCGATGTTTAACTGGTGGCGACAGAGCAAAAGACTAGCGAATCTTAGGGTGTCGTGACTTGGATAACGTTTACCCTGTTATGGGTGGTTTGGTTCACATTTGTCGCGAATTACTCCGATTTCAAATGCTCTCGCTGTTATTTGGGTACTGATTGTCAGTATAGCAATCCTAAATCATTCGTACACAATAAGAAACCCGACTTCTTTAAGAAGTCGGGTTTCTCGTTGTTTCTCGTTCCCAGCCTCAGGCTGGGAATGCATAACTGTGGGCTGCTGCCTCAATATAATCATTGGGAAAGAGCTTCTAGCCCCACCCCTCCCCTTGCTAAGGGGCTACGGTGTACACACAAGTCATTGAATTACCCGCTCATCCGGTGCAAAACCTCACCCTGCCCTGTCGGGCATCCCTCTCCTTACTAAGGAGAGGGAAAGATTTTAGCGCAGCTAAAAGCGAGGGTGAGGTTTTGAGCGCTTCGGTGTGTACACCGTAGTTGCTAAGGGGAACTCGGGATCCCCTCTGGGGATTAGGGGCAGGGAGGTTTTGGCGTCAGACAAAACCGGGGTGGGGTGATATGCATGAATGCAACACGCGCTCATTCGTCAACGCACAGCACAACTACTAGCAGGTGTTGGTGAGGAGCGTTGTGGACCAGTTTTGGTAGGATCATAAGCAACTAGCATGACCTCACCTTTCTCATTAAATATCCATCCTTGTGCTGGTACTATCTCTTTGGTAGTTGGACTAGTAGATGGCTGACTCTTAGTTGCACTTGTTGAACTCACCGTACTGGTGACAGGTTTCACTAAATCAACCCGCACATTGTCACTACTGATGACTTCCTTTGGATCTGTTGGAACTCCCCCACGTCCTACGATGGTGAAACTGCTACCAAAACCTTTGATACAGGGATTTTGAGCAATCTGCTGTGCGGGATCGATGACAGTTTCTGATAATTCAAATAACCCTTGACTGGGGTCAACATCAGGTGTATTTAGTTGCACCGTACCACTAAACTGTGGACCAAGGGCAGAACTTGCAGTGATATCACTAAATTCTGTTTCTTGCGCTCGATACTCAATACCAAAGATGCCTTTGGCATTGATGGTTATCGAACCGCCAAAGCTTTCTTCTGACTTGGCGGTGATGTCGCTATTTTCCCTTGGAAAGGCGACGAGATTGTTAGTATTAATGGTGATATTGCCACCAGTCGCTAAGCCAGTGGCATTTGTAGTTATCTTGCTACCACGACGTAATAGCAGAAAATCACGAGCGCCCAGGTTGATATTTCCTTGCCCCGCTACAGTGTCAGCTTTGATAATTGAACCATTGTCCAGACGGATAGAGCGAGCAGCAACTTCTATATTGCCAGCAGCACCGTTACCAGTACTGCTAGCAGTGATTTGAGCGCCATCTTTGAGGGATACTGTTCGAGCGTTGATGTTGATATTGCCTCCTTTGCCCACTCCTGTTGGTTCCACAATACTGAAGATGCCAGTGTTACTGCCTGCAAGCTCAACTGCACTGGACGTTCGCACCGACACATTGCCTGCATTTCCTTGTCCACCAGTGCTGGCGGACAGTCTGCCACTATCGGTTAAGGACAAGGAACCAGAGGAAATAGCAATATTCCCCCCATTGCCCGTTGCTCCCGTTCCCACAAAGCTGAAAATCCCACTGCGAAATCCGCCACCAACTCCAGCAATCGTTACTGGTCCTGTGACATCAACTGTAACATTACCTGCATCTCCCCTTCCGGCTGGCTGATTGCCAGATGCTTCACGAACTATGGTTACCAGTTGAGCGCCATCTTTGAGGGAAAGTGAAGCCGCTTTAATGTCGATATTGCCACCTTTGCCCACTCCTTCTGCTCCCACATCGCTGAAGATGCCAGCATTGACAAGCTCAACCGAATCAGAGGCTCGCACCGACACACTGCCCGCATTCCCTTGTCCCAAGGTGCTGGCACTCAGTTGAGCGCGATCGCTTAAAGAGAAGTCCCCAGAGGAAATATTTATGTTTCCCCCATTACCAGTCGCCCCCGTGTCCACATAGCTGAAAATCCCACTGCGAACTCCGCCACCAACTCCAGCAATCGTTACTGGTCCAGTGACAGAAACACTGACATTACCTGCATCCCCCCTTCCAGCTGGCTGGGTGGAAGATGCTCGACTAACTAGGGTTCGCAGTTGAGCACCATCTTTAAGTGATAGTGTTGCTGCCTTGATGTCGATATTGCCACCTTTACCGACACCTCCTGCTTCCACAGTGCTAAAGATGCGAGTGTTACTGCCTGTAAGAGAAACTGAATCAGATGCACGCACCGACACATTGCCTGCATTTCCTTGTCCAGAGGTACTGGCGGACAGTCTGCCACCATCGCTTAAAGACAAAGAACCAGAGGAAATATTTATGTTTCCCCCATTGCCAGTCGCCCCCGTTCCTACCGAGCTAAAAATCGCACTGGAAAATCCGTCCTTGACTCCAGCAATTGTCACAAAACCAGTGACAGAAACACTGACATTACCTGCATTCCCTTGTCCAGAGGTACTGGCGGACAGTCTGCCACCATCGCTTAAAGACAAAGAGCCAGAGGAAATAGTAATATTCCCCCCATTACCCGTCGCCCCCGTTCCTAGCGAGCTAAAAATCGCACTGGGAAGTCCATCCCTCACCCCAGCAATTGTCACATTCCCTGTGACATCAACTGTGACATTACCTGCATCTCCCCTTCCGTCTGGCTGGGTGTCAGACGCTGGACGAACTACGGTTAGCAGTTGAGCACCATTTTTGAGAGATAGTGTTGCTGCCTTGATGTCGATATTGCCACCTTTGCCCACACCTCCTGCTCCCACATCGCTGAAGATGCTAGCATTGACAAGCTCAATTGCACCGGATGCTCGCACCGACACATTACCTGCATTCCCTTGTCCAAAGGTTCTGGCTTGCAGTTCAGCACGATCGCTTAAAGAGAAGGAACCAGAGGAAATAGTAATATTCCCCGCATTGCCAGTCGCCCCTGTTCCCACCGAGCTGAAAATCGTACTGGGAAATTCGTCTTTGACTCCAGCAATCGTTACTGGTCCTGTGACATCAACAGTGACATTGCCTGCATCTCCCCTTCCAGCTAGCTGATTGTCAGATGCTCGACGAACTGCGGTTACCAGTTGAGCGCCATCTTTAAGGGAAAGTGAAGCCGCTTTAATGTCGATATTGCCACCTTTGCCCACACCTCCTGCTCCCACATCGCTGAAGATGCTAGCATTGACAAGCTCAATTGCACCGGATGCTCGCACCGACACATTACCTGCATTCCCTTGTCCAAAGGTTCTGGCTTGCAGTTCAGCACGATCGCTTAAAGAGAAGGAACCAGAGGAAATAGTAATATTCCCCGCATTGCCAGTCGCCCCGGTGTTAACTCGGCTGAAAATCGCACTGACTAATCCATCCTTCACCCCAGCAATTGTTACTGGTCCTGTGACATCAACAGTAACATTTCCTGCATCCCCTCTTCCTGCTGGCTGGGTGGAAGATTTTTCACGAACTAGGGTTAGCAGTTGAGCACTATCTTTGAGGGAAAGTGAAGCCGCTTTAATGTCGATATTGCCACCATTGCCCACACCTCCTGCTTCCACAGTGCTCAAGATGCCAGCATCGACAAGCTTAACTCCACCCGACGCTCGCACCGACACATTACCTGCATTCCCTTGTCCCAAGGTGCTGGCTTCCAGTCCAGCACCATCGCTTAAAGAGAAAGAACCAGAGGAAATACTAATGTTCCCCCCATTGCCCCTCGCCCCCGTGTTAACTCGGCTGAAAATCGCACTGGGAAGTTCGTCTTTGACCCCAGCAATCGTTACTGGTCCTGTGACATCAACAGTAACATTGCCTGCATCTCCCCTTCCAGCGGGCTGGTTGTTAGATGCTCCAAGAACTGAGGTTATCAGTTGAGCGCCATCTTTAAGGGAAAGTGAAGCTGCTTTAATGTCGATATTGCCACCATTGCCCACACCGGATGGTTCCACTGTGCTGAAGATAGCACTACTACTGCCTGCAAGCTCAACTGCACCCGACGCTCGCACCGACACACTACCTGCATTTCCTTGTCCAGATGTGCTGGCATACAGTCTGCCGCCATCGCTTAAAGAGAAAGAACCAGAGGAAATATTTATGTTTCCCCCATTGCCTATCACTCCCGTTTCTACATCGCTGAAAATCGCACTGCGAAGTCCATCCCTCACCCCAGCAATCGTCACTGGTCCTGTGACATCAACACTGACATTGCCTGCATCTCCCCTTCCGGCTAGCTGGGTGTCAGATGCTTCACGAACTGTGGTTAGCAGTTGAGCACCATCTTTAAGGGAAAGTGAAGCCGCTTTAATGTCGATATTGCCACCTTTGCCCACACCTCCTGCTCCCACTGTGCTGAAAATGTCTCCGTTGACAACCTCAACAGAACCAGACGCTCGCACCGACACACTACCTGCATTCCCTTGTCCAAAGGTGCTGGCAATCAGTTGAGCACCATCGCTTAAAGAGAAGGAACCAGAGGAAATACTAATATTTCCCCCATTGCCCCTCGCCCCCGTTTCCACATCGCTAAAAATCGCACTGGGAAGTCCATCCCTCACCCCAGCAATCGTCACTGGTCCTGTGACATCAACACTGACATTGCCTGCATCTCCCCTTCCGGCTGGCTGGTTGTTAGATGCTCCAAGAACTGAGGTTTGCAGTTGAGCGCCATCTTTGAGGGAAAGTGAAGCAGCGTTAATGTCGATATTGCCTCCTTTGCCCACACCTCCTGCTTGCACAGTGCTGAGGATGCCAGTGTTACTGCCTGTAAGAGAAACTGAATCGGAGGCTCGCACCGACACACTGCCCGCATTCCCTTGTCCAAATGTGCTGGCTTGCAGCACAGCGCGATCGCTTAAAGAAAAAGAGCCAGAGGAAATACTAATATTTCCGCCATTCCCCGTCGCCCCCGTGCCCACAAAGCTGCGAATCCTACTGGACAATCCGTCCTTGACCCCAGCAATCGTCACTGGTCCAGTGACATTAATCGTGACATTGCCTGCATTCCCTTGTCCAGAGGTGCTGGCACTCACTTCAGCGCCATCGGTTAAGGATAGGGAGCCAGTTGTAATATTAATCTTGCCACCATCGCCGGTTGATCCTGGTTGTACATCGTTGAACACACCAGCACCGACTCCACTCTGCCCAACACCAGAGAAGTTGAAATTCTTTGCATTGAGGGTAATATCGCCTGCATTTCCCTCTCCTTCAGTTCCAGCTGTCAACCGTCCACCATTCGTTGCAGTAAAGTTATTTGCATTAACTACAATATCTCCTCCTCCATTCCCCCGCACAGCCACTCGTGCATCATTCGCCAGAGTGATATTCGAGAGCAAACTATCACCACCGAAATTAAGTTTAAAAGTATTATAAGTAACATCTAGTCCAACAGTTCCCGCCCCAGCCAATCCTCCTAACTCCACTCGTCCACCTGGTACTGTGATTCTCCCGTTATCTGAGTTGATGTCACCACCAACTAGTACTAAGGAGTTTCCAGAAGGAACAGTAAGACCAATAGGATTGCCCCTACTATCAACAATAGTCGGCTGATTAGACTGATTGGTGATACTTCCCGGATTGTTGCGAAATCCTAACCCAATCGGAATATTTATAGTTAACAATGGCGGTGCTTGCGGATTGGTAGCGCTAAATTCAAACCCATTCTTAAATATCAGACTATTTGCTGTACTTCCCAAAAAAGAACCACCCAAATCCAACCGGGCATTTCGTCCAAATATAATTCCATTGGGGTTGATAAAGAACAAGTTAGCTTTGCCCAACACACCCAAGACACCCTGAATATTCGAGGGATTACCTCCAGTCACTCTGGTGAGTATGTTTGCAATCCCAGCCGGATTAGAAAAATAAGCTCCTCTACCTGCATTTATATTAAATTCCTGAAAACTATGAAATAGGTTCGCCCCACGAGTTGCGCCCCCATCAATCCTGTCGCTAGGAATATCCTTAATCTCAACATTGGGAGTGACGACAGAACTTTCTGCACCGAGACTGTTATCCGGAGTAATTTGTGCTGTTGCGACGGTGAAATAAGTAAAGCTTCCTAGAGTTGCCAGAGGTAAGGTGAGGAAAAAGAACGGGTGATGCACCTGCTTCATACTCAGTAGCCTACAAGTTTAAAATTATGAAGTTGAGGAAAATACTGCAATTAGACAAGTAAAATTGTCTATAGAGTACTAATAACAGGTTTGTAGGCTCTAGTGCTTGTTTGTAAGATTTTTTGACAAAACTTTGTAGTTTTTATAGATTCAACTGTGTACCTCTTTCATATCATGTTCGGCTAATTAGTTATGATTGCCACGTTGACTCCACCCCACACGCCAGATGCCACAACGGGGGGAACCCCCCTCCGGGTTCGCCAGATGCCTGCGGAGGGAGACCCTCCTGCAGCACTGGTCTCACCGCAAGGCGCTGGCTCCCCTTTATCCCCTCCCCTTGGCAAGGGGAGGGGAGCCTAAGCGTAGCTTTGGCG